>CAZWPF010000223.1:0-1528 GCA_964636205.1 uncultured Chitinophagaceae bacterium | reverse complement strand
GTCACCAACAGCAATGTGACTTTCTGCTGATTCAGATAGTGTTCCAGCCACTCCACCATTCCCACATCCAAATGATTGGTGGGTTCGTCCATAATAAGCAAAACATGTCGGTGCTCAAATCCAATATCGATAAGAGTTCGGGCCAGTGCTACCCGCTTTCTTTGTCCACCCGACAAGGTATTTACGGCTTGCTCAAACTGCGTAATATTGAGCTTGCCCAATATCTGCTTCACTTTGGCTTCATAGTCCCAGGCGCTGAATTCATCCATTTTGATCAAAGCTTCTTCCAGCAATGCCGGTTGCTCGGGATGTGCCAATGCCACCTCATATTCTCTCAATACATTCACCACCGGATGGTCGTAGTGGAAGATATTGTCTAATACTGATTTGGTTTCGTCGAACAGGGGATCTTGTTCAAACAGTGCCACGGTGACATCTTTATGGACCCACACATTTCCGCTGTCGGGATGTTCCTGACCCGCCAATATTTTCAATAGGGTGGATTTACCACTTCCGTTTTTTGCAATAAGCGCAATTTTATCACCCTCGTTGATATGGAAAGTGATATTATGAAATAAGGGCTTGACACCGTATGATTTACTGAGATTTTCTACTGATAAATAATGCATGGAAAACTATAAGAGAAGTCAAAAGTACGAAGTTATCTTCCCAATAAATGTTACATCATCCTATGAGGATGAAAAGCAACAGTTTTCAACTGTCGATTACCGGAGAACACAAAACTCCGGAGGAATGCCTAATGATATTTATCTTGCACCCTGAAATTTGGCAGATAAAACCGAAAACTCGCGATGAAAAGACTCCATTCGTTCATTATCTGGATATTAATCTTGATGTTTCCAGTGGCAGCAGTTGCTCAGAACAACACTTTATATGGTTTTTTGGGAGCCGGAGTGGGATATGATGCTTTTTTGCGAGATCAGACAATAACCAAGTATAAAAATGACTGGCCCTTTGAACTCGGAGTTCAGGGTGTGATGGGTTTGAGGTATCAAACGGGACAGAGCTTTGATGCTATGCTCGACATCAGCGGGGGATTCTCCCGTATTCTGTTTCCGGTGCCGGATGGAGTAGAGAGTCGGACCGCATATCGCATGAAGCAAATATTGGTGATGGCCGGAACGGGAATTCATGTTTCTGTAGATGAGAATAATATCATCATGCCCTTTATGCAAATCGGAGCCGGTTTTTATAGGCATTCCGGATATACCGCCTTGCATTCAGCAACTGGAATGGTCGACATACCGGGTACTAATCCCGAGAAAAATATCAGTTCGGTGACACCCGTATTAGGAGCTGGTATCGATTGGCAATCGCGCCTCGTGGTGCCCGCGAGCTTTAATTTGCGATTTGTGTACACGCCGCTGAGCTTTTTTGAAAATCCGGTTGAATACAACTATACCGATAGGCAGCAGGTGGAATCCTTATCGCTTCAGGGTAAAATGCTGCAAGCGATCATTACATTCCGCGTCTACATGCCTGTGGCAAAATGGAAAGCGCGGTATTA
>CAZWPF010000222.1:0-1785 GCA_964636205.1 uncultured Chitinophagaceae bacterium | reverse complement strand
GGGGTCACGCGCGAAAAAATTCAGGTTCAAACGGGGTATTAAACCCTGCCACAGCAAGGAGGTGAAGGCACGTGGCAAAAGACGGTACAAATAGAGGTGGGCGTCGCGTGCGTGCCGGGGACAAACCACAACCTCTTGCGGAAAAGATCGCAGCAGGTAAAGCCGCACGGATTTTGGAGGCGCCAGAATTTAAGCCAGAGTCCATGCTCGAAGCAAGCGAACTGGACGACACAGCAGACTTGAATGGTGAAGATATGCCGACGCCGAGTGAATACCTCAGCGCACGGCAAAAAGATGGTAAACCACTGGGTGCTGATGCCCTATTTATTGAAACATGGAAATGGCTCAAGGAACGTGGTTGTGAAAAATTCGTAAATCCCAGACTCGTCGAAGCCTATGCACAGTCGTTTACACGATACATCCAGTGTGAAGAAGCTATAAGCACATATGGCCTTTTAGGCAAGCACCCAACAACGGGAGGTGCGATTGCTAGTCCATTCGTGCAAATGAGCCAGTCATTTCAAAAGCAGGCTAACCTGCTCTGGTATGAGATCTTTGACATAGTCAAGCAAAACTGTACCACGGCTTTCATTGGAAATCCGCAGGACGATATTATGGAAGCTCTGCTTTCAAGTAGGAGAGGACGGTAGAAGATTGTGAATACAACTGAACGATTAGAAAAAGTAAATATTGATAAGCTGGTGCCATATGCAAGGAATGCTCGTACACATAGCAAAGAACAGATTCTCCAGCTTCGTGCGAGCCTACGGGAGTTTGGTTTCGTCAATCCAGTCATAGTGGATAAAGACTTAAATATAATCGCAGGGCATGGCAGAGTCCTTGCAGCCAAAGAGGAAGGTATCACTGAGGTCCCCTGTGTATTCGCTGAGCATTTGAC
The DNA here is from genome assembly GCA_964636205.1 of uncultured Chitinophagaceae bacterium. Lineage (GTDB taxonomy): Bacteria > Bacteroidota > Bacteroidia > Chitinophagales > Chitinophagaceae > JBEBVQ01. The sequence goes on along the minus strand of CAZWPF010000222.1, from coordinate 887 downwards.
CGAAGCACAGAAGCGAGCATACATAATCGCTGACAACCGCCTTGCCTTGAACGCAGGCTGGGATACTGAAATGTTATCGGTAGAACTTTCTGAATTACAAGGTGTAGATTTTGATTTGTCGCTCCTGGGCTTTGACGATGCAGAGTTAAATAAGCTGTTGGGCGGTATTGAGGATGTAAAAGACGATGACTTTGATGTGGACAAAGAACTCTCAAAACCTGCTATTACAAAGCTGGGTGATCTATGGCTCCTTGGACAGCACCGGCTCGTGTGTGGCGACAGTACAAAGGTAGAGACCTTTAATCTGCTCATGGACGGAAAGCTGGCCAACCTAACGGTGACTGATCCTCCGTACAATGTTAACTACGAAGGCACAGCCGGAAAGATTAAGAACGATAATATGGCGGATGAAAAGTTTTATCAGTTTCTTTTAGACGCGTTCACCCTCACTGAAAAAGCGATGGCGAAGGACGCGTCTATTTATGTATTCCATGCTGACACCGAAGGGCTTAATTTCCGTCGTGCTTTTGATGCCGCCGGATTTTACCTTTCCGGCACATGTATCTGGAAGAAGCAATCGCTGGTGCTTGGACGATCACCGTATCAATGGCAGCATGAGCCAATCCTGTTCGGCTGGAAGAAAAACGGTAAGCATGCCTGGTATTCCGACCGCAAGCAGTCAACCATCTGGGAGTTTGACAAGCCCAAGAAGAATGCAGACCATCCCACGATGAAGCCGGTTCCGCTGGTGGCCTACCCTATCCTAAACTCCAGCATGACAGGGTGTATTGTACTAGATCCATTTGGTGGTTCGGGCAGTACCCTTATTGCTTGCGAGCAGACCAAGCGGATTTGCTATACAGTAGAACTGGATGAAAAGTTCTGTG
>CAZWPF010000221.1:0-1903 GCA_964636205.1 uncultured Chitinophagaceae bacterium | reverse complement strand
GCAACTGGTCATGCACATGGGTGGCGGTGGGCGGAGTTCCAAACCCACCTACAATGCCCTGGCCCAATCTTGGAGTAATGTTACTGACGGAAGCACCCGCACGGAACTCCTGTACTCCTGTAGTACCGTAATTTTCCTGCGCAAACAAATATATACTGGTAAAAAATAGCATCAAGAAACTTAGCGCTGCTTTTTCACCTATTTTATATTTGTTCTTCATTTGATCAAAGGTTAATAAATACTCATTTAAACAAATAGCTCAATTAGTCATTCCATAACTTGTCAATGAGGCTTACAGTTTTATCCACCAAAATTTGGCCGCCTTCAGGTCCGACTCTATTGCTCTGAATTATTGCAGAATATCCCCCCCCTTCAACGGCTCTTTTTGACGGAACGTAAGTACCTGGACCAACAAGCTGAACAATAAACGTTTGCAAGGCTTTACTTCGTCCCTTCATCTGAACACCAAAATCTGTAAACAGCTCAAAAGGATTTGTACATACGACAATGTCCCCAATTCGGACCGCGTGTATGTCGGTATTCCACCATAATTGTTGTTTTTCATACCGGTCAATCACTTCCTGATGCCAGACGATCCGACGGTATAAATAAGTGGATTTTGTAAAATCGTTTAAAATTTCGTCTCTGGATTTTTTCGCGTCCTTGTATTCATCCTCTGTTACAACGCGCATGGGTAGATCAAATGATGCTGTCTCATGCCTCAAGGCTACGCGCTCATGACGATCATCCTTTACTATTTCATAGGTTTCTTTTACTGCATCCGCGATTCTAGTTCCAATCATTTTTTGATAATCGACACTACGGGCATTGTCATAGTTTAATCCTTGAAGTTTAAACATCCTTTCCTCAGCAGGCCGTCCAGCCGACAAAGGCATTGCCGTCATATCCCCACCCGCGCCTATCCAAGTCAATACTGTTAAACCTTCGCCAAATTGATCCCGAAGGTTCTCCCTTAAATAATGGGGGTAATCTGCCGTTATCGATGTTAGCGAAGCTCCGGAAGCCTGGGCAGGAGAAGCCACATTTATACAAGTAGCAAGTAACTTTCCTGTGCTGTCCCAAATAAAAAGCGTGCCTACCTCCTGATCTTCATAGCCTTCTATCCCACGAAAATCATCCGTATTTGCTGTCCCCCACATTTTTGCTGTCCCGTCAGCATATACCGTTCTCCGGTTGAACGCTACCTTTTTTGCTTGCGTAGTTCCCCAGGTCACACTTCCGGCCTGACGACGGTTCCAAGTATCGGTAATGGCCGAAGCAATCCTATCGGAAATCAATTGCAAATAATCTTCAGAAGCGTTTATATCTTTGGGAACTTTGTACCAATCTTTTCTTACTACAGGTGCACTGTGGGTATGCGTTGCATTAATAATGATTTTCTCATGATCAAATTCAGGCATTTGGCTTTTCACTTTATCTCTGATTAAATCCCGTAACTCGGATGGAATGGTCACCAGGTCGCAAGTGACAAATACAACCTTCTCCAAATTATTTGTTTCACTAAGCAATGCCAAAACGAGAATATCCACTTCCAGGGGCGTTTCAATATTCTCCACTATCCGTAACTCATGCAACCCATCTGTAGCGATGGGTAAGTTGGGTGTAATATCAACCGTTGAAGCACCGACGTAGATATTTTGTGCATTTACCAATGCCGAAAACAGTAATATAAAAGTGCCAAGTATTATGATTCCCTTTTTTAATTGCATCTATTCTAAATTGTATGCATGACTTTTGGATCCTAGTAGTTAGGCAATCTATTTCATCTTAGAAAACAGCGAGAGCAGTTCAGAAACAATTTTCCGGGAAGCATTTGGTTCCACCCTGTTGGTCCCCATCCAGGTTTCGTAACCGCCCACTTCATGTTGCTCCGGCGTGGGCA
>CAZWPF010000220.1:0-1943 GCA_964636205.1 uncultured Chitinophagaceae bacterium | reverse complement strand
TGTTTTTCTGGATTTCTTCAACTTTTGTTTAGGATTGGCACCGCTGACTTGCAAACTGATTGGTGTCACCAGTTTTTCAATCAATCCAAATATATAGTCTACAATGAGTGCGAGAATAGCTGCAGGGATTGCGCCTGCCAGTATCTGTCCGTTATTTGTGGTACTTATTCCGGAGAAAATCAAGAAACCAAGACCACCTGCACCTATAAAGGCTGCCATAGTCATGAGCCCTACCGCCGTAACGGAGGAAATTCTTACTCCAGCCATTATAACCGGTAATGAAAGTGGAATACGAATCTTAGCTAGAATCTGCAATTTTGTAAGGCCAATGGCTTTGGCAGATTCCAAAATATCCTTATCAATGCCTGTAATCCCGGTATAAGTGTTCTTTATGATGGGAAGGAGAGAGTAGAGAATAACTATTACCACAGCAGGTGTCGAACCAATGCCTAGAATAGGTATTGCCAATCCCAGCAGTGCCATCGATGGAATTGCCTGTACAATGTTGGCGCTACCTAAAACCATATCGCTGCCTTTGCGAAAGTAGCTAATTAGAATTCCAAGGGGAACTCCTACTAATACCGCAAGTCCCACAGCGATGGTCGTAAGCATAATATGTTCTTTTGTCAGCATCATAACCTGATCAAAATTCGTTGACATATATTCGAAGATATTCAATTACCTCACCTCCTCTTCAATGTATTGTTCACTTAGCGTTGTAATGAGAGTGCTCTGTGTTACAAGCCCCAGAATCTTGCCCTGATCATCGATAACTGGTATCTCGGATATATTATTTTCTTCTATAACCCTAAGAATGTCGACAACAGAGTCTTCCGGGGTTGCAAATGCAAAGTCTCTAATCATGATATCTTCAACCTTAGTCGTTTTGTCCTTTACTTTGGAGATCAGCTTAGGTTTTACGATGCCCAACATCTTCCCGCTTGCATTATCCATAACAATCAGACTGTTAACTTTGAAGTGTCGCATTTTTTCAAGTGCTCTATAGAGCGATAATTCTCTTGAACAGCTTATGACCTCTTCGATCATGATGTCCTTGGCTCGGATATATTCAGGAGATTCCCAGATACGGTTCTTACCTACGAACTCGCTAACGAAATCATTTGCCGGATACTTCAGAATATTTTCCGGAGTATCATACTGAACGATTTTACCCTTGTCCATAATGCAAATCTTATCTGCGATTTTAATGGCTTCGCTCATATCATGAGTTACAAATACTATTGTTTTCTTGACCTTTGCCTGAAGATTAACTAGTTCCTCCTGTAATGAAGTTCTTGTAATTGGATCTAAGGCCGAAAACGGCTCATCCATCAGAATAATCTCGGGATCCAGAGAAAAGGCTCTAGCTACGCCTACCCTCTGCTGCTGTCCGCCGGATAATTCATTGGGATAACGCTCGAGAAATGAATTGTCCATACCAACCATATCCATCAATTCTTTTGTGCGCTTTGTAATTACTTCCGAAGGGCGTTTCTCAGCACGTGCTATAATTTCAATATTTTCACGGATGGTCATGTGTGGGAAAAGCCCTGTTTGCTGAATGACATATCCGATATTTCTTCTCAATTTGATTTTGTTTTTCTTCGAAACATCCTCTCCATTAATTGTAATGGTACCCGATGTGGCATTGATTAACCTGTTAATCATTTTTAATGTGGTAGTTTTACCACAACCACTTAAACCAATTAGGACAACTAGCTTTCCCTTTTCAATGTCAAAAGATATGTCTTTTAATACAGTAGTGTCTTTGAATTTCTTGCTGACTTGCTTAAATTGAATCATTAAATCCCTCCCGGATTTTTGAGTATAGTTACTCATAATACATGAAAATAGCTAATAATGCAAACTAAGAAGGCGAAATAAACACCTTCTTGATCATATTATAGTATGTTCAGTTTTTTTGTTTTTGAATTATTTCATTT
>CAZWPF010000219.1:0-1986 GCA_964636205.1 uncultured Chitinophagaceae bacterium | reverse complement strand
CGGAATGCAAAAGCTTTCTGCAATCACGGGTGGATGGACATTTGAAACTACGCCCAACAATTCCTATGTGTTGCAAGGCAATTACACCGGTATTGCCAAATTTGATGTTTCAAACGGAATTGAGTTTGTCAAGCGCTTTCAAGAAATAAAGGAGCCTGTGCGTCAAATACGGCACAAAAATGGAAATGAATACTGGATCAGCGACAACCGCAAGGTGGATTTGGTCTCCTTCGATCGCAACTTTGATAGGGTCGATACAAAAACCAGTACAATTGCGGATTCGACTTTGAATGAGGTCATTTTTTACGGCGCATATCCGTTGGAAAACAACATTATATTCACATCAGACTCGGGCTTGTTCTACTACGATGATATTATCAAGAAGTTTCAAGCCCACGAAGCACTCAATTCAAAATTAGGCAATTTTCGCTATGCCAATAAAATCATACGCAAAAGCCCAGGACAGTATTGGTTCATCAACCGTTCGCGGATTGCGCAAGTGCGTTTTGCGGATGATGGCCTTGTCTCCGTGGATTCTATCAGCATGAATCCCCTTCGCAACCGGATGATGAATTTTTATGAAAACATTATCCCCAGTGGGGACGCTTATATCATTGGCTTGGATAATGGCTTTGCGATTTATAAGGAAAATAATGGGAGAGAAAAATCTGCTCCTCCGGCGCCTATTATTTCCCAAGTATGGAATATACAACAACCCAACCAGATATTTGATGCTGATGAGGTCGTCATTCCTTACCAAACCAATAGCCTACGGATTGCCTTTGCTTCGCCCTACTACAGCACCTCTCCACTGTCGTATCAATATCAATTGGAAGGACACAGCGGGGAATGGTCTGTATGGGATGAATCGGCATACAAAGATTTTACCAATTTATCTTTTGGAAAATATACCTTAAGACTTCGCGCGCGTACCGCAGAAGGCTTGGTTTCTGAGGTGAGCGAATTTTCCTTTGTCGTGGAAACACCTTGGTACTTCCGTTGGTATGCCTGGGTGTTGTATATAGCCTTGCTGGGGTGGATTGCTTACCAAGGGATACAACGTTACAAAACCCACCAACAACGAAAACAATATCAGCTCCGAAGACGTTTATTAGAACAACAGCAAGAAGCGATAGCACGCAAAAACGAACTGAACGAACAACAGTATATCCTCTTAAAAAACAAACAACTCCAAAAGGAACTGGAAATAAAAAACCGTGAGCTCGCCAATGCAGCTACAAACATCATTTACAAAAATGAGATGCTGAACAACCTGCATGCACAGCTGAAAGAGTTGAAAGATCCGGAAGGAAATAAATTAAGTTCGGAGGAACTTCGGAAAATCAATAAGCTCATTGAGGATGCGCACAATGATAATCGGGATTGGGATATATTCGAAAAAAGTTTTAACGAAGCCCATGGCAACTTCTTTAAAAAGATCAAAGCGGAATATCCCGAACTCGTGCCCAATGACCTGAAGCTATGCGCGTATTTACGACTGAACATGACCAGCAAAGAGATCGCGGCATTGCTCAACATCACCACGCGTGGGGTGGAGATCAGAAGGTACAGATTACGGAAGAAATTGGGAATTCCGACCGAAAAAAACCTCACAGAATTTCTACTTGAGCGGTAAATTACTACATCATTACCTCTCATCGAAATAAGTGTAATTTACACACTATTGACCAACACAATTTCAAAAACTTTCTTCGCAATCAATTGTTAGTAAAGCAGTTGACTAAACAGCAGCTACAAAATTATAAACCGTAGAATGATGTAGTATTAATGTGAACATACAAATTTTGCAGATTTCGCAATACATCACAATATTTGTTCGTGCGATGCTTCATCGCGCCCGACTATTTTTATAACAATTAAACCATTTTTATGAGGATTTTTTTTACTATAGCACAAGTTTTCCTTCTCGCGACCGTCCTCCAGGCGCAGTCCTTAGTGCAAGGTGTTGTCAAAGACATCTCCACT
>CAZWPF010000218.1:0-1990 GCA_964636205.1 uncultured Chitinophagaceae bacterium | reverse complement strand
TAGCGCACGAAATCGCGCTGGGAAACCGGTTTTAGGTGAACGGTTGAACGGTCGGAATGATTGGTAAAAAAAATAGGGGTGAGGCATTCGATGCGCAATTATTCAGCCCTGCTTCGCTTGTCTGAGGGCCCGTGTGGCACACGTTCATGACTTTGCATACTTTCTGGCGGGTAACGTATATCTCGAGTCGATATCGTTACAATCTTTGTCCTTTCTTCATTCCGTATTTAGCTACCGCACGTATCAGTTGATAAATGAAAGACAGACAAGGTGACTCAGGGGTACTTCCTAACGCATTTTGCAGAATGTAGTTGGGCGAGGATGCGGGGGACAAGCCGGCGGGGAGAATCATTAAATGTATTTATGAATTTAAATTTAGGCTCAGGCACTTTTTGAAGTAATGTATTCTATTTCTTATCTTTACCCTTAACCCTAGTCTATTTACGATTTTGATCGTGGATGTGGTGATATATTTATAATCAGGCAGCATCTAGGCACCAATGACCAACGTAATTAGGTTCGAAGCTCCGTATAAATACATACTATAGTGTGGTGACTAGCGAGTGATATTTTGTAGTTTCTTTATGTAAGACTGGATTCAAGGAAGTTGGTTTACAACTGGCGTCTTATACTCCGGTCATTTTCTCACGGTCTACGGTGTTTCAAAATCGGGTTCAGAAGAGAGTTAGTAGACAATTTTGCTAATTGGTTTACGGTTTACTTGCAAATAATTAAGTTATAACTTAATTTAGATGTCCGTGTTCAGTTTACATAAAGCAGAAGAGTTCGGTCTTACAAAAGTACCGGTCTTTATGCTATGTAACGATGGGCGGAACTTAATATATGAGATGATCGATGAAATAAAGCGGGAAGGTGTTTTTGGGAAGGAGATACCGAAATTGTTTTCCATAGTCGAGCAGTTTTGCAATCTCCAGCGGTTACCTGAAACTAAATTTAAGCAGCTAAACATAAAGTCGGATCTTGGTAAAGTGTATGAAGCCAAATCGAAGCACCTCAGAATGTATCTGGTTCACATAGAGAAAACGGGGCGTACGATAATACTTTTGGGTAAAAAAGCCAATCAAAAAAAAGATATTAACCAGCTGAAGTCGCTTCTGTCCTTAATGAAAGATCAGGAAGAACTCCAATAAACCTATAAGTTTAAAAATGATCACGCGGGAAGAAATAATTAAAGAACCTGGGTATTGGCTAGAGCAAATCCAGGGTGAAGTGTACCGGCTGTTAAAAGGCTACATGGATGAGCACCAATTAACGCAAAAAGAGGTTGCAGCTCAATTTGGATTTTCGCCTTCCTACCTGTCTCAAATACTGAACGGAAATTTCAATTTTACCATTTCGAAATTGATTGAATTAGCGTTGGCGATTGGTCATGTTCCGCAGGTAAGTTTTAAGAAGGTTGAAGAATTTTTGGAGGAGGAAAATAAGCCGGAACAGACCACCTATCATTTTACCTATGAGATCAATCCGGAGGGCGGTCGTTTAGCTCCTATTTCACCGCAAATTCCCTTTCATCCGGAGGAGACTACGGTGCAAATAGTGGTTAATTGAAGTTTAATATGAATCGTAAATCAATCAACATAGGGATTGAGAAAGTGCGGATAACCCGGTTTATCGTTACACCCGAAGGAGCCTTAATGACGACTCCGAACCAGCGCAATTTCGGGGTGGAGACGAAACTAGATTTTGTGAGTAAATCCGAAAAACAATTTAAATGTATTTTTTCAGTCAGTCTTAACTATCTCGAAGGAGAAGAGAGAGGAATCCCCTTGGCGACGGTCGAAATGGAAACGGACTTTAATTCGAGTAACCTGACCGATTTTACGATTTACAAGGAAGACGGAAAACAGTATTTCAAGCGCCCCTTCGTAAATGTCATATTCGATATAATCTTCAGTCAGATGAGAGGAGCCTTTGCTGCGCTATTCATGGGAAAGGCATTAGAGTGGTTCACGTTGCCCTTGCTCAACGG
>CAZWPF010000217.1:0-2062 GCA_964636205.1 uncultured Chitinophagaceae bacterium | reverse complement strand
ATATTGCACCGCTATATTTAAGACGGTTCTGATTTTGACACCGTTCAATCGTAGTCTCAATTCGATATCAGAATCCTCCCCAAATGTAGGAGTTGTGTATCGCTCATCGAACCCATTAATAGCTACAATATCCTGCTTATGAATCGAAAAATTTGCACCAAGCAATCCTCGGTCTTTCCGGTTGCTAAACTTTCTAAACAGTCGATTTTTAATATAGAATCCGTTCATGATGTGATATGCTTTCATCTGAAGAAAGTGGGAAAGCATCAGACATTTGATGCCAAATGAGTGCATGATACCCTTTCTGATTTTATCCGGACTCAAACGTTGGGTTAATTCATCTGAGAGATCAGCTCTTCTGCCGGCCAGGCAAACACCCACTTCTTTGTTCCGTAGATGTTCCGCAACAAATTCAGGATGTGGTATGCAATCGCCATCGACAAATATTAAATAGTCGGACTGCGCCATTTCGATGGAACGATTCAGAATTCTGTTTTTCCGGAATCCAATGTCCTCCTGATAATTATGCCGGATCAGCAAATCACTATTCTTCATGATTCGCTGCAACCCTTCGATAAATGCGGGACCCGAACCATCATCGGAAATAATGATCTCGAAATCCTTTACTGTTTGAATTTCAAAACCGGCAAGTACCAATTCTAAAAAATCCAGACGATTGTAAACCGAAATGATGACACTGGCAAGGGGCATTGCTTCCAATTAATTTTGCGATTTGTTAGAGAATTCTGCTGAATCGACAAAAATATGATTTTATACTCCGGTTTATTTGTATTTTGCTTAATGGTTAATTTTATTATAAAATCATACGCCCCCATATGCTTCGAAGTTTACTATTAGTTTTGGTATTCATATACTTAAGTTTTCAATCTTCCGCTCAGGGGTTTTCAGCAGAGCTAACCGGAAACCCGGTGAATACAACGGGATGGACGTTTGCAAATGGAACCAGTTATGTCTCCGGAGACATGTTTGTTCTTACAAATCCGGTACAGAACCAGGCCGGGTATATCTATTACAGCACGCCCCAGGATCTTACTTTATGTTCGAGGTTTACCGTGGAATTTGAATTTCGTTTTACCGAGCATTCATCTCCCACAGCAGACGGTATTGCATTCTGGTATATCACTAATCCCCCAACTGGTTTTACCTTGGGAGGTGGGATTGGTTTGCCCAATAATCCTCAGGGATTGCTATTAATTTTTGATACCTACAACAATGATGGTGTACTCGACAATCCTCTGGTAACTTTAAGAGTCTTGGACGGCACTTCGAATTATGCCGAGGGAACGCCGGTCGGAAGACTCGCCCCGGATTTGGTTAATCAATCTTTCATAATTGACAATAATTGGCATAAGTGCCGTTTGAGTTTTAATTACGGAAATATTGAGGTTTCTTTTGATGGCGGCCCCACTGTAATGGTTGGTTATACCAGTTTAAGCATGTCCGGTTATTTCGGATTTTGTGCAGGAACAGGGTCGGCTTGGAGTCGTCAAGTCATTCGCAATGTTTTTATTAAAGGCGCGCCAAATCCTGATCCGCCTGTAGCGAAGGATGCTTCCTATTGTCAGTACGACCCGCCCAAGCCACTCGAGGCGACGGGCGACAGTATTCGCTGGTACGAAAGTCTAACAGGTGGCAGTCCCTTAGCAGGGCCACCCACCCCCAATACTGACGTGCCCGGTATATACACTTGGTATGTTACTCAGACCATCACCGGATGCCCCTTCGAGAGTGCCCGGCAACCGGTAACGGTAACTGTTTACGAGCAGGTAAGCGCTTTATTTGAGGATAGTTTACATTTTGGTTGTGAAGGAGATACGTTATTTTTAAATTATCCGACTAAACTGGTTGGAGATTATCATTGGGATTTTGGGGATGGGAATGTGTTTACCGGTCGAACCCCTTACCATGTTTATACAACAGCGGGTACTTATCGGGCTTCTTTATTTGTGAAAAATGGCTTGTGCGAAGACACCGCCTCGGTGTGGGTTACCATTCCTGAGTTTTTAAATGCAACTGCAGAGATGGACAAGGACAGCATTTG
>CAZWPF010000216.1:0-2078 GCA_964636205.1 uncultured Chitinophagaceae bacterium | reverse complement strand
CGTACTGGGGAATCAAGAGTATTCTCCTCTCCTTTACCAAAGGGACTCGGCCTAACGACCCCGCGCTTAACCGGCGTGCAGGCCAACGTTAATTATTTACAAAAGTAATTGTAGCTATAAAATAGTCGGCAAGCAAGAAATGGCGAGGCACGTCCGCGTTGAAGCGCTTGTTAGCGGGCTGACCTTATTTAAGTATTTAATTAAATAATATAATTATTATATTAACGTTGTCTTAAGCAAATAATAAACCAAGAAGCATGATACTATGAGTAAACAAGAATGTATTCGCGAGGTAGCTGACCTCAATCAGATTAATCGGTGTATTGATTCTATACAAGAAGTTGAAGAATCGATTAATCGGCTGGTTGGCATTTTGAAACTGGCTGGCAATGATGTCCGCTTGAAAATTTTATTTCTGCTTAACAAAGAGAAACAATTATGCCCCTGCGATTTAAGTGATATTCTGGATATGAGCGTACCCGCGGTTTCCCAGCACCTGCGCAAGCTAAAAGACGGTGGCTTAGTACAAACTGAGCGGGAAGGCCAAACGATCTTTTATTCCCTCAACCCGCTGTTTAACGAAATTCTTTCACCTAATTTTGATCAAGTCAAAGACAACAATATTCTGGAGGTATTAGCTGCATGAAAAATCAACAAAAAAACAACACTGACACCAAATGGATGGGGGCAGGTATGATCGCTGCTTTTACAGCATCCCTATGCTGCGTAACTCCGGTGTTCGCATTTCTGGCAGGTATCAGTGGCGTAGCTTCCACCTTTTCCTGGATAGAGCCCTTCCGCCCCTACCTGATTGGACTTACGGCACTGCTGCTGGGCTTTGCCTGGTATCAAAAGCTACGGCCGGAATGGGATCCCGAATGTGCCTGTGAGGACAATCCCTCGTTCTGGAATACTAAGGGGTTTCTGGGCGTGGTAACCATACTGGCTGCTGTGATGCTGGCTTTTCCCTATTACTCCGATGCGTTTTACCCAGAACAAAACAACCAACAAGTGGTGTATATAAATGAAAGCCAAGTGCAAACCATCACCCTGGATATTGAGGGGATGACCTGCACGGGATGCGAAGCTACTGTTAAAAATGCAGCTAGTAGTGTAGATGGCGTCCTCGAAGCGGATGCTTACTATGATACCGGGCAGGCCACCGTTAAATATGATAAGAGCAAGACCAACCGGGAGGCCATTACAGCTGCTATCAACAAGACCGGATTTACCGTTAAGGATAATTTAAAATCGAATAATTAAACGATGTCAACAACTACTAAAGCATCTACAATCACCTGTCCCGAATGTGGACATCAGTCCAAAGAAGAAATGCCAACGGATTCTTGTCAATTCTTTTGGGAGTGTCCAAACTGTAATGAACTTTTAAAACCTCAACAGGGAGACTGCTGTGTGTTCTGTTCGTATGGTGATGTGCCCTGTCCCCCAATTCAACAAGATCAATCCTGTTGCTTATGAGTAAACAATTTGACCTTATCGTCATCGGGACCGGATCAGGCGGCTCAATGGCTGCCGGAAAATGTGCAAAAGCCGGGTGGGATGTCGCCCAAATCGATTCCCGACCCTTCGGCGGTACCTGCGGCCTGCGCGGCTGCGATCCAAAGAAAGTACTCGTGGGAGCCGCAGAACTGATCGACTGGAATCGTAGGATGAAAGGACACGGTATTTCCGGTGATACGACTATCGATTGGCAAGAGTTAATGTCCTTCAAACGCACCTTTACCGAACCAGTCCCCGAAAATCGGGAAACGGGCATGGAGAAAATAGGCATTACTCCTATTCACGGTCGAGCGTCCTTTGTTGACGAAGAAACCATCGAAGTAAACGGTGAAAGACTGACAGCAAAAAACTTTGTAATTGCCGCCGGAGCCAAGCCGGCTCCGATCCCCATTGACGGTTTTGAATATCTTACGACCAGCACTGAGTTTCTGGAGCTGGAGGAGCTCCCGGATTCCATCGTATTTGTTGGTGGGGGCTTTATCTCCTTTGAGTTTGCCCATATTGCAACACGTGCCGGAAGTAAGGTGCACATTGTGCACCGCGGGGAGCGTCCGCTC
>CAZWPF010000215.1:0-2083 GCA_964636205.1 uncultured Chitinophagaceae bacterium | reverse complement strand
ATACAATGTTCCCTCGACGACTAAGAGCTCAGCTTTCTTGAGCTCAGCAATGATATCCGAAGCATATATCTCGCCCCTCGAAATAATCGAAAGAATACAGTAATCTAGTATTCCTTTGCGCATCTGGGTTTGTGTGTTTTCTGCGATCATGATAATACAAAGATATATCTTTTAGACAGTACCTTGCAATACATAGTACTATAAAAAATGAAAATATTTTATAACTGCCTGAAGATCAATGAGAAAAAATTTGCAATTCTTTTAGGTTTTGGTGGTTTTCATCAGAAAATTTGATGCTGAGGACAAATAAGTGATGCTGTAAGATGGTTAGGGGGAGGGGTTTGTCAAGGGGGATATTGGGTATATGGAAATGGTTTAAGAATAAAATTTATGTAAGACGCTTTTTCAGGAGAAATATTTCTACCCCCTTCATATGGAAAATATTGGCTTTTCTGTTATCTTTATCTATTTAGATATGTCTTACATAATTATGAAGAAAACCTTAATTCAATTATTTAGTGTCTTATTACCCCTTGCTTCGCTTGCGCAATCAGCGCCTGAGCCTTACGGAGCTCTCCCCACTGCGCGTCAGTTGCACTGGCATGAGATGGAGCTGTATTGTTTGATTCACTACACACCCACGACATTCCAAGATAAGGAGTGGGGTTTTGGAGATGCAGACCCCAAAATTTTTAACCCTTCGGGATTTGACGCGGATCAAATCGCGCAGGCAGCTGCTTCTGCAGGTTTCAAAGGACTGATTAGTGTGGCAAAACACCACGATGGTTTTTGTTTGTGGCCTACACAGACTACAGATTATAATATCTCGAAATCCCCTTGGAAAAATGGGAAGGGCGATATGGTGCGCGACTTTATGGAGGCCACACATCGTGCGGGAATGGAGTTTGGCGTCTATCTTTCTGCGTGGGACCGCAATGACACGAGATACGGTACTCCGGCTTATGCCGACGCTTATCGTGAGCAATTGCGCGAGTTGATGACAGGCTATGGGCCCTTGTTTACCTCCTGGCATGATGGTGCTAATGGTGGGGATGGCTACTATGGGGGACGCAATGAACGTCGTACGATAGATAGAGTTACCTATTACGAGTGGGAAGAAAAAACCTGGCCAATTGTGCGTGAGCATCAACCCATGGCTATGATATTTTCTGATGTTGGTCCAGATATGCGCTGGGTGGGCAATGAAAAAGGATTTGCCGCCGAAACATCATGGGCTACACTCACTCCTAAAGGAAGAGACGGCATGCCGCCGGTACCCGGGCAAGTAGATCCGGCTAATCTTCCTACAGGTGATAGGGGTGGTAAATATTGGATTCCTGCCGAATGTGATGTGCCACAGAGACCGGGATGGTTTTACCATGCCAATCAGGATGTGCAAGTCAAGACACCCGATCAGTTGTTTGAGATTTATTTGAAATCAGTAGGTCGTGGTGGTGCTATGAATTTAGGATTAGCGCCTATGCCCGAAGGTGTATTGCACGCCAATGATGTGAAATCGCTGAAGTATTTTGGGGAGAAGTTGAGAAAAACCTTCGGTACAAACTTCGCAGCAGGCGCCCAGGCAAAAGCGAGTAGCCAAAGAGGGACACATAAGGACTTCGCTGTTGAAAATATCTTTGATGATGACCGTTATACCTATTATGCTCCTGCAGACGGGGAACTGGCACCTACCATAGATATTTCATTGCCAAAAACACAGACTTTCGACATTATCCTATTGAGTGAAAACATAAAACTTGGACAGCGTATGGACAGCGTACGTGTCGACGTATATGAAAATGGTGCGTGGAAGCATTTGGCATCTGCGACGAGTATCGGTGCCAAAAGGCTGATCAAGCTCGAGACACCTGTATCCACCAACCGCTTACGGGTACAGCTTTTCGCTCCGGTCGTGCCGACATTAAGTGATTTTGGTTTATTCAAAGAACACATCGAAGCTTTCAGCTTTGATGAAAGCACATCCGCTCTTAAAAAATTAGGTAACGCCTCGCTTCGTGTTACTGCAACAAAACATTTTAAAACGGTAGATGGAGATTTGACAACATTGGCGCAGATTCCTACA
>CAZWPF010000214.1:0-2143 GCA_964636205.1 uncultured Chitinophagaceae bacterium | reverse complement strand
CGGTCAAAAGTAGGATGCCTGCCCGGCATAGAGGGCTTTTGATCGAACAAATTAAACCGAACTCACGTTAAATAGCAATTTTCACATAATTTTAAAACACAGAGATATGAAGAAAATCATTCCCATAAGTGTACTGTTTAGTTTACTTATGCCCGTTTTATCCATGGCGCAGCAGGCGCAATACAACGTTACTGTACAAATGAAGGAGGATGTAAAACCATCCTCCAAAATGTATATGGTACGGTATTATAGCTTTACCAATGCCGAGATCTTGGATTCGGCGGAGGTACAAAATAACACCTTTCAATTCAACGGGCCAATGGATGTGCCCGTGAAGGTCAGCATGCGGCTGGACCAGAACGGTGATCTGGGCGGAAATTGGAAGGTACGGCGGAAAGCTTTGGATATCTTCTTGGAGAATACGATCGTGCAGGTGCAAACAGATACAGCATTTGTCGAGAGCGATGTCAAGGGTGGGCCAGCCAATGCGACTTTCAACGCGTATAAAACAGCCGTAGAAAAGGAAATTAAGCAGCGTGGGAAAGTAGTGGAAGCTAAACTAAATGCCCTGCCTGAGGAGCTAAAAAGAGATGGTGTAGCGCTCGAGCCTATATTAGCGGAAATGTCAACCATTAGCTTGCTTGAAGATTCTCTTAAAGTGGATTTTGTGCGTAGGAATCCAAATTCCTATGTAAGTCTTGACCTGGCCGACGCGCATTCGTATTCAGGGGTACGCCGCAATACTGGAAAGCGAATTTTTGCCAGCCTATCACCGGAGTTGCAAAGTACCGCCGCAGGGGCAAAGGTCAAAGCGCGTTTATTCAATGAGGGCTTATTCCCAATCGGATCAACAGCTCCAGAGTTCACCCAAAATGATGTCAATGACCAGCCGGTAAGCCTCTCGGACTTCCGAGGTAAGTATGTGCTGATCGATTTCTGGGCGTCTTGGTGTGGACCCTGTCGGAAAGAAAATCCGAACCTCGTGAAAGCATACCAAAACTTCAGCGACCGCAATTTTACTATCCTGGGTGTATCGCTGGATTACCCCGGTAAGAAGGACAACTGGCTGAAGGCGATCGAAGCCGACGGACTGGAATGGACGCAGGTCTCGGACTTGCAGGGATGGGACAACGCCGCAGCTAAACTTTACGGCATCCGAGCGGTTCCGCACAACCTACTAATCGATCCAGAAGGAAAGGTAGTCGCCGTAAATCTCAAAGGTATCGCGCTTCAGGAATTCTTAGCAGAAATTCTTTAGGGCAGAGGTTAGGAAGAATATCCGTAAATAAACTCGTCCTCTGCAGTCTTCAAAAAGGAGACTGCAGAGGATTTGTTTTAAAAAGACTTTGCCGATCGTAATAAAGGTAATAATCAGCGGAGTTTTTAATGCCTAATTCCGACTTATCTCGTGGCTAGTTAAGCAAGGTGGCCGATAGACTAAATTGTTCAAAAAACGTGATTTTTGGTTATTATGGGGACGGGCATACATGTACTGTTCTGAATTTTACTGCAATGGAATAATCCAACAAATATTTTGTGACTCCCACTTGCAAAAAAAACTTCAATAAAACCTTCAAAGGGAACTCAATGCATGCCGGAATCGAGCAAATTATAAGCTTATGAGCCCATAATTGCATGTCTCCAATTGTTATTGAATAAGATAGATCATGATACTTATCGATGTATTTTCGATAATTCTTCGCTCTGTTAGGTGACACTATGCATCCCGTTTCTTACATTTCAGCCTCTTGTTTCTGGTCTTAATCTCTATTTGAGCGGCTAATCCTTATGCGCAGAAGAGTTTTGGATATTTATTGTGGACTATGATTCGCTACTTCCTATTGCATATTGAAGAGTAAATCGTTAATTTGGTCGTATCTGGAGCTAACCTAAGCCCTACCTGCAGAACTTTAAGAATAATCTTCAGGAATCAAATATGTAGTTCGTCGGGCGGATACAGCAAACCTGAGCTTATTTCCAATTGCGTTTGAATGCTGAAGGTTCCCATCCCCGTTTGATAACGTAGGGTAGTCGCCTCCTTCCGGCGCTCTACTTGGACATCTTCTGCAGCACCGATCGATGCTGCTAATAATAGGCTCAACAGCACAAAACCATTGGGCAGATACAACAAAAAGAAAATCTT
>CAZWPF010000213.1:0-2193 GCA_964636205.1 uncultured Chitinophagaceae bacterium | reverse complement strand
ATAAGGTCGCATAGTACATCATCCTTAAACTAGGCTCCATGATAAACTTCTCGTTGAAATTCTTTCTGTAAGTTGCATACAATGCCGCCATTGTATTACGACGCTCAAGATCGGTTTCGATACCGAGGGTGTTGAAATATGTAAGTGAAGTATGGAGTCCGCTTACTTCCACACCGTATTTCAGCTGACTGTAACCGGGGAGGAAATAAGTGAAATCGATGGCACCTTCGAAACCGTCGATACCACTGGTGCGAGGACGATAATTATTTTCGTTATAGTCCATCAGATATTTAGAATATGCCAAACGACCACTGATCAAAGCATCTGATGTGCCGGGAGAAACCACGAAAGTTGCACCCCCTCCGGTCGCCTTCCAACTAAAATCAGCAGTTGGGATATCCGTTTCCGGAAGCAACATTTTCGCTTTATCATCGAAATTGAAACCAAATATATTCAACTTGCTACCATTGCTGGCGTTGAAGGACAACTTACCGTACAAATCGGTAAATGCATAGGGAAGTCCGTTATTATAAGGTGTACCCAATCCACCATATACAGATGAAGACGTTTTGTCGAGATAACTATGTTTTGCAGAAACTAAGAAGGTAGTGCTGCTACCATTTTCGTTTTTTGGTCTAGAAATTGGTCCTTCTAGTAAAACTCTGGCCATAATTGGCGAACCGGATACCTTTCCGGACAGTCTGTTTTTGTTACCGTCTTTAGTACGTACGTCCAGAATTGCTGATGTACGATTCCCAAATTCTGCATTAAAGCCTGCCGTATGGATATCCACACTTCTGATAGCATCGGTTTCAAATACAGAATAGAGACCGATAGAGTGGAAGGGATTATAGATAGTAACACCGTCCAGTAGAATTCCAGTTTGAGCCGGGGCGCCACCGCGGATATATAACTGACCTCCCTGATCACCGGTAAAGACAACACCCGGTGTTACTTGCAGGAATTGCGCGATATCAGGTTCGCCACCACTGCTTGGCAACATTTTCATTTCACGAGGGGTAATCGTCACGGAACCTGCTTTGATCTGAGTTACCTGTTCTGTTTTTCTGGCAGATATTTCCACTGATTGCAACTCCATTTGTGCCCGGGAAAGGTAGAGCATCCGGGTAGCGATTTCACCATCCTTAATCTGCACAACCGCCCTTGCGGTGTCGTACCCGATCATGGTAGAAGCCAGTGTATAGGTACCTCCCGGCAGAGCGCGGATAGAGAAATATCCGTTCAAATCGGTTTGAACGCCAATTCCGGTTCCCTCAATGAACACATTAGTGTAAATCATGGGCTCACCACTGCCTTTTTCGTAAACGAAACCTTTAATGGTACCGGTTTGTGCAAACCCGGATATTGAAAAAATAAGGAATAAAGTAGAGAGAATGCTGAAACGTTGGAGCATGGGAATTTAATATGAAGTTAGCTTACAGATCCTGCTTTAAAATTAAAAATGACGAACAAAGATAGCGATTAAGATCAATTAGCTTAGGGGGGAATTCTAGGTTTCTCCAAATTAAGTCAGACTATATATGTGAGCGGCAAACTTGAGGGAATCGCGTTAGTATTTGGGAATATTTACTGTTTTTTTAATTGGCAGAATGATAGTGATATTGTGTAACCATTTTTTTATAATTTGCTTCTATGAAGATATTCTCAGCATCTCAGATTCGCGCCTGTGATGCCTATACTATTCATGCAAGCGGCATACACTCCATAGAATTGATGGAACGGGCTGCAATGGCTTGCATGCGGGCTATTTCGCAGCAGTATGGGCGGGAGCAACCTTTCATATTCTTGTGTGGAATGGGTAATAACGGGGGAGATGGCTTGGCTATTGCCAGGTTGATGCACCAGCAAGGGTATAGTGTCAAGGCATTTGTAGCGAAATACGGGGAAGCATTTTCCGGAGATTGTCTCAACAATTTGGAGCGACTTCAAAAACTTGATGCAGAGCTGATTAGCCTTTTGGAGCCGGGAACCTTTATCAGCGATATATCTCAGGATATAGTGATTGTAGATGCCTTATTTGGTACAGGTCTCAACCGGCCACCGGAAGGTTGGATCGCTGAATTAATATTGCATATCAACGATTTGCCCAATCATAGAATTGCTATTGATATACCGTCGGGACTTACAGCTGATTCTATTCCGGATCAAGAAATTGTAGCAGTCCGAGCAGAT
>CAZWPF010000212.1:0-2201 GCA_964636205.1 uncultured Chitinophagaceae bacterium | reverse complement strand
GCTGATAAACTCGCTACCTGGTTGGAAAATCACCTAATCTCAGTATTCATATACTACCAATCATTTATTCATTTTGTTATATTTATGAAATTTGATTGCAGAAATGTTTATGTCGACGAAAATAGTAATAGCTCTGTTTGCGATTGTATCATTTACTTTGGGATGGAACAACCTTGATACGCATAAAAATGTCTTTATCTCTGATGCTGCGGGTTACTATGCCTACAATCCGGCGCTTTTTATTTACCAGGATTTAGAAAAATTTTCCTTTCTCAGTCAGCCGGATTCCAGTGAAAAATGGATGTTTCATGAATTGCCAAATGGCAATCGATTAAATAAATACACAGCCGGAGTGGCTTTTGTTACCTCTCCAACTTTTTTAGTCGCCCATGGTATAGCGCGAATTTCTAACCATTTCCCGGCCGATGGATACAGTTTCCCCTATCAAATTGCAGTAATCATCGCTTCCATCGGAGCAACAGTCTTCGGATTGAACCAGCTCAGAAAGTTTTTATCAGACTTTTTCAAAACAACAACTGTAACGATTACGATATTGTGTATAGCATTTGGCACCAACCTATTTTACTATACCGCTTATGAACCGGGAATGGGTCATGCTTATTCTTTTGCATTGCTCTCCGCCTGCTTGTATCTGACAAACAAGTGGTATCATCAACAACAGCCAAGGTATTTTTATTTACTTGCACTTGTCTGCGCTTTGATTGTTTTGGTGCGTCCTGTAGACGCTATTTTTCTAATTGTCCCCATCGCCTGGGGAGTATATAGTTGGAATTCCTTTGAAGTCCGCATCCGATTCTTGACCCAAGTTATCCGGGAGTTTCCTCTTGTTTTAATTGTTTTCGCACTCCCATTTTTAATCCAAATGTTGTACTGGTATTATGTCTCCGGACAGTGGCTGGTATATTCGTATCGTAATGAATATTTCAATTTTCAAAATTCACGAGTATTAGACGGATTATTCAGCTTTCGAAAAGGTTGGTTTGTCTATACACCATTAGCGTTTTTGGCATCGATAGGTTTTTATTTTTTCTGGCGACAATATCGTCGTCTGACGCCCGTCTTGTTGTTGGTGATGTGTCTTTCGATATACATAACTTTTAGCTGGTGGATGTGGTGGTATGGAGGTAGTTTTGGATGTCGCCCACTTGTGGGCTATTTTTCGATAATGTCCTTGCCCTTAGCCGCGCTTGTGGAGCAGGTAATAGGAGGAAGGAGTAGGGTATTCCGAATGACCGCGGCGAGCGTAGCGGTTTTTTTAATTGCGTTGAATTTTTTTCAGCAATTCCAGTATTCCCGTAACATCATTCACTGGGATCGCATGACTGCATCCTATTATTTCAAAGTCTGGGGAAAGACACAGATAAATTATGAAGCGTACGAACGGTTCCTAATTCCGGAAAGGATTTATTGGGATGAAATTAATAGCATCAGTAGAAAGGAATCAGCAGGTGAGGTTAGAGTGCAAGACCTTGAATGAGATCTTCATCAGTCGCAGGACAATATTCATTAAGGCGTCAATCAATCTGATCATTGTTTGAATGAACTAAGGGTAATATTGGTATCCGAGGAATTAGTCTGTTGATATATGAGTCGATTGCGAAATTATCAGAAAATAGAATCAAAATGGATAAAAGTAAACTTATAGAGATGCACAACATGGGCATTGTGGTAGCATCACTGGAAAATGCCATCGCATTCTTCGAAGAAATAGGATTGCGTCTTGAGGGACGGATGATGGTAGACGGAGAATGGGCCGGAAAGGTTACGGGATTAGGCAACCAAATGGTGGAGGTCGCCATGATGGTTACACCCGACGGGCATTCTAGGTTGGAATTGTCGCAATTTATCAGACCGGAAGTTGTTGCCGATCACAGAACAGCTCCGGTGAATTCGCTGGGCTATTTGCGGGTAATGTTCAGAGTGGACAATCTGGACGAGTTATTGGGAAGGTTGCAAAATAAATTCGGTGTTACCATTATAGACGAAGTGGTACAATATGAAGATGTCTATAGGCTATGTTATATAAGAGGTGTAGAAGGGTTACTTATCGGATTGGCCGAACAATTGGGTTGATTCGAGCGCTGACTCGAATCAACGTGCGAGCAAATTGCTAGTTGCAATTTGCGTACGAGTCTCGGATTTCATCCTCGACGTGCGAAGCCTTCGGCTGTGCGAACGCC
>CAZWPF010000211.1:0-2356 GCA_964636205.1 uncultured Chitinophagaceae bacterium | reverse complement strand
GATCGTCGTGACACTAGGCGCCCTATACTTGGTTTCGCAAAAAATTCAGTTTGATACGTTGGGTGCTATATTGTTAGAAAGCAATAAAGGTTTTTTGCTGTTAGCTTGGTTTAGCTACATTATCTCCCAATTGGTCGCTTCGTCCCGCCTCAACAGTTTCTTTAAAACCATCAAGCTTAAACTTTCCGAACGCTATAATGTGAAATTATACTGGGTTGGGCTGGTGTATAATTTTTTCTTACCCGGCGGCGTGGGAGGCGATGCGTATAAAGTTTACTTTCTCAAGAAAAAATATAATTTTTCAGGTCGAAAATTGTTAAGCGCCGTGTTTTTTGACCGTCTGAGCGGCTTGTGGGGCATGGCGATTTTTACCTGTGCATTGGTGGTCTTCCTCCCCCGCTTCGCTATTCCCAATGTATGGACCATCAGCGCGGCAGTCGTGGGTACGGTTTCTTACATCTACATCCTGTATTTATTTTTTCGGCCCTTCGCAAAGCGCTTTTTTCAAACCCACTTTAAAGCTTTGGTGGTACAGGGCTTTCAGCTGTTAAGTGCTTTGCTTATCCTATACGCATTGGGGCATGATGGCAAGTTTTCCCCTTATCTGCTGATATTTCTGGTATCTTCGATCGTTGCGATTATTCCATCCATCGGAGGTGCGCTTGGTATACGCGAGCTTTTTATGGTCGAAGCAGCGCAATATATGCAGATTAGTGAACAGCTTGCGATTTTAATCAGCCTCACGTTTTACACCATTTCATTAGTAACAGCCCTACCGGGAGCTTATTTTATTTTTAGACCACGTAGACTGGGCACCGAATATTTACCAAGTGCCGCAGAGGTGGAGAAGGAATTAGAAGAAGACACATCAAAAAGTATAGTATAAAATCATGGCAAATATTATCATCACAGGAGCAAGTAGTGGTATTGGATTTGAGGCGGTATTGGACTTGACCGCCAATAAGGAAAACCAAGTTATTGCTTTGGCCCGATCGGCAGACAAGTTGCGAAAGCTCCATGAGATTGCAACTTCCCTCAATCCAGATGGAGGCAAACTATATCCCGCCCAATTTGACATTGTACATGACGCCTATGCGACTTCATTGGTCCCCTTTATCCAATCCAAATTTGAGCATGTGGATATTCTGATCAACAATGCGGGGGCATTGATACACAAACCCTTTTTGGATACTACTCTGGAGGATTTCGCGCAGATGTTGCAGACCAACCTTTTGGGACATGTGAATATGATCCAACACGTAGTCCCACTCATGCCTCACGGCGGGCATATTGTCAATATTGGCAGCATGGGCGGGGTACAGGGCACGGCGAAATTCCCCGGCTTAAGTGCCTATTCAACCAGCAAAGCGGCTCTGGCTACCTTAACCGAATGCCTAGCTGAGGAACTAAAGGACAAAAACATCAAAGTGAATTGCCTGGCCTTGGGATCTTCGATGACGGAGATGTTTGAAGCTGCATTCCCCGGCGTAGAAGCAGGAACATTGGCTTTTGAAATGGGACGCTACGTGGCCGAATTTGCCCAAAACGGCAGTAAATTTTACAATGGCAAGGTTTTGCCGGTAGCGACCACGACGCCATAGCCGGCTTGGGTTCGTGCGGACACGAACCAAGGATAAAGTTTATTTTCCGGCGATCAGAGAAACCAACTGCGGTAGACAAATGTCGCCAGCACATCCAACAGTAAGGTAGCCAATACAATTACAAATCCGTGTGCGGCTTTCTTACTGTTGATTGAATGCTTGACACCCACCACCAATAAGTAAAAAAAGTAAATCAAGAGCGCCAATACCGCAACTGCCATTGCACTGAGCCCAAGCATCTGTAGGGTATTCAGGTTATCGAAATACGCAAAAACTTCATCTTTTGTCAGATCACTTGCTGGCAAAAGAGTTTGCATGGGAATAGTCAGCAATCCAAGAAACAAAAGCGGTATGCGGGCAATGAGCACATTATTGAGAATATCCAACAAGCGCACAGCGGGATACAGAATCTTTGCTATACCATACATACCCAGCGTCAAAATGCCTACATTACTGATATTTCCTAAGATGATCTTCCAGCCTTCACTAGCCGCCAAATGCGTCTGAATAATACCGTCAAATACGATATTACCCAAGTAAGAAACTACGATCATCAACCCGAAAGCTAATAAGCCGACCATTAGCATCGCGCTGTCTGAATGATCTTCAAAGGGATGGAGAAAAAGCTTTTCGAGTTTATTTTTCATCTTGTTTGTATTGTGTAATTAATTTCTGCACCTCTTCCGGATGTTGTGTGCCAATGAGGATTCTTTTATTGCCCTTCTTGAGAACCATTTGTATACCGTATTTTCCTT
>CAZWPF010000210.1:0-2425 GCA_964636205.1 uncultured Chitinophagaceae bacterium | reverse complement strand
TAGAAATGGTCTTATTAATCACAATCGGATTCTCGGGATAAGTACCCTCATAAACAACGATTGAACCTCCGGGCAATACGTGGTCATAGGAATGTTTAATTGTCCGATACGGAGTAGTAGGAGTAGTACCGCCTTCAAAATCGGCACCATCGCCTTTCACATATACAGTAGCCGAACCTTCTACTTTCGGAGTCTTGCGCTGATCTGAGATATAGGCATTGCCATTTGCATTAGAAAGCGCTAATATGTCTGTATAAAGTGAATTGCTCACAGAATTGAGTAGAGCAATATCAGTAGCATTACCTTCAAAGATATTGCCGGTGAATTCATAATCACCTGCCTGTACCACAAAACCACGCGTTCCTCTAATTGTATTGTTAGCAATCACCCCTGAGGAGTTGTTGAGATAACCCGGCTGACGCAAGTTTTCCACTGTATTGCCTGTGAAAGAAAGCCCTGTTTTACCGCCGGCTACTTCGATCGCACGAGACACCTCGTTAGTTCCCAATACATATTGTCCGCCGAAGTGGTTATTCTCTATGGCAATATCATTGGCTATTACCAATATCAAATTTTGAGTTGAGTCATCCTCCTTATGTATATGCACATTCCGCAGGCTGGATCCATCAGCATTAAAGCGGAACACATAGTTCTTTCCGGTAGTAGAAATAACCGCTTCTCCCGCAGCCGGTCCGGAAATTTTTAATGGTTTATTAATAAAGACAGTAGAAGTCACCTCATGTGTGGTCGGACCTAACACCAGGGAATCGCCATTGCTTGCTGCAGCTACCGCATCAGCTATGCTGTAGTGGTGTGTGCTTTGTGTATAGTTAAATACATCGGAATAGCAGGAATTGGCCTGCGGCTCAAATCCAACACCATTAGAATCCGCCTGATTGGATCCACTCCGCAAATAAGGAATAAAAGATACCGAGTTCAAATTTATCGGATCCATGGTCTTATTTGGATTAACATGACCCACCAGCTTTCCAAGTACCTCGCTGTAAACCTCGTTACCATACCAGTTACAACTAATATCTACGGTGTTGGTTACCGTATGACTGATAGAGAAGATAGGTGCCGGAGTAGAGAAGTAATTATTATTAATACTTACATTACTAGGATTATTCCGGACATGCACCATTACCCTATAAGAAGTCGGTGTTCCGCCTGTAGTCTCAATAAATTCGTTATTATGAACGCTGATATTGTTAGTTCCGTCGCCCATAATAGTAAGACCATACACGCCAACGGCAGCCCTGGAAAAATCACTGGTTATCCGGTTGTAATGTACATCGATATTGGAGGAATATTGCTTATCTAAGGAGATACTGATACCATTTCCGGTACCATGAATATAGTTGCCGGCAATTTCCACATCATTGATATCATAGATATAGATCGAACCGTAATCACTCTTGGCGTTCTCTATCTCGTTGTCCAAAATTTTGTGGTTGGCGCCAGCGAGGCTATAACACATATTGACCCCGTCTCCCGCAGCATTCAATATATAGTTACGAGAAATCTCTCCACCATTTACATACTTAAACTGAACCCCCTCGTCGGTAGCGTTCAACAGGATATTATTCGACACCCTAATATTATTATAAGTGTCGGGACCGTCTGCATAGACCAGATCTGCGGCACCTGCACCGGCTGTTTGCATCACGGTAAATCCATCGATAACTATATCGTCAGACTTCTGCCAAATTGCAGTAGTGTTAGGAGCTACCGAAATCACACTTTCATTCGCAAGGTTGCCGACACGGGTAGAGCCATTTGAAGGACGAGGATCGACCCCATAGGCAGCACCACGTAGTTGAACTTTCTTGTTGACTGTGATAGACTCGTAATAATAATTCGGCTCTACCAAAATTACGTCCCCATCAGCAGCAGCGTTGATCGCAGCCTGGATGGCGGTGTAATTGGTGAGCGGATCAGACTGGATCGTAACTTGGGCGTTCCCCTCATTAGACCAGCCCATCGCAAGCAAGACTGCTGCGGCCATGCTCCATTTCGGCCACAACCCTCGGGCGGGTGAAATTTGTTTTCTCATAGTACTTGTGTTTAATTGTTACATTCCAAAAAAAATATTAATTGAGACAAGTCAGCCCCGCTGTAGAATTCAATCGGAAACGTGGGGTCGGATCGACTCATGCTAAAAAATACAAATGCAAATTAAAATATCTTAAACACATATTTACCATTACACCTCCGATATAATATCGTTTCAAATGATAAATTATAGCATAGGATTTCCAATAACATAGCTATCGTTTTGATTAACAAATCCTTAAAAAGAAACCCCGAAGCGGTTCGCTTCGGGGTTGATGACAGTGTCGTTAGTGCGACACTGATATGGTTTGACCTAGTCGATTACTGACGAGTGAAAGTCTTGAAGACTTTGTTTTCGCCGGCAATTACA
>CAZWPF010000209.1:0-2523 GCA_964636205.1 uncultured Chitinophagaceae bacterium | reverse complement strand
GATTTCTTTATACTCTAAAATGCGTTAAAAAATAGAGTAAACCCGAAAGAAGAAGTGCGGGAACTGCCCAACGCGCTCGTAGTTTCCGGAGGGCCTTCTGAATAAAATTAGCCACCGACTGCCTGTTGATACCCATCACATCGGCAATTTCAGGAAGGCTGAGGTTTTCGTAATAGCGAAGATATAAAGCCTCTTTTTCCCGTTTGGGAAGTTGGTCCATTTGGAGTTGGATTTGACGGCTTATCATGTCCAAGCTTTCTCTTTCAATCCATTCGGCTTCAATCGTATGGAAGTCAGAAAAGTTGGTTTGCCAGGCTAGATCTTCTTCCGATTTCCTCGGCGGGTTTTGGCGATAGTGGTCGAATATTCTGTTTCGGAGTGATTTTAGAAGGTAGTTTTTCACCGAAAGCGTAGGACCTATTTTATCCTTTCGATCCCATAAATGGAAGAAAAGATCTTGAATGCAGTCTTCTATCTCAGACTCGTCGAGTCCAAATTTCATACCATAGCGTAGCAAACTCCGGTAATGCATTTCTGCAATTTCCGAAAGAGCTTCTGCGTCACCAGTTCGGTAACGGTACCAAATTTGTTCTTCCTGCATCATGTAAATATCATGGAAGGGATGGTAAACTTACAAAAAGTTTTTAAGCCCTTAGAAACCTTCCGAATAGAATCCCTTTCAATATTCGACCAATGCCGTTTGAAGGTGCTATACGCAGATTTCTGGTATTCATTTTATATATTACATGATTTATGGGGTAATATACCTCAAATGAGAAAAAAATGTATAAAAGTGAGCAAGGTAGTATTTTGTTACCCGCTGACTGTCAAACGATTGATTTATAAATTTATGTTCTGTTTGCCTTCTTCTGATTTCACTTTCTAGGGAGGGTAAGGCGTAAAATCAAGTGAACAAGATAAGAGTATGGAGGACAGCTTGAACATCCTTTGAATGGGTAAATGGAGGCGTGCTCGAAAGTTTTCGCAACCTCAAGAAGTTGGACATTTCCTTTTTAATTCTTGAATACACCTCACCACCGTAATCACCGTCGAAATACATACGATAGAAGGCATAAAACTATTTCCGAAAGAAAATTAGTACCCTTAAAGGAGTAGCTATTTACTTATCCCAAAGGGGTTTGATGGTATCTAAGTCTTTCAATTGAGTAATATAAATAAATTCAACAACCCTAGCCTTAATGCTTCCGATGTTTAGCAGAGTACTTTTTTCCATAGCTACTGTATGTCTACTTATTGCTCCGTCTTTTGCCCAGAAAATAGAACAAAACGTTTTTTCGGGTATGTGGTTAAAGCAATGGTTATTATGCGGACCCATACCTTTACAAACGCCAGGTGATGAAGCGGTACGAGGCTGGTATCATTCTCCGGGTTATGAAAAGGATTATCTCCAGAAGTTCGGGGGAGAAACCAATTTACGCGTTAAGGAAGGCGATGTAGTTTCGTTCTCGGGTGGATCGGCGAGGTGGACATTCCATACAGTGAAGGATTCTATTGTGGATCTACGGGAGTTACTTTCCAGGGAAGCACCGGTATTGGCGTATGCGTATACGGAAATAACCTCTGACCGGGATCAAATGATGGCTTTGTCATTTGGAACCAACGACGGGGGAACACTTTGGGTCAATGGAAAACAAATTTGGGATCATCAAGTACAAAGAAGTTTAAAGACTGATAGCGATTGGATTCCAGTAGCCTTAAAAAGGGGGAAAAACACGGTTCTATTTAAAATTGAGCAACTCGGTAACCGATGGGAGTTTTGTGCTCAGTTACAATCATTTACCGTTGCAGAACTCGCCGAGCGTGAGCATCTTTTTCGTCTGGATCCACTTAAGACAGGTGGTTTGATCTGGGCATCTACTTTTCACGAAACCGTAATTAATTATTTGGTCGATCATGTAGATGTTCGGATAGAAAATACCTTGGGGCAAACGGTTTGGGAGGAAAAACGGAAGTCGCCTATTTCCGGAACGATACCGTTACCATCATCCGAATATCAGCAATTTAATATTCATTTTACAGTAGCATTAGTTTCGGGCGAGAAACTGAATTTTCGGCAAAGTATATTGGCCGGAGTGAAAGAAACCTATTCGCTATTTGCGGATGGGAAAACCCATTATTCCATTGCATTGGATACTGCAGCCTCGGCTTCAGAAAAATGGGCAGCGAAGGAGCTTCAACATTGGTTAAAAGAGGTAAGTGGGGCGGAATTCCCGTTAGTATCCTTACATGAAAGTAAATCCCCCCGTATTGTCGTTGGACATAATCATCTGGTTGAAAAACTTACTGGAATGGAAGCCCCCGCGATGTTGGATGAGACTTACTACTATAAAAATGCGAAGGAGGATATACTTATTTATGGGGGAAAACAACGTGGTACCCTTTACGGTGTGATGTCCTTTCTTGAGAATGAATTCGGATTACGCTGGTACACGCCTCAAGTATCGGTCGTGCCCCATCGAAAAAGTTGGAATTTTCATACAATATGTCATAGCGAATCACCCG
>CAZWPF010000208.1:0-2554 GCA_964636205.1 uncultured Chitinophagaceae bacterium | reverse complement strand
CATCCTCAATTGGATCAATGAGATGGGTAAGTTTTTACGCTTATTGGTGGAACGATGGGACGATAAGGTGAAAGATAACTCGGTGGTGGCTGAAATAGAAGCTGGATATCAATCGTTTTTTGAAGATGATCGAGTGCATTTCGTGCAGATGAGCACGGAGGAAATAATTGACTACGTCAAGACCTTACCGTTTGAGAAAATACGCCCATTAGCACAGCTCATGATGTACGATGGACTGATCAATCAGGAACAAAATATGCTGCAAAAGGCGAAGGCTTTATTCGAATGGCATATGCAGCAAAGTGGCAGCTTTGCTTTTGAGGACTATGGCTTTTTGGCCAAGATTGAGCAGGCATTGCTTGATTAGCAAATGCCTGAGGTCCTCCTGGATAATTGATATTTATTTCAATATTTCCCGCGCAATCACTAAACGTTGAATTTCTGACGTCCCTTCATAGATTTGGGTGATTTTCGCATCCCGCATGAGCCTTTCTACATGGTATTCTTTCACATAGCCATATCCACCATGGATTTGTACGGCTTCGATACTGTGTTTCATGGCGATTTCTGAAGCATACAATTTTGCCATTGCGGCTTCCTTCCCGTAGGGTAATCCTTGGTCTTTTGCCCAAGCTGCTTTGTAAGTAAGCAGTCTGGCGGCCTCAATTTCTACTTCCATGTCCGCCAATTTGAATTGTATGGCTTGGTGTGCCGATATAGGTTTTCCGAAGGATTTACGGGTCTTTGAATACGCTAAAGCGAGCTCATAAGCACCAGCCGCAATGCCGAGCGCTTGTGCAGCAATACCAATACGTCCGCCGTCGAGCGTCTGCATGGCAAATTTAAACCCAAAGCCATCTTCGCCAACGCGATTTTCTTTCGGGACTTTCACATCGGCAAACATCAAGGAATGTGTATCCGAGCTGCGAATACCGAGCTTATTCTCTTTGGGGCCAATTGTAAAGCCATCCATGCCTTTTTCGACAAGCAATACATTGATGCCGCGATGACCCTGCGCAGGATAAGTCTGTGCTACGACGAGATACACATCGGCCTGACCACCATTTGTAATCCAATTTTTGGTGCCATTCAATAGGTAATAGTCTCCCTTATCCTCGGCCAAGGTGTGCTGTGAAGAGGCGTCGGAGCCCGCTTCGGGTTCAGATAAGGCAAATGCACCCAACTTTTGACCCGTTGCTAGGGGAATAAGGTATTTTTCTTTTTGATAGTCCGTGCCGTACTGATGAAGTCCCCAGAGTACGAGCGAATTATGCGCCGACATAATTACAGCGGTCGAAGCATCGATTTTTGCAATTTCTTCTAATGCAAGGACGTAGGATAGGGTGTCCAATCCGGCGCCACCGTACTGTTCGGGAATCATCATTCCCATGAAACCAAGTTCGGCCATGGTTTGTACAAACTCTCTTGGAAATTGTGCGTTCTCGTCACGCGCAATCACGCCAGCTTTTAGTGTTTGGGCAAATTCACGCGCTGCGGCTTGTACCATAAGATGTTCTTCGGATAAGGCAAAGTTCATAGTTGATCAGTTTATTGTGGTTCAATCAAATATACAAAACTAATACTATGCTTGCATAATAATTTTTTCGTTTAATTGATTTATATTTACGATGTACTATTTAACTTAGATTACTAGGTGGTAGTATTAACCGTTATTAGAATAAATGGAGAATTTTAGAAATAATCAGGTCGAATTAGCCGACTTTCCGCGCTGGGAAGATGTTAGTTTTCAGCGCATTGCAGGATCTTATAAATATGTTATCGTTCTGAATTACATGATCCTTGCTCTTTTCCTTTCGCTGATAGCATTAGTACCAATCAGCTTGAACAATATCGAACTCTTTGACGTGAAAGTACTATACATCGGTGCTGGGATCCTATTTTTCGTATTGCTTCTATGTACACTGCACTTGTGGTCGTATATGCGTTGGGCTTATGCATTGCGGGAAAAAGACGTGCTGTATCGAGCCGGGATATTTACGCGTAGGGTGGAGATTGTTCCGTACAAGCATATACAACATGTACAAGTCAAGGAAGGTGTGTTTTCCCGTCTTTTCTCCTTGGTATCCATAGAGGTGTTTACAGCGGGTTCGGGCAAAAGTATTCAGATTCCAGGTATTCCGCGGGAACACAGCGCACAAATACAAGCATTTATTTCTGAGCGAATTTCGGCAATACACGTCCAATAGATGAGCAGTACCTATACCTTTGATTTTTCGGAAAGAAGGCGATTGCACATCGCAGGTATCGCTGTTTCTTTTGCGCAGTTTGCATTAAAGTTCTTGCAGCAAACTGTGATCATATTGGCTATCTTTCTCGTGCGGAATCCAGAACTTTTACGATCTGTTTATTTTTGGTTGATACTGTTCGGCTTGTTAGTGGTCAGTTTCCTTTATAGTTATTTGTATTACCGATCCTATTACTACTATATAGATAGTGATAAACAAGAATTTATCGTAGAAAGCGGTCTTCTGAATAAATCGAAGACTTTAATTAAATTCTCAAATATTATTAAGTTCAATCTCAACCAAAATGT
>CAZWPF010000207.1:0-2558 GCA_964636205.1 uncultured Chitinophagaceae bacterium | reverse complement strand
GAGGGAATTCTTTTATCCGCCCGAACACAAAGCCCGGGAACGTTAGCGGTCAGCTAAAATGACGACACAGCAAGTATGAAAATGACAGTAATAACAATATTGATTTTGGGAGTTTTTGCCTGTAACAATTCGACAGACAAAAAAACGGTTGACAGCGAAACCGTAATAGACAGTTTGGTTCAAGTTGACAGTTTTCCCATTGAAAAAAATGAGGTAAACAACAAGGAACTTGATGATGAGCAAGTAGCATATATTGACCCAACAGGAACATACGAACTTGACAATAAGTCAGAAGAGAAAAATGGAGAAGTTTATGGTTATTCAGGATACATTCAAGTAAAAAAGATTACCAACGACAAAATTGTAATGACCTTTGAAGTCAATAAGGGTGCACCAAGTTATAATTCGGGCTCATTCGTGGACACCTTGACATACAAAAATAATATAGCACTTTACACCGTCCCTGACGACATTGATTCAACGTGCAAGATTACTTTTCATTTTGACAAAAAAGGCGTTACAGTTGTAGAAGAAACAGCTGACTACAACTCAGGTTGTGGATTTGGACACGCAGTTGTGGCAAACGGATTTTATAAACGAACTTCAAGCAAGACACCAATATTAACGGAACCATTAACCGGTGAAAAACTTGAAAAATAGCCGAACCGCTAACACGGGTTTTGCGTCAGGCGGGGTGATGTGTAAACTTGGAGCTTTGAGCTCCGAAATCCGCCACTGCGCCAAGCGCCAAAACGTTAGCCGAGTCAGTTTCATAATTATTAGAAATAATTTTTCATATCTTGATTCCCATCAATCACGCATTACAAAATCATATGGGAAGGATCCTATTTTTCATCTGCTGCATCATCTGCCTCCTACAAACCGCCGGATTCAGTCAGACAATAAATGCAAACCCCAAAAACCTGAAACAAGCAGTGGTTTTTCTCGCTGATGATTGCCCTCAGCCAATTCAAGATAAAATTAAAATAACCCCCGAGGACAGTCTGGAATATGCGATGTACCCCTTCGCCACAGACACCCCATACAATAATTATAAAACTGTATTCCAATGGACAAGTATAGATTACGATCAGCCCAAGCTAATTGACTATCTAGACAGAAACGGCATCTACAATTACCATGAGGATGTTATTCTCTACGCTTTCCGGCAATATCTGCTAAAGGGAGATATTGAAGAACGAAAAATCTTGCAACGGTTCAAACTGAAACAAAAAGATTACTCAGAAAGAAGAAAAAATAGGTACAAAGCGGACTCCATCAATGAGGTATATATCCCCCGAAACCTCGAGGATTGCTTCATAGAAATAAACTCCTTTTGGTCGACCAGAATAAAACAAGAGGTAAAAAACATGGAAGAAGAAGAGTTCGTCAGTCGGGCTCATATAGGTTTTGGCAGATGGATGCGCAACAATTGGGCACTTTGGGGCGGTTCCCGTTTAGGAATGTACTTCTATAATCAGGGCATATACCATCCGGATGATATGACGGGGATCATTCTAACCAGCTATCATCGATATCTCAATATTAAATCGCTCGATTTAGATAGCCAAATCACAGGGTATAAAAATTTCTGGGAAGATGCCAGAAAAAAAGAGACTGAACATGAGATTGAAGAATTCGCCGCGTACAATTTAGGAGACACCGTCGAATTTGCCTATTTAAATGGATTTACAAGTGAACGTCAAGAAGAGCTGTATGATGAAGATAGCTGTATTGCAATAGGCATTATTAAAGCGTTAAATGAGAACGAACGAAAAATTCAAGTTCGAATCTTGAAAGACTGTGATAAAAGAGGCATTATTTATTATGACAATGCCGACCATAGCTACTTCGACCATAGAAAACAAAGAATGGTCAAACCCAAGAAAAGAATCATCAAACGGCTAAAGAGAAACGACCTGCACTGGTTTAATTACAGCGAATGGGAACCAAAAAGTTAGACACGCCAACTTAATGGAACCCAATCACAGCTAACCTATGCTACTTACGGCAGGTTCGGATATGAAACGGCCAGTATAGAGGACAAAACCGTATCACTGCCGTGACCACCAGCGTGACTACCGCGATCGCCACTCCAATTATCCAAGTGCGCGGAATCACACCCCTCCAAAACAATACTATTAATACAATTGCCAGAATAATTCTTATAATCCTATCTAAGGTTCCAATATTTTTCTCCATGTAAACACAACTTGAACTGCAAACCTCGTACCGCAAAAAAAACATTTATCTGTAATCAGCGAACCATTCGCTCGACATGCAACCAAGAACCTCCATTGTACACCTGCTCAATACCATGATGCTGCAAAATTTCCTGAGCACGTGCACTTCGAATACCCGATTTGCAAAAAACGATAATATCGCCTCGCTCTTTGAATAAACTCAGGTTTTGCGGTATCTGATCCAGAGGTATATTCTTCGCCCCTCGAACAGAACCGGTAGCAAACTCCTTAGGGGTACGCACATCAACCAAAAACGCACCCCTTGCAATAATCTCCCGAAGTTGATTATCCTCTTGCTTAGAAAAAAATTTCATT
>CAZWPF010000206.1:557-2576 GCA_964636205.1 uncultured Chitinophagaceae bacterium | reverse complement strand
AATCATATTGGTTTGGGCTCGTAGCCGACCAGGAAGAAAGCGGGCTTACAATCCACAATGCAAATTCGCCACCAGCTAAGTCGAGTTTTTTTATAATTTTAATGCGTAAAGTTTGTTGCCCCGGCTTCCTCTGAAGACGACGCGAAAAAAAGAAATCGGTGTGTACACCTCATTCATAATTCCGCTTACTAAATAACATAACTATGCACCGATTAATTATACTGGGACTTGCGTTTTTCTATTCGCTGGATTCATGGGCGCAGTCGAACCACGAACGATTCAATCAACTCTATTCCCAAAAGGATACAGCAGCGATGCATCAATTGTTGAATGACTGGCGTGCCGTGAGCCCAAATGATCCCGAACGATATACATCGGAATTCAATTACTTTATTTTTAAAAGCAGAAGGGAAATAATAGCCATTCAAGGGTCTGGATCGAATACCGAATCCTTTTCCATCACAGATAGTGCCGGTAAGATTGTGGGCTTTCTAACGAATTCGGTTTACTACGATTCAGTGTATTTTGAAAAGGCTTTAAGCGTGATCGAGGAGGGGATCAAAAATCACCCTGACCGACTTGATATGAGATTTGGGAAAATATATGCGCTTGGCGAGGCCGCTGATTATAGTCGATTTACCCACGAGGTAATTCGTACAATCAACCATTCTGTGAGTAATAAAAACAATTGGTGGTGGGGAAATACTGCAATGGAAGATGGAGAAGACGCGCTCTTAGGTAATGTTCAATCTTATCTGGCACAACTTTATAATACTGAGGACGACAGTCTGCTGGTCAATATGGTAGAAATCGGCGAACTAGCATTAGCCCATTACCCAAAGACTATTGAAATATTGTCGACCACTGCTGTCGCATTGCTTTTGTTAAACAATTATGAGAAGGCCATTGATTACCTGAAAATGGCAGAGCAGATCAATCCGGAAGATTATATTGTTTTGAACAATATCGCCCAGGCATATAAATTGATGGGAGATAAGGATAATGCAATCAAGTATTACGAATTAACTGCACAATACGGGGATGACCAGGCGAAGTACGAATCGCAGCAGAATATAAGTCGGTTGAAACAATAGGCAGCGTCAATCCCTTTAATGATCCATAAAGACAAACAATGAAAATAGCGGTATTTGGAGCCACGGGTAAAACAGGTATTGAAGTCATTAAGCAAGCTTTAGCGCATGGTTATGAGGTCACGGCGATGGTTCGTGATCCAAGTCGATTACCTGTATTCTCCGAGCCAATTAAAGTTTTTACCGGCGATTTTAGCGATCTCGATACTGTCAAATCTACAATTGCCGGTCAGGATGCGGTCGTTTTTACTCATGGCGCGAGGGAATTGTATAAGAACAACGGAGTGCGAACTATGGGCACACGTGTTATCATTCAGGCGATGAAAGAGATGGGAGTTAAGCGTTTGCTGGTGATGTCTTCGATTGGAATAGGGGAGAGCTGGAATAATTTACCTTTGTTTAGCAAGTTGTTGTTTAAGTTGGTGATGCCGGCGGCGCGCCAGGATCATGAAGCTCAGGAGGCTGTGGTTAAATCGAGCGGACTTGATTGGACGATAATCAGGCCGAGCGGTTTGACTAATGAGCCGGATGTTACACCGTATTCCTACAGTCCGGATCTCCGTCCGACCACCTCCAGAATTTCCAGGGCCAATGTTGCAGATTTGATTCTAAAAACGATTGGGCTGAATATTCACATCCATGAGGCGGTTACTATTTCAAATTAGGGAAGGCAGCACAATATCTGTCGTTAGCTGCTAAATATCTAAATGATAGATGGCTAGCTTGGATATTAGATGACTAATTACCAATAAATTCGAATGCCATTATTATTACTCTACATAGACTCTAACGGAATCCACGTCGAGTCGTGACCGAAACCAAGATTCCAATCTATTCAATTCCCGCACAGTCTTCGCCCGTTGTGATGAGCGGACAAAAAGACTAGTATAAGTCATTGCAGCCAATGAGTCATGATACATAACTTGCT
>CAZWPF010000206.1:0-547 GCA_964636205.1 uncultured Chitinophagaceae bacterium | reverse complement strand
CTCTTAGTATGCAAAAGATTAGACAGTGTAAAACAATGCCCCAGTTTTGTATGGGCATGCTCCACTTTTTTTCGATATTAGCAATGGCAAGGTAAAAAGACCCATACTAACAGGCATCAGCCTAACCATTCCCTATATCTCTGATCAATAACTAAATTAATTTTTTCAAAATTTCCCCAAGTATCCTCCACATGAAAAAAAGTATCAAGATCCCCGACTAAAACTCTCTCATAATCTTTTAAATACTGTCCATTTTGAAAATCAAAATAGTATTCTGTAAACCGTAGCCCCTTTTCATTTAAATCCTCTGATGTAAAAACCCCATCCAGTTGATCTTCATAAAATTTAACACTAGTTATTTCTTTATTAAGCAACCTTCTGATTGCACTCACATGCTCTTGCCTAAATGAATCACTAACCAAATCATTTTTTATCAGCCAGCCGAGATAAAAGCCAGTATGAACATATGCCTGATAAACGACCAGTTCCGCAGGGAACTGATCGTTTAAATGCCATTTAGCTTTATCAAAAACTTTTGCTTCTGCGA
>CAZWPF010000205.1:1487-2615 GCA_964636205.1 uncultured Chitinophagaceae bacterium | reverse complement strand
CCCCACGGTTGCCAAAAAACAAGAAGTTGTCTTCTCCCTGCGCAAAGACCAGATGCACAGGGAGAAGAACTAAAAGAATTACCAATCTCATAGCTTGATTAACTTTAGATAAGATAAGTCGCCCTCTTTCAAAGACTGAACAACCACCACATAAACTCCTGCGGGTAGTGATTTAGTTGCAAGAACATTTTCACCCGGATTGAGAACACTTGTATGTAGCGCCAGCTTACCATCCGGTGCAACAATAGAAACTGTTGCAGCTTGATCCAGACGAATATAGAGTTGGTCTGAAACCGGGTTTGGATAAATCTGAATTTTTTCCCCCTGCGACCAATGTTGCACCCCGCTCTTGTCATAATGATCAAACTCCTCAGAGATATTCACACATCCATTGCTATCTGTTACCTCCACCTGATACCTACCTTCAAATTTCGCCTCGCAAGTAGGATCATTTGCACCATTGATAAGGTTACCCTCATAGTACCACTGATAGCTTGCGAACAATTGAGTAGTGAACAACTCACCATTATCTTCTCCAATCACGGGCATTGGCAAAGGATGGATACGAACCTCAACGGGTGAGGAGGTATCAGTACAGCTACCATCATTGTGCACAATCTGAAAAATTCCGGATTGTGTAACCAAGAGTTGGGAATCCGAACCGGACAAAACCGTTCCGTCTCGTAGCCAAGTATATCCAGTACCATTCTGATTAACAACTTTCAGTGTGATGGTATCACCTGAACAAGCATCGCTGGCAGGAAGCGCAGAAATCGCAGGCACCTTACTAACTGTTACTGAAATTGATTGTGTATCGCTCGATCTACCACATGCATTATGTGCCACGAGCCTTATTATTCCCTCAGTAGTATCAGCAATGACATTAATCGTATCTGATGTTGATGTACCCGTCCAACCCGAGGGTAACATCCATGTATAATGACTTGCTCCGGTTGCACCAGATGAATAAAACTGAGACGGCTTGCCATTACATAGATGTGTTGGTCCGGAAATAGTGGGGACAGCAGGTGCCTGACAATCATTAAAACGTATCAATACTGCGTCATCACCACCACCTAAAGCAGTTTGAAAAGCGTTTCCATGGGCTACATGGGTTGCAGATCGGGT
>CAZWPF010000205.1:0-1387 GCA_964636205.1 uncultured Chitinophagaceae bacterium | reverse complement strand
CCAAAATATGTGCTCCAAATCCTTTTACCGGAACTATCCAGCTTTACTAAAAACGCATCATTGCTGCTGGAAGCAATCATATCCTGATGACTATTAGCAGTAGCAATCCCTCCTGTAGAGGTCGTGAAACCAGCAAAATATGTATATCCAACAGTATCACAGGATATAGACATTCCAATATCTTGCTTCTCCCCTCCAAAGTACATTCCCCAGATGCAGTCTCCGTCCCTACTGAATTTTGTAACAAAGGCATCGCTAGACCCACCATTAAAGACATTGAATTCTGCCCCTGAAGTAGCAATATTGCTGGTACTCGCAGTTTGACCCACCATATAAACATTGCCCCAAATATCAGTTGTTACATCGTAGGCTATATCCCCACCGGATCCACCAAAATATGTACCCCACTCTAGCACCGGATCGATCGTCAGTGTACCCTCATAAGCTCCTGTGACAAAGGAGAGCGTGTTCCCTTCAACTACAAACCGACTCTCTACCACTCGGCCATTCTCTTGATAGCTATAAGGTCGGCTTTCTGTAAGCGATCCAAAAGGTGTCACGGCTGTCAGACTGCCATCCTTATTAATCTGTAGGCTGCTCGCACCATCATATTCAATCCGAATATCCGACACCTGTCCTCCCGGGTGCACGACAAAATCGTGCTCCAGTTTCCCATCCCTATTTGTATAGAATACCCAGTCTATATTAGGATATACGTCTTTATAAATAATCTTTCGATAAGCAGCCGCAGTGAAACCTTGCTCTCCGCTGCGGTGGCTGTAATACCGCTCAAAATAGGACAATTGCTCCTCACGTAAAATCAAAGGATGCTCATTGGCCCCAACTAGTCGCACATCCATACGATAGCTTTCAACCATGGTATCGTCAATGGGCCTGACCCATTGATAATGTAATCGATTCTTTCCCAAAAACAGACTCACATCATCTCGAAAAACGCGAAACCGAATATCATCTCGGGCATTCCCATATTGGTCCACAATCTGTCCATTGTTTTCGATAAATCGAAGGGATGGAGAGGATAAAGTATTTACATTAGGAGAGGCAATCGCGCATATTTGCACGGTTAATAAAAGCAGGATACTTGTCAATCTTTGTAAACAAGAACTCATTTCAGATCATTTAAATTGTTTAGCAAATTGCTGACATAGCTTCGCCACGCCACTATCGTAGTGGATTTAATTTAGGCTATACCAGTCAGTATAATAATTGGAAGTAGAATCTTTATCCCTTGAGTTGGACAAGTAAGGAGCAACGCCGATTATAGAAATAAAAAGGCGTGGCACTCAACTTACCGCATTAGAGGTACTGGCATACCTAACCACGAATAAGTGAGCCCACGCCCGGGTCGTGAGCAATTCCACCTATC
>CAZWPF010000204.1:0-2630 GCA_964636205.1 uncultured Chitinophagaceae bacterium | reverse complement strand
GATGCCAAGTGTGAGAAATAATCGTTGTTAGATTGTTGTTGCAGACTGTTGCGCACCATATTATAGTTACCGGTATAGGAAATAATAAAATCGAGCTGTTGACTGATATTACTACTGAGGACAATCCCTGCGGAGGGAGCGTAATTATTAGAAAAGTTCATCTGCCCGTTTACTTTTGATGGGATTCTACTGAAGTTGAAGCCCACGTGGGTATTGAAATTTGATTTAGCGATCGGGATTGGACTAGCAAAAGTAAGGAACGTCCGGGCGTTCCATGCGCCGTTCAGATTGACCGGTCGGGTGAGTTGGCTCCCTCTTGGGACGACGATTTCGGAGGGCAATACTGAATCTCTGGTTGGAATAATGGTTTCCATGCCGATATAATCTTGAATGTAGTTGGCGTTGGCCATTATAAAAATGCTTCGGGCTGTTTCGGTTTTAGAAATACCGTATCGAAGCGTTAGTGAATGTGAGAAATCTTGGATAAGGTTAGCATTTCCAGTACGAATCAGCAGCGGGTTGGTGATGTCAGGTACTTCTTGCAATTGGCTAATTGAAGGGGCTCGGGTGGCGGTACGATAAATAATTCGGAGATTTTGAGATTTATCGAATTTGAAATTAGCGCTTGCATTGGGGAGCAGGTTGGTAAATGAATGTTTTAGATGGAAGTTGCGCGGGAAGAATTGTTCCCCTTCCAAAACAGCTTGTTGCAGGCCGGCGCCGAGGGTAAAGCTGGTGTTAGCCTGATTATATCGATAACTCAGTCCTCCTCTTTGGATATTATAGTTATTGTCATACTTATTGGAAAGAAGAGAGTCGAAATCGGTATAGGCACCGTTTTGCGCCGGGTTTTGGTTAAAAGTCTGTTTGTCGGAGCTATTGTTAGCGAATGAAGGATTGTATTGGATCATGATTTGGCTATACTTACCTATAGGCTCGGTATAGTTTAGATCGGCTGAGATGGTATTGGAATTACTTTCCAGTTCGGATTCCTGATCGAGTAGGGATAAGCTGGAGTAATTATACTCGTTGATAGAGAACACTTTTGAGTTACCGTCGCGATTATTGAATTGTGTAGTGATGCTGGCGGATGCGGTTCTCCCTTTTTTCCCGAATCGCCGGCGGTAGAGCAGTGTATTGCTGAAATTGACGGACAGGTTATGGGATTGGTTGGAGTTAATGATATTTCCCAGGCCGGGAACCTCTGCAGAGCTGCTCGTGCCGTTGAGGTCGGTATTAAAATGATTGTCTTGTATGCTGACTCTGGGGTTAATCAGAATGGAATTAAACGAGTCGATGTTATAATCGAGTCGGAGATTGAATCTGTGGTTGGTATTATTATTGGATGATTGGCTTCTTTCTGCATAATTGAGATTACTGTCATTAGCCGTGAAATAGGTCCTTTCGAGGTTTGAAGTCTTATTATTGATGGTATTATTATAGAAGTAGCTGCCGGTGACTTTAATTTTCTTGCCCCAGTTATCGGAGTAGTTAAAGCCGATGGAGTTGGTATTGGTGATTCCCGCTTGTTGTCCGATGAAAAAGTCGTTACCTCCTCCGGGTCTACCTCCTCCGGATCTACCCCCTCGGCTTCGGTTATTGCCGGAACTACCCATTACGCCTGCTAAATCTTCGCTGCTAAAGTTCTGTTGATTGATATTATTGGATAGACCGATGATAGATATTCTTTGATCTCCATTGAAGATATTGATATTTCCGCCTGCGGCGTAGTGTTCGTTGGTACCGTATCCTCCGGAAAGTTTACCGAAAACCCCTTTGTTGGTGCCTGGTTTGGTAATGATATTTATAGTTTTCTGTCCTTGTCCGTCGTCGAATCCGGTAAATTGGGACTGGTCGCTCAGTTGTTCGAACACCTGGATACGTTCAACTACCTCTGCGGGCAGGTTTTTCAGAGCAGCGCTGGGGTCGTCTCCGAAGAAAGGTTTCCCATCCACCAGCACTTTTTTTACGTCTTCACCTTGAACTTTGACGGTTCCATTATCGTTAATGACGCCTGGCATTTTAGAAATTAGGTCTTCGGCGCTGGCGTCGGGGTTGGTTTTGAATGCACCGGCGTTGAATTCGGTGGTATCTCCGATTTGTCTGCTTCTGATTTGTTGTGCTTGGACTACTACTTGGTCCAGCATTTTAGTTTCGTTCTTGAGAATAATAGTACCTAGGTTGAACAACTCTTGGTTTAGGTTGACAGTTTTTCGGAGAGGAGCCATGCCTAAGTAGCTGATATCTAGCTGGTATGAGTTGAATGGGACAGGTTCAATATTGAAAACACCGTCGAAGTTGGAGGTGCCGCCCATGGAAATGGAGCTATCGGCTGTGGTGATTCTGATCGTCGCTCCGATGACCGGGATGGAGTCGTTTTCCACAATAATGCCAGTAATAGCGCCTGTTTGTGCCTTAGTTTGCTGACTTAAGTTGCACATTACAACAGAAATAAGAAGCAATAGAGGGTATCTCATGATAGTTGAATTCCGCATGAAAATTAGACCAGAGAGGATATAAAACGTTTAATTCTTCGATTTTTTTAAAAAAGGTTTGGTACTTCCGAAAACCTATGTATCTTTGCATCCCCTTACGGGAAAAGCGAGTAAAGATCTTTGTTTAAGCAGTGC
>CAZWPF010000203.1:0-2636 GCA_964636205.1 uncultured Chitinophagaceae bacterium | reverse complement strand
AGAAAAATCCGGGGAATTCGTAGTGAACTCCTCGGATAATTCTTCATATGTGTTTGCTATACTATCGTTAGGAATTACAGTCAAATTCCAAAAAATTACGATAGGAGTGAGCATTATGAACGATAGCAACAGTAGCTATTGGAACAAACTAAAATCGGATTTCATGGAATACGTTAAGCGTGAAATCCTGAAACCACAGGGAGAATACAAACGCTATACCAGATCTGTGGATTTACTCATAGAGTACGCTGAGGCAAATGGCTATAACGAGTATTCACCGGAAGTTGGCATGGCATTTTATGAATCAGAAAAGGCTCATGGCTATAAAGGGTATTCAACGCTTGGGTATCGTCGAGCTGCAATCCGGCATCTTAACGAATTCCTCTATGGTAATAGTTTCTGGCAACGTAAACCTCGTAACGTCTTTCGTTACCAAACGAGCAAGGTTCCGTTGCAATGCCCCAAACAGTTTTCTGAGGTTCTCGAGCGGTTCCTGCAGACAATACACAAAGAAGGACTGAAGGACATTACCGTCAATCAATACCGTGTTGCTTGTACCAAGATGTTGCTGGATTTTGAAGAACAAGGCGTCGCCGGTTGGGAGGACATCGATGCCAAAAATCTGACGTCGGCTTATATGCGTTCCACAAACAAGTACCATTTCGTTTCGTATTCGAGACGATTGTTTCAGTATTTGCTTGATGCTGGTGTTGTAACAACAAACTACACCGGCATCTTGCCGTCAATGTCAAAGCACAAAGCAATACCTTCGGTTTACAGCGAATCGGAAATCAACCAGCTGCTGGAAAGCGTAGAAACTTTTACGCCGCAAGGCAAGCGTGATTACGCAATTCTTTTAATTGCGGTCCGATTGGGGTTAAGACAGTCAGACATACGGCTTTTGCGCTTTGAAAATGTTGACTTTGAAAATGCCAGCGTAAGCCTTATCCAGTTTAAAACCTTGGTTCCTTTGGAATTATCCCTGCCTGATGAAGTTGCAAAGGCTCTACACGATTATATCGATAACGGTCGTGAAGAGTCTGATGAGCCGTATATTTTTCTCAACGGATACGGGGGAGCATTGACACAACATGCCGTTTCGCACATAACCTCAAGGCATTTCAAAAAAGCAAAAATTAATGTCGGTGACCGTCGCCACAGCACTCATGCGCTTAGAATGACTTTTGCAAGTCAGTTGATTGCGGAAAATGTGCCCTACGAAGTGGTAAGAGTCCTTCTTGGTCACGTCAACCGGGATTCTACCCGCCACTATGTAGAGTTTTCAATTGAGGGGCTGAGATCCTGTGCGCTTGAAGTTCCTGCACCCAGTGGTTTGTTTGCACAATATATGGCGGAGGAGGCATGAAAAATGGCAGTCATTTTTAAGAGCATCCTTTCTCAGGAAATGAATGATTATCTGGAGTTGCTTTGTTCCGCCAAGAGAGACACAGAAAGCTATGTATCCACTTTTAGAAGCCTCGATGAGTATTTGGTCAAAGCAAAAATTACCAAAAAAGCACTCCCTGAAAAGCTTCTGATGGATTGGCTCAGTACTCTTTCAATAGCGGAAACAACCAGAAATTACGAAATCGGCAGAATACGAAAATTTGCTCGTTATCTGACAGCTCTGGGCATCCCAGCGTGTGAACCTGATTTTTTCCGTGCTTCATCTACATACAAAGCTTACACATTTACCGATAAGGAATTCAGCAGAATCATTGCCGTGGCAGATAATTGTAAAGTAAGCTATACAAAGGCCGAAAGTGCCTTCGTTTTTCCGGTTCTGTTGCGTGTGCTCTACGGCTGTGGTCTGAGAGTAGGTGAAGCCCTTGCGCTTCAATGGAAAGACGTTGACCTTGACAACGGAGTCATTACAATTAAGCAAGCGAAAAACAACAAGCAGCGACGTGTACCGGTTAGCGATTCGATGAAAAATCTTCTTGCCCAGTACCGCAAACGGAGGTTTACCGATTGTGATGACGCTGTGTATTTGTTTGTCAATAGCGAGAAAACCGGGAAACCCTATGATGTACAAACATTCGGATATTGGTTTTCTAAAGTCCTTTTAATTTCCTCCACACGTTTCAATTATTTTCTTTATGCAGTTTCTTAAACTTCTTCATCCTGAAAAAGTGGAAATTAGTAATTATTCATTAAATCTGCCCTCGATAATTCTAATGCTAACACTATTCTTCTAAATTCAAATAATTGTAATATAATTTCATCCAACCCATATATGACGCTTTGTCCATGTACCGCAATGATAGATATATAAAGGCATTTTCATCTGATTGAAGAGCGACCCCAAACTGAGAGTATTTTGACTTTGCAAAAAAAACATTTAAGACAAACCCAAAAAGTGTTCCTGCAATATATCCTACAACATAGAACAGTAACCCTTTCCATCCAACAGTTAAGATTCCTACAGCAATTAATACAATTTTATCTATGAACCATCCCGTTATGGTAACAAAAACTTTAGGTTCAGTATAGAATAATGTTACACGAAAAAATGAAAACAGTGGATGTATCCAGTATGAAATAGACATTATAATCGTAATTGATAAAGCCAATATAAAAAGGGTATAATCCTGTAGTCGGATATAAAAAGCGATAATCCCAGCTACAAAAATAAT
>CAZWPF010000202.1:0-2638 GCA_964636205.1 uncultured Chitinophagaceae bacterium | reverse complement strand
ATAGGCAATGGTCTTGTTCACGGCCGCTTCCTGTTCGGGTCGCATACCGAACGAAAGCACTCGGTTTTCTTCTGTTTTTTCGCCTGTTTTGATTTGGTGAATGGCTCTACGCAAGTCGTTTAAGGTGCATTTAAACCATTCTCCACTTTCGTTTACTACTTTCCATTCTCTCAACAATCGGTGTACT
The DNA here is from genome assembly GCA_964636205.1 of uncultured Chitinophagaceae bacterium. Lineage (GTDB taxonomy): Bacteria > Bacteroidota > Bacteroidia > Chitinophagales > Chitinophagaceae > JBEBVQ01. Next base: position 2,451 of record CAZWPF010000202.1, on the reverse strand, counting down.
TCGTGGTCGGTAAAAGAACTGCCGTCACGCTTCATTGCCGATTCTTCAAATACAATTTTGTATGGAATGGCGGCAGTGCCTAACTGTTCTTTGATACGTGTTTGTGCATCACGGTCAGTATAGCCGATTTTGAGTAAACCTTTGTGCGTAGCTACACCCACCAATTCATAAGCATAAATGGTTGGATTGGTGGACGGTCGGGCTGGGAAAAATTCTTTTTTACTCATTTCAATAATTTTCTGTTTTCAGCCTCTTTCAAAATCCGCATCTGTTGTATAGCTATTTTATTCAAGCGAATAAGTCGTTCTTGCTGCGGCATTTTTTCATTGATAAAAACAGCATTCAAATTTTCCATATTTGCCAAACAGATCAGTTCATTGATAGATGCATAATCACGGATATTACCTTTTACATCTTTGTTTGCATCTCGCCATTGCCTGGCTGTCATGCCGAATAAAGCCACATTCAACACATCTGCTTCATTTGCATAGATAGCGGATATTTGGTCAGGTGTAAGTTCTTTCGGAATAAGATTTTGCTTCACGGCATCTGTATGAATACGATAGTTGATTTTGGTTAATTCTCGTTTGGCCGACCATCCCAAATGTTTTTGTTACTCGTCTTTGAGGCGTTGGAATTCTTTGATGAAATAGAGTTTGAATTCAACAGACACCCAGGAAGCAAATTCAAAAGCAATATCCTTGTGCGCAAAAGTGCCGCCATATCTGCCCGATTTTGATATAATTCCTATTGCTTGGGTAGTATCAATCCATTTTTTAGGTGTTAAAACAAAACTGTTCAGTCCCGCTTCTCTTCTAAACCCGTCGAATTCGACGGGTTTAAAATCCGGGTTATGGATGGTTTCCCACAACCCAAGTAATTCAATGGTGTTGCGGTTACGCATCCAGTTTTTGATCACATCATCTGCGTTGTTTGGATTTTTATACTTAGCAATATCTGTAATCGATATAAAATCAGTCTCCGCAATGCTGATAATTGAAATTTCCTTGTCCTTTACGTTAATTTTTGCCATAATCTTGTAAATCCGTTAATCCTGAAAATCTTGCTTCAGACAATGGTCGGGGTGGAAAGAATTCTTTTCTATTCATCTACTTCACTGTTTTTTGATACATCCATTGGGCGAATCATACTTTCAATGAATGCAATTTCATTATCTGTTAAACCATATTTTTTGTAGAGCTTCTCATCCGTCCATGGTTCCGAGAAGTCTTGAATAGGAACAAATTGATAATTTTCTCGAACAATATGCATTGATGACAAAGTTAATAAGACCAAGAACCTAGCAAATTTAGATCGTAGATAAATTGCACAGTTTTCAGCTTCTTCTTTATTGCTGTAATAATCAACCACAATATAAGTTTCGGTTACCACTTCATTTGGTTGAAGCAGTCCTGCTGTTGCTCTCCATATTATCTGTAATAATAAATGGACTGGTGCTTACATCTGTTTTATATCGGATTACTGAATGGGGATTAACCCCCAACAGACTGGCGGTATTAGGCGGCAATATGCTCATACTATCCAACTTGATATTGGTGGGTATAAATTTATTTGGTATCATCAATGGGAAGCGTGAAATCGTGGGTGTAGAACGATCGACCTCACGGTTTATTCCGATCTATGCCGGGTGGGCAGCAATCGTAACTTTCTTATTCCCGATTATTTTCGGGTTTAAATAAATTTGAACTGAAAACTTCTTGACAAGAAGGTAGATCATTCGATATCGAACCTCATTTCCCATTGGGCCAACCGGGACTCCATACCTATGGTTTTGAAAAAGTTGACACTCGCTCTTGACCGGTCATCGAGATTGAGAACGCTCAGGGAAGAATCTCCGTCTTGCAATAAATAACCAATCAGACTTCCGGCTACTCCGCGTCCTCGAAAATGCTTATCAGTAGCGATTTGCATGATACGCCGATTAGCCGGATTAAAAACCAAATAACCCACCCGCTGCTTCGCGATAAACGCCTCCAGAATAACTAGCTTACCCGCCAATCGATCGATTACATAAGTGCCATGCTGCCAAGAAGGCTCGATATCCCAATACGATTTGACTGCAGACCAATGGAGATTTTTTGAGCTCCTCACCTCCACTTCCGGTGTCGCTTGTACATTCACTTGACCAGAATACATTTCAAGTCTTCTGCCAGTTTTAAAACCTACTTTTTTATAAGTAGCAATGGCAGGTACATTTTGTTCCATGACCTCCAGCAGGATTGCCGAAACCCCTGCGTCTTTCAGTTGCGGAATAATAAACTGATACATCTGATAAGTTAGCCCCTGTCCCCGATATTCCGGCAATACTCCTGTTCCACCATTATAAACTAATTTCTCACCATCATGGTTATCGCAAGAATGGAGAACAAATCCGACTAGTTCGTTACTATCAAATGCACCGACAGAAAATTCGGGATGAAAACCTTCGGC
>CAZWPF010000201.1:1543-2686 GCA_964636205.1 uncultured Chitinophagaceae bacterium | reverse complement strand
GATTGGTTTGGGCGATTTGTTGCGTGCAGTTAACATAACAAAGGTTTTCCCGGGCGTTACTGCGTTAGATTCTGTTTCTTTGAAGATACAATCCGGCGAAGTGCTGGGTCTGCTCGGGGAAAACGGTGCGGGCAAATCAACATTGCTCAATGTTATCAGCGGTATATACAAACCGGAACATGGGCAAATCTTTTTAGGTGATAAAGAAGTCAGGATTGAGGGACCTAAGCATGCGCAGGATCTGGGCATAGCGATCGTCCATCAAGAACTGAAATTGTTTCCCAACATGAGTGTAGCCGAAAATATATTTATGGGAAGGCTGCCAAAAACAAAGTCTGGAAAAATATCTTACAAAGCTCTCTTTGCCAATACGCAAAAACTTCTCGACCAGTTTGGTTTTCATATCAGCCCGAAAGAAGAAGTCCGGTTTCTCTCAATTGCCTCGCAACAGATGGTAGAGATAGCCAAGGCGCTTTCCATCAACGCTAAAGTCATTCTTATGGATGAGCCAACATCCTCATTGACTACCGAAGAGACAAAACAGTTATTTAAAGTTATTGAAACGCTAAAGAATAAAGGCGTGGGGATTGTTTTCATATCGCATAAGCTGGAAGAGATTTTTGAATGTTGTGACAGCGTACAGGTGCTCAGAGACGGGCAGGATATGGGTGTGTACGATGTTAATAAAATTACCGAAGATGAACTGGTTGAACTCATGGTAGGCAGAGAGATCTCACAACGGTTCCCAAAACGAAGTGTGCCGTTGGGGGAGGTCATACTCGAGATAAAAAATCTGTCACGGGGCGAAAAAGTTCAGAATATCAGCTTCTCGGTACACAGGGGTGAAGTGTTTGGTATTGCCGGACTTGTTGGCTCAGGCAGAAGTGAGCTGGTAAGGCTGATTTTCGGAGCCGACAAGAAAGAAGAAGGTGCAATCTGGGTCAAAGGAAAGAAAGTAAATATCAATCACCCTAAAGTAGCGATTGCAAACGGCATTTTTCTGGTGCCGGAAGATAGAAAGCTTCAAGGATTGATCGTAAAGCAGACTGTAGAAAAAAATATAACAATGTCCATGATCAATCGAATCAAAAAAGTTCTTGGTTTCATAGATACAAAAATTGAAAAAACGATGTCCGAGAGAGA
>CAZWPF010000201.1:0-1533 GCA_964636205.1 uncultured Chitinophagaceae bacterium | reverse complement strand
ACAGGCCGTGATCAGCCTGTGGTAAGTCTTTCGGGCGGCAATCAGCAAAAAGTTGTGCTTGGCAAGTGCCTTGAGACACAGCCGGACATCATGGTGCTCGATGATCCGACACGAGGTATAGACGTCGGCACAAAAGCTGAGATATACGAGATGATCAACCAATTTACCGAACAGGGTAAGGCAGTTATCCTTATTTCCTCGGAATTGCCCGAAGTGATCAGTATGAGTGACAGAGTAGGCGTGATGTTCGAAGGAAGATTAAAAGCTATTTTAGATAGACACGACTTAAGTCAGGAAAAAGTTATCAGATACGCAATTGGAGGGAATTAAGATGAGTGCCAATGAAAGAACTGATTTTAAGGCAAATCCAATATATAGGTTTTTCTCTAAGAACGTGATATTGATTGCGTTGATTGTATTATGCGCTCTTTTGTCGTTTGCTACAGACCGCTTTTTAACTGTTAATAACATCACCAATGTGATGTTGCAATCAGCCACCACTGGACTGGTTGCGGTCGGCATGACGTTTGTCATTATAACAGGCGGTATCGATTTGTCTGTAGGGTCGATCGTTGCGTTAGCAGCTGCGCTTGGCGCGGGCATAATGAAAGACGCCATGAAAATAATGCCCGCAGCCTGGACAATAGTTGTAAGTATAGTGATAATGCTGGCAATAGGTACGCTCATAGGACTTCTGCAAGGTTTGTTAATCAGCATGCTAAAAATGCCGGCGTTTATTGTAACGCTTGCAGGAATGTCTATTGCGCGCAGCTTGACGATGGTATACACCGGAGGCAAGACCATATCGGGATTGCCGGAAGAATTTGCATCGTTTGGAAGCAATCGCATCGGAGGCTGGCTGCCCGTACCTGTAATCATTCTCGTAGTAATATTTTTGATCTCATTTTACGTGCTTCAATATACTGCTTTTGGAAGAAGCCTTTATGCCCTTGGCGGAAACCGCGAGGCCGCGAAACTGTCGGGGATCAATACGAATCGGATTGAAACAATCACATATGCGATTTCCGGATTGGCTTCAGGTATAGCGGCGGTGGTCTTAACAGCGCGTCTGGCAACCGCCACCTCTACAGCGGGTGAGGGTTACGAACTTGAAGCGATCGGTGCGGTGGTTATCGGCGGGGCAAGCTTAGCAGGTGGCCGGGGCACCATGCTTGGAACTTTCATTGGTGTTCTCATTTTGGGCGTAATCAATAACGGACAGAACCTTCTAAATATCAATCCGTTCTTTAAAGGGTGTATCCATGGCGCTGTCATACTTATTGCCGTTTTAATTGATACCTTAAGAAAGCGCAACGAAGTATCATGATGTTCTAAATAATAGTACGACAAGACCAGGCAATAAAGTCACGTTTTATTAAAATAAAGGAGGAGACCAATGAAAAAAGTATTGGTAGTGACAATTGCGGTATTGATGTTGGTGGCTATGTTTGCTGCCTGTGCTCCCCAAGCAACAGAACAGCCGGCCGATAGCGGTGCAGCGGGAGGAGATGCAAAGATCGGGCTCAGTTTGAG
>CAZWPF010000200.1:0-2703 GCA_964636205.1 uncultured Chitinophagaceae bacterium | reverse complement strand
GATAAATTTACGGTAAAAAGTGATGTGCTGATATGATGATGTGCCGATGTGCCAATGTGCCGATGTGCCAATCCTGGTGCTATCGGATCATACAATCTCCCATTTGGTCGTGCGTACGGACTCCCTTCGGTCGTCATAATGTTCCATTCGGGGACAGTCTGGTTTTAATTGGCCTTGTGGAGTGAACTGCCCTACGGGGGTTACGTGTGGCTTTAGCATTACTTGTTGGTATATAGTTGGGTAATGGTTGGAGTATAGTTGTAGTATGGTTGCATAGGAGTTGGAGCGCCACGATACCGCTAGCACACCGCTACCATACCGCTATGACACCGCTATGACCTATCTTTAATTTCTGACGGTAAGGTCAGTATCGAAGATGCTAAGGCTGCGGTCAGCGGGAGGTTATATTGCCTGATTGAATTATTGAGTAAGATACGGAAAAAGAGTGTGAATAGGGGGTTATTAGTGAGTATTTATATGGAGTAATTGACAAGTACATTGAGTCAATGCGATCCGGTAAAATAGTGTATTGCCAGACCAATACGTACCTAATTCGACCGCTGACCCTCTGAGATCATTTCCGGAAGTAAGCAGGTTAAAGCCTCCGGGAGAAGGAAGGATGAAAACCAGATGTTGGAGAGAAGCCAGAAAAGATATTGTAAGCAGTAATGGATTATAGTTATCTTCCTCCATTTTTGATAGGGGAAAATCCCTCTCAGATTAAATATTAAAGTTATGAAATGGGTATTCGCACTAATTTATATTATAAGTTCCGGTTCACTCCTCGCGCAGGTGATGGTGGATGAATCAAATAATCCTATTCCTTTTGTGAATGTTTTAATTTCAAGTAGCAAAGACCTTTACTTGCAGACCGATATCACCGGGAAGATACCACGTAATGCAAAGACAAGCATGAATGCGGATGACACGTTGGTTTTTCATCATATTTCCTTCAGGGATACGAGTATCTTAAGAAAGAATATTAATGATACAATCTATCTTAAACGAAAGGCGTACAACTTAAGTGAAGTAGCCATTCACTCCAAGGCTCCGAAGTATCAAAAAATGAGTGCCTGTTATAGAAATTTGGTTGTTCAGGATGGACATCCAATATATTATACGGATGGAGAGGTAGATTATTTAACCAAGACTAAAAACATCTCCTATAAGCTATTCAGGCACAAATACCGGGTACTGGTAAACAAGAAAATTGATAAATATGTCAAATATTATAAAACCGAGATTCCAATAAGTAGTGCATATACGCCGATACCTGAAGAAAAGTATTTGCCTTACCAGTTTATACGTAAACATGATCTTATACTTTTATCTGAAGACAGTTTAACACTCAAAATTTTAACTGTAGATAGTGTCGTTATCGGCGAAATTAAAGAGCAGGGGAATACAATTATATATCAGCTAAGCAATGTCTTTAGATTAAAAACACGTAAAGCGCTTAATACAGAGGTCGAGATAAAAGAATTTTATATGTATATGGTGTTTAGAAAAGCGGCACAAACCAATTCGCTGCATGAAATAAAGGATTTTCATAATCTCCTGTATTTGAAATATGTTTTAGGTGAGTCATTTAAGCATGATAAAGAAAAAGTGAAAAGGAATGTTGAAAGAGTAGTGGAGATTTTTGTTGAGGATGTAAGTTTTATTCATGAACCGGATAATGAGTATTCCAGAGCTAGTGGAATGCCGAGAGAAAGCAATTATACTGAAGAATTTTGGAAGGAGTGTGATTGTGAACTTTATTATCCACAAAATCAAGTAGTCTTTGAAACGATGGAATTACGGTAAAAAGTGATGAGCTGATATGCCAATTGGTGGGGAGTTCATTTACAGGGTGCTCATAACCGCCAAGACGCTGAGATTTTGCGCGGAGGGCGCAAAGAATTTAAATAGATCAGCTCTGCAACCCCCTCACAATTTCTGCAATCTGTACCGCATTGGTAGCAGCCCCTTTTCGCAAATTATCTGCCACAATCCATAAATTCAGACTATTCGGTTGTGAAAAATCACGGCGTATTCTGCCTACAAATACTTCGTCGCGATCTTGGGCATAGCGCGGCATAGGGTAGCTGTTTACATCGGGATTGTCCTGCAGCACAATTCCCGGGGTCTCATGTAAAAGCTTGCGCAATTCTCCCAGCTCAAAGTCTTTCTCAAAAGTGATATTTACCGATTCGGAATGGCCGCCTACCACAGGCACGCGTACGGCAGTAGCGGTAACTTCAATAGACTCATCGAGAATTTTCTTGGTCTCTCTCGTCAGTTTCATTTCTTCGCGTGTATAGCCGTTTTCTTCAAAAACATCGCAATGCGGTATGCAATTCTGATCAATTGGATAAGGATAAACCATTTCTGCCTGCTCGCCTTTCCGTTCGGCAAGTAATTGGTTTAAAGCATTTACCCCCGTTCCGGTAACGGACTGATACGTGGACACTACCACTCGTTTTATCCCATATTTGCGGTGCAGCGGAGCCAGCGTCATCACCAATTGAATGGTTGAACAATTTGGATTTGCAATAATCTTGTCCTCTTTGGTTAAAATATGGCCGTTAATTTCTGGAACAATCAGCTTGTGATCGGGCGACATACGCCACGCCGACGAATTGTCGATTACCGTAGTGCCTACAGCAGCAAATTGAGGAGCGTACTCCAGGCTTGTGGCGCCTCCTGCCGAAAACAGAGCTA
>CAZWPF010000199.1:0-2722 GCA_964636205.1 uncultured Chitinophagaceae bacterium | reverse complement strand
ATGTTGTAAGTAAAGATGAGAGCACAACCGGGGTGATGCGAAAACTCTGGGAAGCAACAGTTGGTGCTGTAGGCGCTATTTTAAGCAATCCCAAAGAAGATCAGATAGCGACAAAGGTTCCGATAGAAGGAGAATTTGAAAACACAACCGTGAGCACCTGGTATGCCGTAGCCCTGTTATTGCGCAATGCGTTCATTCAGGCATTACTTCCGGCGGTTGATCATGAAATCAACCTGGCCTCGGTGGAGGATGTGGATTCCCAGACGGATGATTTAAACTTTTTTCAGGAAGCTTTTGGCATTGGCACCAAAAAGGACCAGGATGAGAAAAAGGAATAAGTAAGGCTAATTCATGACCGGATAGAAGTCGTAAGCAGTTTTTTCTGATTAGCTTTCGATGCTGAATTCAGAACAAAAATGATGTCTTATTGCCGCGCCATTGAAACCATGCAGCCCGAATCGCGAAAGGCGCTGCATAAAAATTATCACGACCACCATTACGGATTTCCGCTCGAAGACGATGATGAATTGTTTGGCCGGCTGATCATGGAAATCAATCAGGCGGGCCTGAGCTGGGAAACGATTCTGAAAAAGGAGGAAGCTTTTCGAAAGGCGTACAGCAACTTCAATATTAGCAAAGTGGCGGATTATGGAGAAAAGGATCGGGAGCGATTGCTGAACGATGCCGGCATTATCCGCAATAAGTTGAAGGTGAACGCGGCGATTGAAAACGCGAAAGAGATGCTGCGGTTACAAAGCGAATACGGATCATTCGCAAAATGGCTGTTGCTTCACCACCCAAAGTCAAAAGAAGCGTGGGTGAAGCTGTTTAAAAAGCACTTTAAATTTACCGGTGGAGAAATCGTCAACGAGTTCCTGATGAGCATTGGGTTTCTGCCCGGCGCACACGAGGAGGATTGCGCCGTTTACCATAAGATTCTGGAGTTGGATCCGGTGTGGAGGAGGTAGGTTTCCCTGGAATTCCGGGTTGTTTGTTGTCATTCGCCAGACAGAGGAATGCTTCCTGATTTGCTGTGAAGAAATACTTCTAACAGATTACCGGACTAGTTCCCATACATAATCGCAAAGCTGCTAAATACCTTAAATCATGTTATTTCACACTTTTTTCTTGACAAAAAAGTGTTGCAAAAAGTCAAGACGCACCTCCTCACGGCGTTTGCTCTGCACAGTGACCAAGCTCAGCTGGACGAGCTCCCAAGGTCGCTTTCCAGTTTCGCTAGGCCACTGTTTTGAGCACTCTTGATCGGAGCTGAGTCTCTGCGCAATCCGCCAAAGCCGGTACTCCAAAGTATTCCAAACGGAGTATATTGGGGAAGAACTATAAGAGCAAAACGCTATAGAAAATCTGATAATCGTATGATTTAGGACTTAAGCCGGTAATCCGTTACTTCTATTATATTTGTTTCCATGGAATTACCAGTAATAGTCGTTCGTTCGGTTTTTCACGGGAAACAATTCTGCGTGGGGTTGATGTTTAAATACAACTTCGAATTGAAGAATTTGATCAAGAGCGGCGGATATTCCTGGAGTGGTGCGAAATCCATGTGGTACCGACCTGCTGCAGAAGGTGTGATCGAAGATTTGATGCAATTGGTTGCTGGCCGGGCAAAGCTGGATCTTACCGCTATGGAATCGGATGAGAATCCATTTATTTCAGGCAGGGACAAACGATTGCCGGTAGATCAGAAAAGAGCGCTAACCACTTATTATCATGGCGTACTCGATACCGAACAGCAGAAATGGATTGCTGACTTCCGGAAGCGTCTGCGGGCCGGTCGTTACGCGAAGCAAACGGAACGGACATACGGTGATATAATGGCGACATTTCTCGGATTTACCGGGTGGAAGGGGCCGCAGGATATCAACGAAAAGGACATTTGGGCTTTTGCAGCGGATTATCTGAACCGCCATGGATACAGCGATGTATATCACCGACAATTTAAGGGGGCACTGAAACTTTTTTTGAATACCAATCAGGTTAAATTAGATGTGAACGAATTGATTCAAATGCCGCGGCGAGGCAAAAAGTTGCCGAAGGTTTTAAGCATGCAGGATGTTTATCAAATGATACGTCTTACTACCAATCTGAAGCATCGTGTGATTATTTCTGTTTTGTATGGGTGCGGGCTTCGCGTGGGTGAATTGCGGGCCCTGCGGATAAGCAACCTGCGTTTGGATCGCAATATCATTGAAATACGTGGAGCCAAGGGTCACAAGGATCGTGTTGTAGGCATGTCGGGATTATTGAGTAAACTGGTTAGAAATTACCTTGAGTCGTATGAGCCGAAGCATTTTTTCATTCAGGGGGGAAAAGGCGAAGCGTACAGCGCAACCAGTGTACGTTCGGTGGTGAGCCAGGCGGCGGAGCGTGCGAAGCTGAAAGTTCATGTGCATCCTCATATGTTGCGCCACAGTTATGCTACACATTTGTTGGAAGAAGGTGTAGATTTGCGTTTCTTACAGGAACTTTTGGGTCATTCAAAGCCGGAAACAACGATGGGATACACATATGTGGCTCAGCGTCAGCTTACCGAAATTGAGAATCCATTTGATCGGATGTTGCGCAAGCATAATGAAAACAACGACGGAAACAATTATTTAACCGACAATGACCCTGGTTAACAACTATAACGTAGCTAATATAACCAGTTAGCGGTAATTTTACCAAACAGAATGTTGAACATAAAAAAATATAATCCGAT
>CAZWPF010000198.1:0-2766 GCA_964636205.1 uncultured Chitinophagaceae bacterium | reverse complement strand
GTATCAATGGCAGCATGAGCCAATACTGTTCGGCTGGAAGAAAAACGGCAAGCACGCCTGGTATTCCGACCGCAAGCAATCAACCATCTGGTAGTTTGACAAACCAAAGAAGAATGCAGACCATCCCACGATGAAGCCTGTACCGCTAGTGGCCTACCCTATCCTCAACTCTAGCATGACAGGGTGCATCGTACTAGATCCATTCGGTGGTTCGGGAAGTACCCTTATCGCTTGCGAGCAGACCAAGCGGATTTGCTATACAGTAGAATTGGATGAGAAGTTCTGTGATGTAATCGTAAAACGATATATCCAGCAGGTTGGCAGCAAGGATAATGTGTTTCTCATTCGGGACGGTATGAAGATGGCTTTCACCGAGGTTGAATCAGCCTGATGCACATTTATTCCTGCTCAATATTACTTGCTATTCCACAGCTTTAGAGTGATATATGTAATCACCAAAAAGCTAAGGAGGCTAACGAAAATGGAAGCAAGATTCAATGTATCCGGCGAGGCAAGAAAAGCACTCGCCAAGGCAATAGGAGAAGCCCTCGGCCTTGAACCTGTTTATAAAGGTGCACCGAGCTTTGCCTATGTTGTAGGCAATATCAACATCAGCAAGGATGGGACTCTTTCATGGGATGATCGCACGGACGAGATTACCATCCAGAACTTACTGAAAAAACTTCTGGAAATCGGCTTTAACTACGAAACTGACGAAGCAGGTACCGGTGAAATGTGTGACACGCTTACGATAGAAATGCCGCTTGATGGGTTTACCGACTCAGCACTGGAGAATCTGGAACGGCTCATTGCAAGCAAAGAGTCTCTCATTAAAAAGGCAATCGGAGTAGATAAGTTGCCTATCGAGCGGACAGAAACAACAATCAGGTTTCCATGGTTCCGCTTCGGGATTGAGCCAGAGGGGCTTTCTGCTTACTCTCGCTTCATTGGTGCCCTTTGTGCAGCTGCAAAGGAACAGCACCGCGTGACTGCTAAGGATAAACCTGTTGAGAATGAAAAGTTCGCTTTTCGAGTGTTCCTGATAAGATTGGGCTTTGTGGGCGACGAGTATAAAACTGCGCGAAAAATCCTGCTCAGAAACCTATCTGGCAATAGCGCATTTAAGAATGGTGCTCCAGCCAAAGTGACGGAGGTATCAGATTATGAATAAGTTCCCTTCAAAGGAGACTGTGGAGAGACTACGAAAGCAATACCCGGCTGGAACTCGTGTTGAATTGGTACGGATGAATGACCAGTACTCCAAATTGAGACCCGGAGACGAAGGTACAGTGGACTTCGTGGATGATACGGGTACGATATTCTGTACTTGGGATAGAGGTTCAAGTCTTGGTGTCGTGTATGGTGAGGATTTAGTGAAAAAGCTGTAAAGGATTAGGCTAAGTACGGGCTCCCCTACCCATATATTTGTGTGTTTATTCTCCTGAATATTGCTTGCTATATAAGCCTTTTAGAGTGATATATGTACATGCCGAAAGGCACAAAGCATACAAGTACAGGAGGAAAATCAAGGTGTTGACAAGCAGATTTGGAATAGAAATTGAATTTACAGGTATTACGAGAAGCGAAGCAGCAAGAGTCACTGCTGAATACTTCGGTGGGACAATAACCAGCGTAGGCGATTATTACGACACAAAGAAGGTCATAGCGCCGGATGGACGAGTTTGGAAGCTAATGAGTGATGGAAGTATCTCATGCCAAAAGCGAAGCGGCCGTCAAAAGGTAGCGACTACTCGCGAATACAGTGTGGAACTGGTAAGCCCCATACTCACCTACCGGGAGGACATAGAATGCCTGCAGGAATTAGTCAGACGGTTGAGAAAAGCTGGGGCTTTTGCAAATGCTTCCTGCGGTATACACATTCACCTCGACGGTTCCAACCACACACCAAGGAGCATCCGAAACTTTATTAACATCATCGCCAGCAAGAATGACCTCTTTTACAAGGCACTTCAAATAGCGCCAGAGAGGATGAATTATTGCAAGAAGATGGACAGCATACTGGTTGACAAAATGAACCGTCGCAAGCCTAAAACCATGCGAGCGATTGAGGAAATTTGGTATGAAGGCTACAGTGAAAGCCGCGACAGGCATTATCACAACAGCCGCTACCACTTCCTGAACTTACACAGCTTTTTCACCGGTAATCACACAGTAGAGCTTAGAGGTTTTAACAGTGAGCTACATGCTGGCAAGATAAGAAGCTATGTGGTTTTAGCCTTAGCCCTTAACCATCAGGCGCTAACACAAAAATGTGCATCGGCTAGGAAGCCACAGACTGAAAACGAAAAGTTCGCCATGCGGACTTATTTAAACCGTATAGGTTTCATCGGCGAGGAGTTTGCAAACTGCCGCGAACACTTGACAGCACACTTGAACGGTTCGGCGGCATGGCGATTTCGGGCGGCCTGAACCGTCCGATAAACCTAAGCTCAAGAAGGAGGATGCAAATAATGATGGATAAGAAACTATACGTTGCCTACGGCTCGAACCTTAACATAAAGCAGATGGCAAACCGGTGCCCCACAGCAAAGGTGGCAGGCCCAAGTGTGCTGAAAGATTGGCGGCTCCTGTTCCGGGGCGAACATGCTGGTGCAGTGGCGACAATAGAACCTTTTAAGGGTGGCAGCGTTCCTGTACTAGTCTGGGAACTGACTTCTACAGACGAAGCTGCGCTCGACCGCTATGAAGGTTGGCCCTTTCTTTATCGAAAGGAAACGGTAAAGGTAAAACTGGGAGGCAAGAATG
>CAZWPF010000197.1:0-2768 GCA_964636205.1 uncultured Chitinophagaceae bacterium | reverse complement strand
CTTTCTTGCAATACAAAATCCGCATGGCAATCAAATCCCAATAACCGAGCTCTTTCATGTCTAAGGGCTACTATCTTACGAATATTCGCTTCGTTGTTATATTCATTTTGTTGAAAAGCCTTCCTGCCCGAAGCGAGATGTAGCTCTTTGCGCAATTCCCTGTTGGCAGCATATTTGAGAAATGCCATCAAGCTCGGTGCCTGAAGAGTAAACACCCATCCGTTTAAATTTCGTGACTTCGCTTCTTCCTCTGCAGCATGTCTTGCTGAATCGGGAAGACCTGTCAGGTCTTCTTCTCTGGTGATATGCAATATATAAGCATTGGTTTCGTGCAACACATTTTGTCCGAATTGCACTCCCAATAATGATAATTCGCCATCGATCTCCCTTAATCTCGCCTTATCGGAATCATTTAACAATGCTCCGTTTCGAATAAAGCTTTTGTAAGTCTTATCCAACAGACGGATATCCTCTGCGTCGAGGGAGGATCGGTCTCCGGCAGTAGCAACCTGCTTAACCCTTTCGAATAAACGCTCGTTGAGCAAAACATCGTTGCTATATGCTGCTAATAAAGGGGACAAGCGCTGAGCTGCAGCCTCCATGGTTTCATTAGTTTCCGCAGAGTTCAGGTTAAAGAAAATCTCTGCGGCATGTTGTAAGCGACGACCGGCCCGCTCCAATGCAACGATTGTATTATTGAAATCAGGTTCAGCTGCATTATCAGCTATCAAATCTACTTCCTGCCTTGCACTGTCTAGCAATGTACTGATAGCAGGTTCGAAATGACTGTCTTTTATCTTCTGGAATGGTACAAAACCAAATGGAGTATCAAAAGAATGCAAAAGAGGATTATCGTTCAACATATTGTAAAGTTCTTCGGTTTAGAGCAGATTAAATCGTTACAAAGTTAGGCTCTTACCACCTCAGTTATATAGTATTTTCCATCCCACCCTAATTTTTAACAGTCTGATAAAAACAATTTCCATAAGTCCAAATTTTTCCTACATTTATTCACAGGAGTAAAAAAATATATCCTATGTGGACTAAAATCACAACTGTGTCTCAGCTTACATCTTTGCAGGCGGGAGAGAACATCATAAAATATCCCATTACCGGTGAGTCTGTAGCAGATTTTTCAGAAGCAAATCCGGACAATATTTCAGTTCGCGTGATTACACAAAATGACCCCCTTAATGAGTTAGTGGATCTTACCATTCAACCGGGAAATATAAAGTATCATGCCATTTTGGGAATGTCGAATTCATTTTTTCAACCGCAAAAGAAATCTTATGACTCGATAATTCGGGAAGAAAACTGGTGGTTTTTTGATCAACCCGAGGCAGAGTAATCTCGAGCGGCTTAACTTTGCCGTATAACTTCGATGAGACCCGGACTAACCAAGGCTTATGTTGCCCTCGCTATAATTTCGGTAGCCTGGGGTACTACTTATTTAGCGATGTTGATCGGAGTAAAAACCTTTCCTCCTTTTATTTTTTCCGGAATTCGTCAGTTTGTAGCCGGTGTAATCTTAATGCTCTTCCTTTGGCTTTCGGGAAGATTGGGAAAAATAAACCGGAAGAATAAACAGCCGAGGCGGCAGCGTATTTGAAAGTATGGAGATCGTAAACGAACTGAACCGCATACCCAAGGTAACGGTTAAGATTGGCGCAATGGCGGCCAGTGCAGCTACCTATATAGCGGCTTCATTTTATACAATCGCCACACCTTCCAGTATGATCATGATCCACCGGCCTAAAATCTATACTGGCGGCGATGAAAAGCAGATTGAAAATGATGTGAAGCTGCTGAAATCCATTACCGATGATTATCGGTTAAAATATGCCCAGAAAACAGGGCTTACCACTGATCAGATAGAAGAACTATGGAAAGACGGTGATAAGTGGTTTACTGCACCAGAAGCCCTCAAACACGGTTTTATTGATGCTGTAGAGAATATTAATGATCCGGCTAAAGAGCAGCAAACCCAAAACCAACAGCAACCGGAAAGTGATCCGGTTGAGGCTCAATATTATTCAGGTCGGGCAACCTGGACATTGGAGGATTATCTGGATAAAGACCCGGTAGCACTGGAACGTATGGAGAAAGATAATCCGGCTCTTTTCAAACAATTGAATAGCGAGTATTTCAAGGGTGGATAAGCATTTAAAAAGCAATTCAAATGATAAAAAAAGACAAAGCAAGTATAGCCCGGCAGCTATTTGTAAAGCAACATAAATCCCAAAAGGAAATAGCCCGGCTTACCGGTGTTACGGAACAGACGGTATGCGCCTGGGTTAAAAAGTTCAATTGGAAGGAAGAAAGAGACGCACATTTGAACGGCAGCGCCCAAACTGTAAAGGATATAAGGAAGGTATTATCAGACCTTGCACAGCGGCGTATTGAGTTGGGGAAACTTCAGGAAAAAGCCGCGAAAGATGAGGATACAGAAACTTTACGGAAGCTGAATAAATCAGCAGCGGCTATATCAGACGAAACATCAAAATGGAATAAGACGCTCCAACAGTTGGAAGGCCGTAATCACTTGCCACTGTCCCTGTATATAGAAATTGTGACAGATATTTTCAATGCTATGATGAAAGAAGATGAGGCGTTACATTTTAAAACGATTGACTTCCAGGAGCGGCATCTTCAGGAGGTGTGTAAAAGATTGGGGTAATAGCATGTATCTTTGTACGTATTTAACAGCATTTAAGAGAACGGCAAGTGAAAGCGCGCCGTTGACCCGCGGGGCGAGCCTGCTCAACCCG
>CAZWPF010000196.1:0-2791 GCA_964636205.1 uncultured Chitinophagaceae bacterium | reverse complement strand
GGAATGGCGACCGGACAGCAAAAACAATGTGCAGATCCTCAATGAAACTATCGATCTGTATCGCTATTTTGATGCTACTAAAATGGCTGAGTTTTTATACTGTTGTGTACGACAAACGGTTGACCAAACCATTCCTGAAGAAGTCGATTATTTAGAAAAATACGATTTGATGAAAGAGTATCTTGACAACCTGTTTGAAATGCCGGATAAAATGGTAGCTCTGACAGTCCGCTTTCTCGCACAGGGGGGAGGGACACTTTCTAAACGAGCTAGAACCAGGGAGTTTGATGGATTAACGGAGGAAGAAATCCAACAGATAGAACGTAAATATCAGGAAATATTTATGAGTGATATTTCTTGAGCGGATACATAATGTTTAAGTACGCTAATCGCAATACTAAAAATGTCTTTGTTCTTAATCCCGAATTGCAATAGTGATTTTGCTGCTGTTCTTATTTTTTGGCTATTCGTAGCTGAACACGGTTATAAAGACCTGCTACGCGGAATCGTTGATTTGTGGTTTCGCCGATTCGCCTATCTGGGTTTAATTGATTAATCGGTTAACTGTTTAACTGTCCAGCTACTGGAGGATTTGCGAATCTGCGAATTTGCGGATTCCTGCCTTGGTTCATGTCTCAACGAAAGAGATGTTTCGATGACTTACGCTTTCACTTCACCTCCTACATTAACTATTAATCGACATAGATCTGAGCCTCTAATAATTCAAATCGAACCCCTAGAACCGGCCTACCTCCGCGTAGCGCATACGATGGAGGTTAAGAGTGGATTTAACTCCTTCTTTTTGGACTGGACAAATGAGCTCAAGCAAAACATCAATGTATATGTAGACTTTGAATTCGTAGATAATGGTCAGCCTCGCGCACTCACTTCTGTATTTTCTTCCAACTTAGAAAGCGACCGTAGGTTTATTAACGACCTCGCGCTCGGTGCCGATCACAAAGGTAAAAGTAGAACAAAGTTTATTAGCCCCGGAATGGCTCCAAAACGAACTGTCATTTAACTCCTACTCTAACCCTAATTCCTGCGGGGAGTAGCCCAATTCCTTTTCTTTGGCGATCAGGGACGCGATGCTGACATCGTTGAGGACTTGTAGCATGGCGTTTCGCACATCGGTAAAGGCATCTCTGATACCACAGGCATGCTCTTCTACACATTCGTCGCAGGAACGGTAAAAGTTTAAGCTGACGCAGGGCAATAGGGCGATTGGCCCATCAATAAGACGCATGATCTGTGACAAATAAATGTCTTCCGGAGCTTTGTTGAGGCTATAGCCACCTCCTGCCCCTTTCTTGGAATATAGGATGCCGGCATTACGCATCTCCAAGAGGATTTGCTCGAGAAACTTTTTGGGAATACGCTCCGCCTCGGCAATTTTCACAATTTGCACGGGCTCACCACCGTAATTCCGGCCTAAAACCATCAGTGCTTTAATCGCGTATTTTGTTTTCTTAGAAAGCATGAGATCCCCTATTTAGTTTGTGACAAAAATACGAAATATTATGGCAATAGTATAAAGGTGCAAAATTGCACGCTCACAATTCGCAAAATTAGCTGCATTCTTCATCCCAAGCGTTTCTTTTTTGGAGCCCTAGGCATACCTACGAACATCGTAAAAACTATCCTACTCATTACGAGCTTGCTACGCTCAAAGCAAAAAGTTGTGACATTAATTTTACTTTTTGACTTTTATTATTTATTGGTCAGAACCTATATTTGCATCAACATTTAACTATAATATCATGAAAAAAGTATTACTTACATTGACTGCAGTTGCAGGATTAGCTTTTGCTTCACAAGCACAAGAGTACGGATTTAACAAAGGTAATGTTATCGTGGAAGGTAACTTAGGGTTAAGCACGACAGACAACAAAAACTCAGAAGTAAAAACTACAGAGTTCAATTTCACGCCTAAAGTAGGTTACTTCTTCACAGACAAAATTGCTGCCGGTATCAATCTACATGCAGGTGTTAATGTGGAAGATGCGTACGGAGATGACGAAAAAGAAAAAGCGAATACTTTGGGTGTAGGTTTGTTTGGACGTTACTACTTCTTAGAATTAGGTTCACGTTTCAAAACTTATGCGGAAGTAAATGCAGACTACCAAAACGCAAAATCGGAATATACTTCTGCGGGTACTACGACAGAAAACCCAGCAGTTAATACTTTCGGTATTGGCGGTGGTATCGGTGCAAACTACTTCTTGACAGACAAAATTGCTGTAAACTTTGCATTGTCAAACATCATCGGTTTCAATACTTCTAAAGTAGATGCTGACGGTGCTGAGGCAATAAACTCGTTTGGCTTGAATGTCAACCAATACAACAACTTCTTTGAAGCTGCGACTTTCGGTCTTACTTTCAAATTCTAGTAAACTTATACCTTCTAGAAGTAAAGAGCTATCCGCCTATTGGTGGATAGCTTTTTTTGTATAGTACCGATGCTACTCATTCACAAAAGCTGAATATTTCCTATGAACCACATTTAGAGCAACTGCAACTTCCCTCCCGCTTTATATTAGTCTTCATGTGAGGTATCTGACCTCCAAGTAATGTCTTTTTGCTAAAAAAACTTTGTTGAGCGGTAACATACCTATGTGATCATGCTTGATAGCCCCAGTAGATTATTCATGAGCCACGATTTCTTTTACAACACTCCGCTTAAAAGACATACTGTAAGCTCGTTGAGTCCGTTAAACATAGTTCGATTCTTTTTTCTTAATAACGATTTCATTTCCTTTATAACTATTTCAGGACAAGGCGACGCATAAAC
>CAZWPF010000195.1:0-2859 GCA_964636205.1 uncultured Chitinophagaceae bacterium | reverse complement strand
AATATTGAGTTTCAACAGGTGGAAAACAGACGATATAAAGTAATACGTATAAAAAGATAAAAAAGATGAAATTGAAATCTACATTATCCTATCTCTCTTTGATATTGGTACTATGCTTCGGATGGTTTGAAAATGTGCAGGCTGTTCCAACGAATAAAGATGATATCAGCTTGATCGAAGCCATCGAGAGAATTAGCAAAGAATATGAAGTGTATTTTACTTTTGATATGACTCTTGTAGCTGATGTACGTGTCGAATACAAACATGCATCTTACCAATCTGCAGAGGATGCCATTGCCACCATTCTTCATGGTACGCAATTAAAATATAAGTTTTATGATCAACGATTTGTGATCCTATACAAAGAAGATGCAGAAGGCCTCGAATCACTTCGTAAAATGTCACATCATTTGGATGGATTGATTAGTGAAGGTGAGAAGTCTTTTAATGAAACTCCAAAGCCAGAAGTCAAAACAGTACCCTTGCTTATAAACCAAAATTTATCGAGAACTATTATGCCGATAACTTTTTCAGTAGAAGGGACCGTTGTAGACGAGGCTGGTGAACCCCTGATCGGGGTGAATATCCAAGTGAAGGGTACAAATCATGGAACATCGACTGATTTTGATGGGCATTTTGTCCTGGAAGATATCGATGAAAATGCGATTTTGGTGGTAACTTATATAGGTTATCTAAGCCAGGAAGTAGCTGTGGCTGGTAAGACAACCTTAAATATCACATTGGTTTCCGATGCTGCGAGGCTTGATGAAGTGGTAGTTGTGGGATATGGGACGCAAAAAAAAGGCGATGTTTCAGCAGCCATTTCATCTGTAAAATCCGATGTCTATTTGAATAGACCAATTACCAATTTTGCAGAAGGTATTAAAGGAAATGTTGCGGGGGTAATGATTTCCAACAATAATGCTGCACCTGGTGGTGGATCAAATATTGTTATTCGTGGAATAAGTTCAGTGAATGCTTCGAATGCCCCTTTATATGTGGTGGACGGGCAACCGCTTCCCGATAGTTACAACAAATCAGAATCGCCTTTAAATTTTATTAACCCAAGTGATATTGAATCCATAGAGATCTTGAAAGATGCAGCGTCGGGGGCAATCTACGGCACAAGAGCTGCGAATGGAGTGGTATTGATTACCACTAAACGCGGGCAAATGGGTAAGCCAAAAATCAGCGCAAAAATGAGTTACGGGGTACAAAATGCTCTACGGAAAATGGACGTGCTCAATAGTACAGATTTCATTCAGTTTTACGAAGAGTCTAGGGAAAACGCATATGTCGTGGAAGATCCCAATTTTGGAACGAACGATCCCAATAGTGAACTATGGTCACGTTCAGATCCATATGATCTAAGGATAGGAAACTGGAAGCAGTATTCATCACAAGCAGGAGGGTTTAGCGATCCCAATACAAAATTACCACGCTGGTTTACAGTCACTGATACTACAAAACAGATGGCAGCTCGATACGATACCGATTGGCAGGATGCTCTATTTAAAACGGGTAATGTGTCCGATATTCAACTCTCGCTGAGTGGAGCCAACGATAATCTGAATTATTACGTCTCGGGTGGTTACTACAAAAACCAGGGCATAGTAGAAAATACAAACTATGATCGTTTCTCATTCCGGAGCAATTTTGAGGCTAATGTAAATCCATGGTTAACAGTAGGGTTTAATTTTGCACCCATGTTGGACAACACCGGTGTGTTAGCCAATTCTGAAAGCACCAATACAGAATACAATCCACTTGTAGCAGCAGCTTTTCATGCGCCCATTTTCCCAACCCACAACGAGGACGGATCTTTATTCTACACAGGGCAGGAGCTGGATAGTCCATGGGATTGGAACGTTGCCTTTATGGTAAACCCCTTAAATCAATTGGCAATCAAGGATAATCGGAGAACAGCGCGAGTAACCAGCAAAGTTTATTCTGATATTAAGTTTTTTGAGGGTTTGCTGCTAAGAACAGCATTCCACCACGATTATCGGGACCGAAACCGAGAATACTTTTTGCCCAGCTATGTACCTGCCAGTCCTACCAATCCAACGTCTCGAAACAGAGGTATAAATGAACGGTCTACTCGCGGGCTTTGGGATTTACAGTCATTTTTAAATTTCAGTAAGAGTATTCGGGATCACAGTATTAGTGCTATGGCGGGTGTTTCTTTAGAAGAAACGACTTACAACTCGAATTATCTCAACAAATATGATTATCCTCATAATTTACTGAACACTCTGAACCAGGCCACCACAGTATTAAATCAACAAAATGATGTACGTACGAACAAGTCTTCAGAAAGTATGGTCGGAACTTTTGCCAGGGCAAGTTACAATTACAAAAGTAAGTACTATGTTACTGGTTCGATCCGACGCGATGGTTCCTCTAAGTTTGGTCCGGAAAACAGGTGGGCCATATTCCCATCATTCTCCGTAGCATGGCGGATATCGGATGAGCGTTTTATGAGCGTATTTTCCTCATTCCTAAGTGACTGGAAATTGAGAAGTGGCTGGGGTAAAATCGGTAATTCCGGAATCCGCGCGTGCGACAACCGTCAGCGGCTCGGGGTGCAGTGAAAATAGCGCCCGAAGGTTCTCATGCGCTCCACCTTCCGCAAAGCCCGCCTCTCCATGATATGCATTATACTGAACGTCGGACTGGACGATGCCGAATTCCAGGTCGCCGCCCTTGATCGCATTGACGTTGAATACAGAGCCGCCGGTTGATTCGACCGAGCAGCGAATACCATGGGTGCGGCGCTCCTGGTTCACCAGCCGGCAGATAGCGCCTCCGACCGGGTAGTACACGCCGGTTACGCCGCCAGTTCCCACGGATACGAAG
>CAZWPF010000194.1:0-2882 GCA_964636205.1 uncultured Chitinophagaceae bacterium | reverse complement strand
ACTATGTGGTTGGATCTGGAACCGATGTATGTGTCGACACAGCCTCGATTACGATTTATGTGCGAAATGTCGAAATAACTTCTAAAGAACCTAATGACAACTCGTTTGAGCTTGGGGTGCACATTAAACCCAACCCAGCCCACCAATTCCTAACCGTTCATCTTGAAAATGGAGTTACAGGGAGTGGTACGGTTAGACTCTTTACCGCAAGTGGAATACCGATGAAGACGTTGAGTATTGAGAAAAATTGCGACGAACTATCCCTTCCCCTGGATATTAGGGACTTGCCCTCTGGCTTGTATTTGTTAGAGGTTAGGGTGGGAGCGCATAGCACCGTCAAACGGGTCGTCAAACACTAAGCTTCTACGATGGCTTTCATTTTTCTCAACCCGGTGCGTGCAACTTCTAACGCATCCTGTTGATAGTAAGTTCGATTGAACAATTCGAGGGAAAGAACAATCGTCTTATTGGGTGCTTTAATATCCTCCAATACCTTTTTAATAGGTGCGATACCATCCCCAGGAAAAACACGGTCAGCGTCAGTGATGGATTCTCGCGGAGGGTATGCCGGGTAATCGTTGATGTGAAAAATTTCGAGTAGCGGTTTACCGACAAAAGGGAGGCCTTTGTGACCCGATCCCCCCTTGTACAAATGGTAAACATCCAGTAATACTCGCGCCTCCGATTGACCTGATTCGGCTGCTACATAGAGAACTTCCCCCAATCGACATAAGTTTTTGGAATGTCCCCAGAGTTCTAGTTGAGGCATTACACCAGCCTTCCGACCAAGTTCTATAATTGTGGCATAGCGATCGGCGGCGGCGTTGAGATCTAAGTCGCCCTCAGTAGCACCTACTGCCGGAGCCGCAACACGGTAACAACCTACTTCATAAAGGAGATCCATTTCTCGTTTTAATTGCTCTATGCCCGCTTTACGGCGACTGTCATCGTTTGTCAGCCAAGGCGCAAATCCGATGGCATTTTCTGCAGTAAGGCCTAAATCAGCCAATAATTGTCGTACTTGAGCAGGGGAATGTCCCTCTTTTAAATAAGCTTGTAAACTGTTTATCCATATTTCCACCGCCGGATAGCCCGCCTGGGAGGCTATCTCCAGCTCTTTCCGAAACCCTAATTTCTGACCAGCTATGGTGCTCATATTCAGGCAATACCGGAAATTTGGTTGCGACTTAGTTTTGTTCATTTCAGGAAAATTCATAGCTCCGGCTCCAATGCCGAAAGCAATTGTCGATAAAGCTTTACGTCGGTTCATTACGCTTCAATAGGAAGATTATGAGTAATTTACTAAAAAAACGCAGTGAAGTCATAACCTACTCTTTTCACTTCTTTTAAAGTTAATATTAAATAAAAAAGCCAATCGCATAGCAATTGACCTTTTTCATCTGACACTAAATCTATTTTTTACGAGGCGGTTTCTTTCTAATTATAGAGCGGGGAATACGGGATTTTTGCTTACCCAGCATCGCAGGTCTTTGTTGAACGTTACCATATCGTCCGGAAATTCGATGTATTCTTCAGAAGAGTTAGCTGTATAATACGGGGATAAATCCTCCCCATTAATCATTTTTTGAAATAAAATTGCCGTTTTTAGCTCAAGGTCATTTTCTGACATTTTCCAAGTTCTATACAATTCTTCGTACTCGATGATTGTATTCTTACTGTCATATTTTAACCTTCCGCCAGTGGCTACTCTTTTGATTTTAAAGCTGGGGGCCAGCCGACTCACTTCGAAATAAATGTACCCGTCATTTGCTTCGAAATATTTATCGAGGCGAAATCGCCCTAACTGTTTGGAATAATGGTCATTATATTTTTGGTCGAATTTCGATCGGTGATTAGCTGTTTGGGGTAAATCACCAATGTAAAAAATGATATTTTGGATAAACTGACGTTGTTCTGTTGCCGAAAGGTATCGCGAAGCGTCATAGTTTTTATCCGTAATACAACGGGCTACGAATAAAATCAGGACGAAAAAGAAAACAGTTCGAAACGATTTTTTCACTACAATTTTCACAATTAGTTTGAATAGCTTCCGTCAGTTTATATTTAACCAAGCCTCCTAATATTCCGCATTAATCGGGTCGAAATTGGTCCAACCGTCCGTCCAATCTGTGTTTCCGAATGCGCCGCGGAACGAGACCGTTTTATCGAAGTGATCCGTACGGAGTGCTTCGCTAAAGCGGGGGTAATCGAACTTAGCACCATTCGCAAGCAATCCGTTTGCCACGGTAAAGTCGGGATTTGAAGGGTATTGGGTATGCAGACGTTTTCCAAAAAAACAGTCACTTTTCAAGCCTAATTCCTGATATGCATCACTAGTTTGATACTCAGAACCGGCTTTAATGATGTTGTCATTTTCCTCAAAATAGGTAGCGATTTCGGTGACGGTTACATCAGATCCGGACACAATAGCAGTGTTTTTTGCGTAATAAATATTATTAGCAATTTCACCGATTCCGTTGGCATAATTGGGGAATACAGAACTTTGGTTCATGCGAAAAGCCGTAGGAAAACCGACTATGACCGAATTGTAGAGAGAGGCAGCTACGTTTCTTCGCAAGTCAGTTCCGTACTTGTAATTGGCCGAGTAGCTATTATTGTCGATAGCCGGGCCTAGAATAGTGAAGTTAGAAACGGTTGCAGTTGTATGGAAGCGCTCCAGGTTGTTCTGCCCGTCGGTATCCCACTCAAATCCATTGGAATCCGATTGATCTGCATAACTAGGGTAGCGAATACTGAGACCGAATTGGAGATTACCTGAAAATCCATTGTCCATGTCGAAGCAATCGTCCCAGGTGCCTAAGGAAATTAAATATTTTCCATTGACGCAGCCCCCAAACCATTCGAATCCGTCATCTCCTCCA
>CAZWPF010000193.1:0-3031 GCA_964636205.1 uncultured Chitinophagaceae bacterium | reverse complement strand
CAGGGGAAAGCTTGCATCGTCTGCCACCTTATGGAAGTGGGAGAAGGCTGGAAAGATCATATCTTACGTTATAGGTGGAAAAAGGTTTTACAAGCGGTCAGAAATTGCGGATCTGTTTACCGAGGTGAAATAAAAAAGGGTTGAACAATGATAGAGCAATTGAACAACCCGGACGGAAATAAGACCAGTCCGCAAGGTACGGGAAATGTATCGAAATTCAAAGAAGCAGCCCAGCACAACGGGATGAATAACCTCCTTGCAGATCCTCCAACTAATGGTATTGATAATTGGAGGGTCGAGGTGCTGGAAGTTGATTACAGTAATATTCATAATGGTGTAGAATTATGGGTACTACTACAGAAAGACTTTAAGCGTAAACTACCTGAATTTGAGCAAAACTGTACCATCGTAATAACTGAATCCGGAAAATATCACTTCGTATACCAGACAGACGAACAGGACAACATTCAAATATTGGCACAGTCTCGAAATAAGTACGAAGGGGCAGAACCTCAGTATTTGGATGTTATTAAAACCCGAGGTATTGACGTCCGATCGGCAGAATATAGATTATTAAAGGGTGGGTTTGATAAGCCACAATACAAGATGAGCAAGGAGGAAAAAGAAACCTTGTATGATATTTGCCAATCATACGATAAATGGAAGGATCACAAACAACCAATTCCCAAAAATAAGATTGTAGGACAGCTAAGGCCGTACGGACCATCGGAGCCGTTAACACATGACCAATGGGATGAATTGCTAAAAAAACATCGAGTCAAGGTAACAGATGAGATACCACCACCGAAACCAGCATGGGTACAGATAGTGGACGGACAGGAAATTATGATGGGATCCATGGGGAACATATCCTTATTGACAGGAAAAGCCAAAGCCGGTAAGTCCACTTTAGTTACTTACATTACGTCCATTCTTTTGTCCTCACCAGACGCGTCGGGGCTTTTTAAGGGGTGTTTGCCGGAGAATAAACGCCGCATTCTTTACTTTGATACAGAGCAATCTAAGTATCACGTCCAATTGGTGGTGAAGAGAATTAGTCAGTTAGTAAGTAGTGAGGAGTTGAAAAACCTGGAGGTGTACAGCCTGAGAAGTCGCGCACCAGAGGAAAGGCGGAATTTCATAAGGCATGCCATCTATAAAACACCAAATGTGGGCTTTGTAATAATTGACGGAATCAGGGACGCGGTGGTGGACCCTAACGACCTAACTGAATCATGCCTGATGGCCACAGAGCTATTACGATGGTCAGAGGAGCTTGATATACACATCCTGAACATCCTACACCAGAACAAAGGAGATACTAACGCACGCGGGCACTTAGGCACCGAATTGGTGAATAAATCGGAGACAGTTCTATCAATTACCAAAAATGCACAGGATAAGAGCATTTCAATTGTGGAAGGTGAATATTGTCGGAACATTGAGCCGGAACCGTTCGCACTTGAGCGCGTCGAGCCTTTTGGGCTGCCATCACTGGCAGAAAATTACGAACTGAGGACGGAGACAAAAAAGGAGCAGTTCGATTTAACAGACCTACCACCAGCAGAAATTTACAGTATGCTGAACATCGTGTTTAGCCATGGGGAGTCATTCAAATATTCAGATCTCGTAGCACAAGTAAGGCTTGCTTTTAAAACAAAATTTGGATCCACGATAGGTGAGAATCGAGCGAAGCATTTAGTCACCCATTGCAAAAATGAAAAATGGGTTGTCCAGAAAATTAATAAAGGTCCTTACACTCAGGGAGTGTATAATGACAACACGGTAACCCGGTAAGGTTTGGTTTAACGGGTTAGCACCCCCTTATATAGGGGGGTGCTTAAACCGTTCCGATATAAACGATAGGTTATAGACCAGTTTAAACCGTAAACCGATAAAGCTATATAGATTTGATTTACAGTGACTTACGACTTAATGAATGCTCAAAAGTCATTAAACTGATGACCAAAAAATGACACCAAAATATCAACCTATCGGTTTAAACCGATTAAATAGCTGAAATACAGAGTGTTATGGAATACGGGAAAAACCCAGGTTATCTTCACGATAGACAATAATAGACATTATTCAGCCACTTAAATATGGTCGACGAAAAATCAGAGGAGACGAAATCCCAGATTGTAAAACTCAAAAATCTTCAAAAATGCAACACACTAATCGACGTGAAAAAATCGAATCCGACACATACCCATATCAGAAATTACTTCCATTTCTGAAACGGTGGATTGAACTGGACGCCACAACGCCAGCGGTGAAATTTGTCTGCCATATCCAGCCGGGAGAATCAAAAATGAGGGTGGATTGCATTGTTTGCAGTAAAAAGAAATTCCCCATTATCGTAGAGGTGAACCATGGCTATATCGCCATACACCGATCCGGAAGCGGTCAATTATCGCAGGGGTGGAAAATTTCACGAAGCAGACCCGGGTACATCAATTATATCATTTGGGAGATTGAACGAATAGGCGGGGAGTTCCTACAGGAGGTTTTGATAGGAAACACTTTGAAACACAATTTTCAAAGATGACTGCCATAATTCGAAAGTTAAGAAACGACACCCAGAACGATGAAAGGGGGTTTCTAAAGTCGTTAAGTTGGTCCCTGGATACCGTCGTATCAAATCAGGCTATGGGCTTTTTAAGTGAAATAGATCCTGAGAACCCTATTCTTTACGCTCAATGTGTTATACATGGTCGGGTGGAGGGGATGGTTAGGGTGAGCCTGAGGAACGATCTTATTTTGATCACAAGAGAGGAGGGAAGACTGCCAATGGATTCGGTGGGCGTCCTTATGAATGGCGCTGAAAGCATTCCCAAATGCGTATGTGAAATCCTGGCCCTTACCAACCCAATTTACTTCAAAACCTTTTTAGATAGGGACGGGGTGTAGTTGAAGCATTCACCGAATTGATGTTTTTTTACTTGAAAATTTATAAGCCATGACAGAGATAAGGCACACATTTACAGCAGATGATAGCGGGCTTTTAGCAGCGTTGAAAGCGCAAAGGGAA
>CAZWPF010000192.1:0-3091 GCA_964636205.1 uncultured Chitinophagaceae bacterium | reverse complement strand
CTTCGCAGGCGCCGATGTTTGAGCAGTTTCCAAAACCTTCTTCATCCATCTGTTTGACCATATTTAAAACCCGTTCTCGTGCTTCTGGTCTTCCCTGGGGAAGCAATGCCAGCTGCGAAACTTTTGCAGAAACATACAACATAGCAGATGAGTTTTTACAAGCCGCAACACAGGCTCCGCAACCGATACATGCTGCTGCATCAAAGGCTTTGTCTGCATCAACTTTGGGCACCGGAATAGCATTTCCATCGATGGTATTTCCACTCGTATTTACCGACACAAAACCTCCTGACTGCATAATTCTGTCAAAGGCCGAACGATCCACCACGAGGTCTTTGATCACCGGAAATGCCGCAGCTCTCCACGGTTCTACATAGATGGTATCGCCATCTTCGAACGAGCGCATGTGTAACTGACAGGTGGTAATTTCCCGACCCGGACCATGAGCGCGACCGTTGATATAAAGGCTGCAGGTTCCGCATATTCCCTCGCGACAATCGTGATCAAAAGCGATTGGCTCCTCGCCTTTCTCTACCAACTGGTCGTTCAGAACATCCAGCATCTCCAGAAAAGACTGGTGTGGCGAAACGTCTTTGACCTCGTATGTTACCAATTTGCCTTTATCTGCGGAGCTTTTTTGTCTCCATACTTTAAGTGTCAAATCCATAGCAGACTATTTGTAGCTTCTTTGTTTCAGTTCAATGTTTTCATACACCAGCGGCTCCTTCAGTAATATGGCATCTTTTGGATCTCCGTTGGCTTGCCATGCCGCAACGTATGCAAATTCGTCATCGTTACGCAGTGCTTCGCCTTCTTCGGTTTGTGATTCTTCGCGGAAATGTCCTCCGCAAGATTCTTCGCGGTGCAGTGCATCCCGGCACATCAGTTCTCCAAGTTCCAGGAAATCGGCCACACGCCCGGCCTTTTCAAGTTCAGGGTTCAGCTCATCGGCGGTTCCCGACACCCGTACATCTTTCCAGAATTCTTCGCGAAGTTGCTGAATTTCGATAATCGCTTCCTGAAGATTCATGGCGTTGCGGGCCATACCGCATTTGTTCCACATAATCAGCCCAAGCCTTCGATGATAATAATCAACGGGCTTTGTGCCTTTGTTGTTTATGAGTTTACTGATTCTGTCTTTTACCGCCTTTTCGGCCTCCATAAACTCCGGAGAATCATTTGGAATTTTACCGGTTCGGATGTCCTCTGCGAGGTAATCTCCAATGGTGTACGGGATCACAAAATACCCATCGGCCAGTCCTTGCATCAGGGCAGAAGCTCCGAGGCGGTTTGCTCCGTGGTCGCTGAAGTTGGCCTCACCCAGTGCATAACAGCCCGGAATGGTGGTCATCAGGTTGTAATCTACCCATAAGCCGCCCATGGTATAATGTACAGCCGGATAGATCATCATGGGTACTTTGTATGGATTGGCATCGGTAATTTTTTCGTACATCTGAAAAAGGTTCCCGTATTTATTCGCCACCGCTTCTTCTCCGAGTTTCCGTACAATTGCCGGATCATCTGCATTCAATCCGCGAATATGAGCCTGTTCTGTTCCGTATCTGGTAATGGCGTACGAGAAATCAAGAAATACGGCTTCTCCTGTCGCATTTACTCCATAACCCGCATCACAACGTTCTTTGGCAGCCCGCGACGCGACATCGCGCGGAACAAGGTTTCCGAATGCCGGATATCTACGCTCGAGGTAAAAATCTCTTTCGTCTTCTTTTAGATCCAGCGGACTCTTTTTTCCTTCACGTATGGCCTGCGCATCTTCCTTCTTTTTAGGTACCCAAATTCTTCCATCGTTCCGGAGGGATTCGGACATCAGCGTAAGTTTCGACTGATACGATCCCGACACCGGAATACAGGTTGGGTGAATTTGCGTGTAGCACGGGTTGGCAAAATTTGCCCCGCGCTTGTGTGCTTTCCAGGCCGCAGTTACATTGCTACCCATAGCATTGGTAGACAGGTAAAAAACGTTGCCGTATCCCCCGGTGCACAACAATACAGCGTGTGCAGCGTGTCGTTCTATTTCGCCGGTGACAAGATTCCGGGCAATAATTCCGCGGGCTTTACCATTGACAATTACAAGATCCAGCATTTCGTGTCGGTTGAACATTTCGACCTGTCCTTTTCCGATCTGACGGGATAATGCGGAATACGCCCCAAGCAACAATTGCTGACCGGTTTGGC
Source organism: uncultured Chitinophagaceae bacterium (assembly GCA_964636205.1). Taxonomy (GTDB): domain Bacteria; phylum Bacteroidota; class Bacteroidia; order Chitinophagales; family Chitinophagaceae; genus JBEBVQ01. The sequence continues at coordinate 895 of CAZWPF010000192.1, read as the reverse complement.
CTTTTGCATAAAATGTTCTTGAAACCTGAACTCCTCCAAATGACCGGTTGTCGAGTAAGCCTCCGTATTCACGGGCAAAAGGAACACCCTGTGCCACACACTGATCGATGATACTTGCAGAAACTTCAGCAAGGCGGTGAACATTGGCTTCGCGCGAACGGTAATCTCCACCTTTTACGGTATCGTAAAACAATCGGTGCACGCTGTCTCCGTCGTTCTGATAATTTTTAGCAGCATTGATTCCGCCCTGAGCGGCAATGGAATGGGCACGTCTGGGGCTGTCCTGGTAACAGAAAGCTTTTACTTTGTATCCCATTTCGGCCAAAGACGAAGCCGCTGAGGCCCCTGCCAGACCCGTTCCAACCACAATGACATCAATGTTGCGTTTATTGGCCGGGTTAACCAGATTAATGTTGTTTTTATGATTGGTCCATTTTTTATCGATCGGACCTTCCGGAATCTTAGCGTTCATACAATTCTTCTTTAAAAAACATTAAAGCTGCGCGAAATAGTGATAAACCGCTATTACTACAAATCCCAATGGAACAACAACGGCGTAAATTCTGGATAATCTTTTAATGATGGGTGTGTAGCGGCGGTGTCTTAATCCAACAGACTGAAACGATGATTGAAATCCATGGGTGAGGTGCAATCCCAGGAAAATAAAGGAGAGCACATAAATAATTACACGAATGGGATCCTGGAACTTATGCTGCAATTCTTCAAAATATCGAAACTCACCGGCTGCATTCAATCCCGACATATCGCCCTGGATAAATTTCAGTTGTAGCTCCGGAAACCAGAAGTCGTAATAATGAAGTCCCATAAAAAGCAAAACCATGATGCCTGTGATGATCATATTTTTAGTTTTACTGCTGTAAAAAATATCTTGAAC
>CAZWPF010000191.1:0-3123 GCA_964636205.1 uncultured Chitinophagaceae bacterium | reverse complement strand
CAACTTCGTAACCAGAATTGCCTGTGATATGGAATTTGTATTGCTGTCCTGGTGCTGCCTCCTTTATCAATCCCTCCCAGATACCCGAATGATCCCATCTTGGGAAAAGCGGGTGGTTGTCTTTTTGCCAATTGTTGAAGGAACCGATAACGCTTACTTTTTGTGCGTTGGGAGCCCATACCGCGAAGTACACTCCTTTGTCGCCCAAATCGTGTGCCCCCATCTTTTCGTAAAGTCGGTAATGTTGTCCGGCTTTAAAAAGATCGATATCATATTCCGTAAAAAGCGAGTGACTTTGGGTCATAAGATAATTCTTTTATCACTGTTGTTTTTCGTCTCCGGTCGGAGATTCATAACAGCTTTAATACCCCTAAGTGGTATGATGATCCAGTTGGGTCGATTGTTAAGTTCGTAGTTCAATTCATAGATCGATTTATCGAGCAAGTACGATTGCAACAATATCATCAGATCTGTTTCATTATCAGGTAGAAACTGGGTTTCACTTATAGTATTGAAATACGATTTCGTGAAAATGCCACTAATATAGTGGAACCATTGTTCGACATATGGAGCGAGGGTGTTGATATCAGCTTTGGGGATTTGATCGTTCATCAGCAGACTGCAGTATGCCGCGTAGTGCAGGGATCTAATCATGCCGGTCAGATCTCTAAGAGGAGATCGTTTTAGTCGGCGCTCGCTATATGTTTTTGCCGGTTCCCCTTCAAAATCGAGAATGACAAAATCCTTTCCAGTAAATAATGCTTGTCCCAAATGATAATCCCCATGGATGCGAAATCGAACCACATCAATTTTCTTCTTGTAGATCGATTTCATTTTTTCTAAAATTTCAGAACGCATGGCCAGCACTTCTTCGGCTTCCATTCTGATTTGCTCAGGAAGTCGATTGAGATTTTGACTCAGATTATGAAATGCTTCTCTGACTGCAGTTTGAAAGGATGCATACAGCGAACGCTGGTAATGTAGTGAGAACGGTTCGGGCATGAAATCAGGATTGTCGATTCCTGAATTTGCCAAAGCCAAATGCAACTCTCCCGTTCTGATGCCCCATAATTTTGCAGTTTCTGCGGTAGAAGCATCGATGATCTCTTTTAATGGCTCGGGGATTTCGGTATAGCCCACCGGACGAGTCAGCGAGCCCTTCAACGGAATCTGAAGTATATGGTTATAAGCCCCAGAGGAGACTGTTTCGTTGAAATGGGATAGCTGGTCCAGCATATAATGCCAGCCGTCACTATTGTGTTCTACAACTTCTTGCATCATGCCGAGGACCATCGTTTCGTTTTTGAATTTCCATTCGATGGCTCCTTTATACACCGGAATGTGTTTAAAATGCTGATGGGTAAGATGTCTCGTGAGCTCGAGATCCGGATTGATGGTAAAATCTACTTTTCTGTAAATCTTCAGAAAGAACTTATTGTCGTAGGTAATGGAGCTGTTGCTTTGCTCAGCGGAAATCAATCTGGCCTTTACCTTTTGATTTTCGTTGTAATAGTCTCTTACCGACTTTACGCTGTTAAAATGAATTTCTGAGTCGTGTAAGGGCAGGCGTTTTCCCTTAGCCATTCTGGCAAATAATTCTTGTTGCAGTTCTTGCCCGTACAGTGCATCGTACAGTACCCCGGGAATGCCGTTTATGGTCAGGTTGGCAATGACTGACTGAGGGCAGTTTTCCTTTAAGTGGATGGCAGATTTTCCTGATTCACAGGCAATTGCCAACTGGTACATTTCAGGAAGACCACCGGTGTAGTTTACTTCGATCAGGAGCAGCGTTGCGGTGTCCGATTCCAAATGCATGGTGGCATGGTGGGCGATTCTGGTGGACTGGACTGTTCTGGCTTTACCTCCAAACCATCTCATCTGCATCAGGTATTGTATCAGGATATATTGCTCCAATTCATTCTTCATTTCCCTATCCAGAATTTGGTCCTTGGACTCGAGCTGGATTTCGGGAAGTCGTTGATAATCTCGTTCTATATGTCTTAAGGGCTCCAGTAAAAACCACTGACAATCGTGCGCACTCATGGTAAAGAAATACGGAGTGTCTTCTTTGACCTGTGGGAATTTAGTTTTACTAAAGACTTCCACCGGTTGGTATTCGCGATAGGCGCTAAGGTCTAGCTCTACCGGCTGCGGGAATCGCGACAGGTTGGCGATCACCAGCATGGTTTGACTTTCATAAGTGCGAGTGAAAGCCAACACTTTTGGGTTTTCGGATGGGATAAATCGGATATCCCCTCGGCTGAAAGCCTTATATCGACCTCTTGCCTGTATTAACTTTTTGGTCCACCAAAGTAGCGAAGATGGATTTCGGCTCTGCACATCGACGTTGACCGATTCATAATGGAATTGCGGATCGATGATGAGCGGCAGGTAAAGTTTTTGCGGATTGGTTTCGGAGAAACCTGCATTCATGGCGGAGGACCATTGCATGGGGGTTCTTACCCCGTCACGGTCGCCGAGGTAAACATTGTCGCCCATTCCGATCTCATCGCCATAATAAATCACCGGTGTGCCGGGTAGCGAAAACAGCAGATAATTGAGCAGCTCTATTTTCTTTCTGTTATTGCCCATCAGCGGTGCGAGCCGGTGCCGGATCCCCAGGTTGATTCGCGCTTTGGGATCCTTTACATAGACCTTGTACATATAATCGCGCTCTTCGTCGGTAACCATTTCCAGGGTCAGCTCATCATGATTTCGCAGAAAAATGGCCCATTGACAATTGTCGGGGATGACCGGAGTCTGATCGAAAATATCGGTGATCGGGTACCGGTCTTCCATTTGCAAGGACATGAACATCCGGGGCATAACCGGGAAATGGTAATTCATATGACATTCATCGCCCTCCCCAAAATATGCTGCCGCTTCTTCCGGCCACATGTTTGCTTCGGCCAGCAGCAGCGTGCCGGGATAATGCGTATCGACATGAGCTCTTAATTTTTTCAGAAATTCGTGAGTCTCCGGCAAATTTTCACCGTTGGTGCCCTCCCGTTCAAATAGATAGGGCACGGCATCCAATCGAAAACCATCCACACCCATTTCGCACCAATAGTCGATGATGCGGAACACCTCTTCCTGGACAACCGGAGTGTCGAAATTCAGATC
>CAZWPF010000190.1:1465-3169 GCA_964636205.1 uncultured Chitinophagaceae bacterium | reverse complement strand
ACTATTTGTCTACGATTACATATGAACCTTTAGCTCCCGGAACGGAACCACTTACTACGATTAGGTTTTGCTCAGGGTAAACTTTCAATACTTGTAAGTTCTGAACCTTTACTCTCTCTCCACCTGTACGACCTGCCATGCGTTTTCCTTTGAATACGCGTGAAGGCCAAGAAGCTGCACCCAATGAACCTGGAGCACGTAGTCTGTTGTGCTGACCGTGAGTCGCACCACCTACACCACCAAATCCGTGACGCTTCATTACACCTTGGAAACCTTTACCTTTAGAAGTACCCGCTACGTCTACGTACTCGCCTTCTTCAAATAATGTGACATCCACGATGTCTCCTAGTTGTTTTTCCTCCTGGAAGTACTTAAATTCAACTAGTTTACGCTTAGGACCAACTCCGACCTTGGCGAAGTGTCCTTTCAAAGGAGCTGTCGTGTTCTTCTCCTTGGCATCGTCATAGCCAAGCTGAACAGCGGAATAGCCATCCTTCTCTACCGTACGTATCTGCGTTACCACGCACGGCCCAGCCTCGATTACTGTACAAGGGATATTCTTCCCTTCAGCATTGAACAGGCTGGTCATTCCTACTTTTTTACCAATAATTCCTGACATGTTATAAATTAAATTAATTAAAGTCCATCGAAGCAGTAGGGCTTCGCTCAAGACATACTTTTCCCAATAAGGGACTGCAAAGGTAAAAACTTTTTGATAAGTATCAAATAGTTAGGGAATTATTTTTGTTAAAAAAGAACAGCATTTTCTAAAATGCTACAACTCCCACTGAAAAATGAAAGATGAACAATCAGAACAAACGTTTGCTTTCAGACTCCATAATTCATATTCCATTATTTTGCTATAACTTCATCAGCACAATACATAAGAATTATGAAAAAACTCTTGTTAACCTTTATTTTAGGCCTCAATGTCCTGCTTCTTAGCGCACAGCGCAACGATGATTTAGCCCTTTTCTCCAATGCGCAACTCACCACATTAGCCAAAAAAGCATCCGCTAAAAAAATCGCAAAGATGCAAGATTCCGTTTTGCGTCAGGTTGCCACCGCCCTACTCGATCGCAGCTACCCTCTTTCTGAGCGCTACAGGTCTTATAAGAACTACGTGCACCCGCGCATTCTAGCACAACAACTGAAGACAAGCCCCTATTCACAATTTGAAAACCCAACGGGTATTTATTTTCCTGAAGGCGAAGAGGCTTTAGTATGGGTCGGACCTATGGGCGGTGATACGCTTGCATTGGTCGTAGCCAATTGGGATGACGAACATTTCAAACGGGACACCTACCCCCTCCTTCCAGGTCTCAACCGATTCCCCATCAAACATAAAGGCAACAGTTACATCCAATATTATAGCAAGGATGGCACTCGCCCCAATGTTGATGTTCACATCCTCTCAGGAAAGATTAATGGTGTATTTGACCTCAGCAAAGACGACAACAGCACCTACAAACGTATACTCGCACAAGCCTACGGCCCTGTCATAGATTTGGTGGGTGAGAAAGTACATCTCGCGTACACGGTCGAATCGTTGCGTCGCGAAAATCCAGACACCGGTGTGGAGCTCATGCAACTCTATGACTCTATAATCAATATACAACATGAAATAATGGGTTTGGTGAAATATCACCGTGAGCCGGCAAATCATATGTTTGGACGAGTGATATGGAAAGGCTTCATGCATGC
>CAZWPF010000190.1:0-1365 GCA_964636205.1 uncultured Chitinophagaceae bacterium | reverse complement strand
ACCATTGGGGGACGTATCACATCCTATATGGAATCTGCATTTGTTCACCACCAACCTTGGCTGACCCAGGCCGGCCCTGACCGCTGGCAGCGAGAACGCCCACGCGATTGGGGAGGCGACCATTTTGTCAAATTAGTTCCTCTTTGGCAATTGCAACTTTATTTTGCCGTCGTAGGCGAAGGCCATGGCTGGGGAAACAAGGATTTTTATGCTGACATTTTCATAAAGGCTATTGACAATCCCGTGGTAGATGCCGAACAAGACAGCTATTATCAATTGGAATTTGTAAAAAATGCCTGCGATGCGGCTAAGCTTGACTTGACGGATTTTTTTGAACGCTCAGGCATTTTGGCTCCTATTGACCTGATCGTCGACGACTATACCGTAGGACGCATGAAAATCACGGAAGAGGATATTCGCAACGTAAAATCCTACGCTTCAAAATACCCTAAACCTAATACGCCCGTACTGCATTATCTAACTGCAAACAGTACCCACATTTATCGTGACCAACTAGCTTTAACAAAAGCAAATAGCCAAGGCTACGAAAAATTAGAGGGAAAGTTGATCGTAGACAATGCCCAGTGGGAAAATGCAGTAGCGTTCGAGACCTATGTAGGAGACAAACTCGCCAAAGTGGCTTTTCGCGGCGCAGGAAGCGAGAATGCTTCCACAACTACCGTTCGCACTCCTGAAGGCACTACATCCGTCAAGGCCGTTGGATGGGATGGAAAACGAATTGAACTACTTTAGTAATCACCTACACCTAAAATAACAGAAAACCCTTTGCAGCTGTGGTCGCAAAGGGTTTTCTATTTTAACACCCCGAACATTATAATCATGATTATTCTACCACGATTTTGACTACAAATCCGCTATAACTGTTCGTTGTGCTGACTAATATCGAGTCCTAAAATCTCATCCTGCTCGCCCACACGGAGTGGCACGATGAGATCTGTGATTTTCAATAATGCGAGCGATCCAAAAAAAGCAAACACAGAAGCACCAATCAAACCTACACTATGTGTGAGAAACAAAGTAAACTCACCAAAGAAGAGACCATTGTCACTGACAACCTCATTGACGCTGCTGTGCGCAAATACCGCTGTCAACATCATACCCACCATACCCCCTACTCCATGACATGGAAAAACATCCAGTGTATCATCAATTCCTTTTTTGGTACGCCAGATCACAACCAGATTGCTGATAACCGCCGCTATGACACCGATAACGAGTGAATGTGGAATCGTCACAAAACCGGCTCCTGGCGTAATGGCCACCAAACCTACTACCGCACCAATACAGGCCCCCATTGCCGAAGGCTTCTTGCCGCGAAACATATCGAAAAACACCCAAGATATG
>CAZWPF010000189.1:0-3176 GCA_964636205.1 uncultured Chitinophagaceae bacterium | reverse complement strand
ACTTTTTTACATAGAGCATATGAAATCACCATTCAATGACCCGGCAGAATTGCTTTTTTCGGATCGACAGTGATCGTGATAATTGCTGCATTGCAGGTCTTATCTTGAGTCACAACAATGCTTAAAACGCATTTGGCGCGCGAATCCTGGTCCATTTGGCGAGGTTCTTTTTTGTGCCGATATCTAGTCATAAGTTATAATCTTTACTTTCGTATCGAGATTGACAATTGGAAAATCGCTATGGCCAATTATATGCCGGTGAAAGCCGCCATATTATGAGGGGATGATAGCGTCCCTCCGATCTTTAGTGGGTACAAGTTTTACTTGTGCCCTTTTTTTTCATGCTGGCTGGTATGATATTTTAATGCAGTTATGCATGCTATCTACATTGCAGCAGTCGATAACTGAAGAGCTGGAACAGATCCGGCGTTACTGTAATATTACCGGTCGCACGGTGGCTGTCGCCGAGAGTGTGAGTTCGGGTTGTCTCCAATTACTGCTCAGTACGGCGCCTTCCGCAGGTGAATTTTATCAGGGCGGTATTACCGCATATAACTGTGCTCAGAAGTCCATCCATTTGGGCGTTGAGCCCATCAATGCTGAGAAATGTTATGGTGTTAGTCAGGAAATCGCCATCCGGATGGCGGCGGAGGCGTCCCGGTTGTTTCGCGCCCAAGTTGGAATTGGCATTACGGGATTTGCAACCAAGGTGCCGGAGGAGGGCATTGATCGCTTGTATGCGTACTATGCGATCGTGATGAACGGCGCGCCTGTAGAGACGGGCGAGTTGACCCCCTTTGGAGAGGGCATTGATGCACAGTGGAACTATTCGGTCGGACTGGTAATTCGTCTCGCGGATTTGTTGGCAACGATGTTAGTTGCGGGGGGTGAGATTAGAAGGGTTTAGGGTTTCATTTGGGTGTTCTCCAACCATTCTCCAAACTTCTTGAGTTGTGGTTTGTTGGCCATAAGCCAATCGGTAGATTTCTGGTTGTTGCCAAAGCTGATGTAGTGACAGTACGTTTCCATGTAATCAGTTTTACTTAATTGGCTAAAAAAGTCGACGTATCCATCCCAGTAAAAACCCTTAGTTTTTTTTGTTTTTAGTTCACCGAGTAATCCAAACAATGATTTTGTGGTATTAAGGAAGATTTCTTCTTCGGTTTTGTCTTTGTTCTCTTCTGATAAAGAAGCTGCGGCTCTTAACTTGATAGATAGCTCTGCGGCTTTGAACGCTTCGTCAGTCTTCGGATCCGGATCCATGTAAATACTGATCTTTGTAGGATCATCCGGATCAGATTGCACACCTGTAGTTAATTGACTCCGGAGCATATTATATGCAGTCGTAGATCGTTCGCTGTTGGGTTCGAGCAATAGGAAATAGTACAATCCGAGCAGACTTGGTACAGTCTGATTTTTTTGCAGATTGACTGTGGCCAGGAGCAGATGGCTACTAGCGTGATCGGGATTAATTTTAATAGCGTTAATTATGGCTTCTTCGGATTTGCTATAATTCTCGTCTTTGAATAGTGTAAGTCCCAGGCTATAAAATAACAGATAGTTGTCTTTATACTTTCGGCTGGCTTTTTCCAGAGTTTCAATCGATTCCTTGAGTTTTCCCGCGTAGTCTTGGCTGGAACCCTTTATCATATAAGCATCTGAAACGAATTGCTTGTTCAACTCGATCACTTTATCACTATACTTAATAGCGCTATCGTACTGTTGAGCCTCTCGAAACGATAATGCGAGTTCGTAATTTACCAAAGAGGAATTAGGTGCTATGTCCAAAGCAATCTTATAAGTGTTGATCGCTTTATCGTATTCTTTGTTATCGTGAAATTCGATGCCGGTTTCCACCAAACTTTCGACCGTATGCTGTGCTTTTGAAAGAAACGACAAGAGCAGAAGGGGCGCAATAGCAATTAAATATCTCATTGCGTAAATATAGCAATGTATTTTAAAAAATGCACAATGTTTAAAAGTAGGGTCGTGAGCATTGAGATTACTATCTTTAGTGGAAGTTAAACGGAAATGATGAAGCGGATGTTATTATTTATAGCTGCCGGTACTTTAACGGTAGCGAACAGTTTTGCTCAATCAACGCAAGTGATGGTCTCCGGTGAGATGCGTCGGGTGATGCGCCAGGGACAATTGTCGGCGGTCGTGTGTATGGACACCCTGTTAAATCGTACGGGGATATATGGGTTGGGGCCTTTGGAGCAGTTGAAGGGAGAGATATTGGTTGTAGATGGTGTGTCTTATGTTTCTACTATAGATTTGGCGGGAGAGGAGCGGGTTGTGGTTATGCGGGAGGCTTGTGCCCCGTTTTTTGTGCATGCTTACGTGTCGGGGTGGACGGCGGTTGAAATGCCAGACAGCGTTCGCACAGATAGAGACTTGGAGCGTTATTTAGAGTGGTTGGGTAGGAAGGGGCCTTTTGTTTTTAGGTTGGTGGGTGAGATGGAGCGGATCAGTTATCATATCCAGAATTTGCCGGCTGGTACGGTAGTGCGGTCCATGGCTGATGCGCACACTGGTCAGCGACAATTCCATCCTAACAATGTAGTCGGTGAGGTTGTGGGATTCTTCTCAACTGAGCATCAGACGGTATTTACTCATCACGATTCATATGTGCACATGCATTTCATCAGTGCGGATCGTCGTCGAATGGGGCATGTTGACCGATTTCGAGTGGATCCTTCTAAGGTAAAGCTGTATATATCTAAATAGCTAGGCTGTGGTGGGGCGGCCGCTTATGTATAATATAAGTGGCAAAAAGACATTGATACTGAGCCGTTTTGTCGTAGATGATTAGTGCAGGGGGGATTTGTGGAGTTGAATGGATTAGCTAGGGATGGAAGCTAGTTAGCAAGGGTAATTGGGAAAGTGGCGGTATCGCAGTAATGAAAACCCTTATTGGGAGCGGGTTTACAGTGGTCTTGATCAGCTAGCGTTTGGGTAGTTAGTATCAATTTAGATGGGCTTGAATGCGGCTTGCGAATATTGTTTTAAAAAAATATAATCATGTCAAACCCGCCACTGTGGCTGTTTGAAATGATTCCTGGTACAGTGGTCTCGTCAAAATGGGAGAATATTTCTTGGAGGAGAAAAATACTCGTTCTATCTTTGCATCCCCTTACGGGAAAAGCGAGTAAAGATCTTTGTTTAAGCAGTGC
>CAZWPF010000188.1:0-3195 GCA_964636205.1 uncultured Chitinophagaceae bacterium | reverse complement strand
GCAGAGAAGCTGCTACATATTCTAAACCTTTGCGTGCTTGGCGAATGACTTTGCGACCTCTGCGTGAACCGATTTATCTCACACAATGAGCGCAGAGCTGCTACTACTAGATAAAAGCAACAGCGGGTATGTACACCCGCCATTGCCTAGCTCTCTCCATGGTAGTACCATTTGTTCCGGTCCGGTCCAAAAAAAAAATCTATGCTATAGATTTTAAAAATAATAAATAATGTTTGTATTTAAATAATGCAACCTATTTAAATCTTATAAGACCTTTAACCCTCGATCTGTGGTGTAATCCATTCTGCCCCTTATCTTTGGGACAAAATCTTACTGTTGAGTTCCAAAATAAAAGTTGCCGGCGTTAGCTATCTGAATACCAAACCACTTTTATATGGTATTGAAAGAAGTGAATTGATAAATCGAATTGAGCTGAGTCTGGATTATCCTGCCAATGTCGCAGCACAATTAGTTGCCGGCACCGCTGATGTAGCACTTCTGCCCGTGGCTATTATTCCCACCATCCCCGGAGCGAGGATTATCAGTGATTACGGAATCGCCGCCGATGGGAAAGTTGCCTCGGTTTGCTTGTATAGCCAGGTACCCCTAGAGGAAATTACGGAGGTATATTTGGATTACCAGTCCCGTACTTCGGTTCGTTTGACCCAAGTACTAATGGCTCATCATTGGAAGAAGGTCGTCAATTGGAAGCCCGCTACAGAGCATTATATCGACTATATCCAAGGCACCACAGCCGGGGTGATTATTGGAGATCGGGCCTTAAAGCAATTAACTAATTTCGAATACGTTTACGATCTGGCAGAACATTGGAAAGCTTTTACCGGCCTCCCTTTCATTTTTGCTGCATGGGTTGCGAATAAAGAACTGCCTGCTGATTTTATCGAATCGTTCAATCAGGCAAATGCTGTAGGCTTGAATCATTTGGATGAGATTGTGGCCGCCAATCCTTTCCCTTATTACGACCTGCATTATTATTATACCGAGAATATAGACTTTTATCTAAGCCCGGAAAAGCACAAGGGCTTGGAGCGGTTTCATGAACTTATCAAGACGCTCAGCGAATAAGCATCAAATCGCCCTTACCGGTGATTGGTTTGGATCGAGTGCCCACATGAAACTCGACTTGATACATATAAACTCCGCTTTCTAATGGAGCACCCTGCCATGTACCATCCCAGCCCGTAAAAGGGTCTCGACCCGAATAAACGCGCTCTCCCCAGCGATTAAAAATTTGTAACTGAAAATTATTTATCGGACAACCCGGTTCTATAACGGGTCGAAATACATCGTTTCGCCCATCTCCATTGGGCGTAAACGCATCCGGCATTTTAAATATGCAATCACAAAAATCACGAGTTATTCTGATTGAGTCTACACTCTCGCAAGTGGCCAGCGAAACTTTAACCCAATAAATTCCCGAGTCAGCAATTTGAATCTCGGGAGTGACGCTACCATCACTCCAAATAACCTCTGCTCCTTCTGATAATTTCGCAGAAATAATTAAATCGATCGGATCGTTCTGACAAAAATTTAAATCCTCACCTATGTCCTGAGTCAAATCCAGTAAGCTTATTTTGATCGTGTCGGAACTAATACATCCTTGATCATTAATCTCTAACCAATAAACACCTGACTCCTTCACCAAATAGCTTTTACCGGCATGTCCGTCTTGCCAACGAAACATTCCGGGGACATTAGGAGCTTCCAATAATAACGGACCGCTAATACCACAAATCATTGTATCCCTACCCAAGTCGAAGGGAGATTGAATACCGGCTCTCACAATAAAAGTATCCACATAAGTATAACAGAAACTTTTACTCATCACCCAGTATACTCCGGGTTCAGTTATCAGCACAGACTTATCTGTGTTGCCATCCTGCCATTCGTATCCTAAGGGTGCATTTTCTATTGACGCGGTAGCTCCAAATCTGAAAGGCCTGCCCGGTCGCATACATATCAATGTATCTAGCCGTTTCGTAGTAAAAGTATCCTTAGGTATTGGGTAGACCACATCGTTGGGTAAAGTATATGCGACATATGTCCCGTTATAAACCCGTATTGCAGTATCTTGATAATCACATGAAATCCCGGCTAAGTCGGGGTGATTGATCCGATCAAGATAAAGTTTAAACGCACTGCCTTGCCAAGGATTAGTGATCAGATAACCCGTAGGAGCATAGATAGTATCGTTGTACAATTTCAGATCCGACGGACTACTGATTGTCTGTTTGATAAAAACCTTAGATGCACTTATTGCCGGCGTACTATAGTTACTTACATCGTACTGATATATCATGTACTTTAAATTAGGGGGTGCATCTTCGTATGCCGTGAGATACAATTTTGTATTGTCTGGTGAAAAACAGGCAGTGGCACATCCCTGATTATCTTCCACAACAATTCCATTAGATAGCACTCCGGTACCAGGGTCAAAACTTGCTAACATTGCACCTCCAAAAGGCGAACCGGTTGAAGGAGATACTCCATCCATGAACGTTAAAACTACTTTCGACCTATCGGGAGAAACCGCCATACTACTATGATTGGTAGATTGCGTCGGAAAAAACATTCCTCCAATAGTTGATACCACAGGTGTATCGGAAATACCTTCAGCGGTTATATGATAGGCTTTAAACTGGGGGAAACGGGCATCATGCAAGAGTAACCAAATATCACAGTTATTCCCCGGTATAGCTATCATCGCGGAGCTCAGCATGGAATCCAGAAAAATATTCTTAAGTGTATCTACTACATCCCCATATTTATTTTGGAGGTTCATATCCACAACCGAATAATACAACTTCCCGTGGGCGACAGGAATAGCTCCGGGTGAAAAACTTGACAAAGAGAATAAATAGTATTTTCCTGGCTGATCTACAAAAGGCACGATACATACACCTTGTCTCACAAATCCTCGATTCCCCAAGAGCTGATGACCATTGGGCATCACGCCATGACTTCTATTATAAACCCAGTTACCATCAGAATAGAATAATAAATTACCGGTAACCGGATCTGAAACAGAAGCTACCCCCATTTGAGAGTTTATCATCGACTGAAAAGGAACCGGCATGCCCGAATTAAAATTCATGGCAGACCGGTTTCCAAAAGCCCAAACCGAATTCCCTTTCAAATACCAAGGATACTGGTTATAATGTTGAGCGGAAACTC
>CAZWPF010000187.1:0-3208 GCA_964636205.1 uncultured Chitinophagaceae bacterium | reverse complement strand
TTTTCCAATTTGGCAATTTCATTATAGAGGTTATAACGTTCGCTAATATTGGTCACATAAGCATCCGGAATAAGAACTTCCAAGTCGGTATCCACCTGTGTGAAAGAGACATAATTACGTTCTTGCTCCTCGCTAAACAATTCGCCAAACTCATCTTCTTTCAGCTCTTGTACGGCTTCATCCAGGATTTTGTTGTACATCTCAAATCCGATTTCGGCAATGAACCCCGATTGTTCGGCACCGAGTAAGTTGCCCGAGCCGCGAATATCCAAATCCCGCATCGCGACATTGAAACCCGACCCCAATTCAGAGAACTCTTCTATGGCTGACAAGCGCTTGTACGCCTCCGTGGTAAGTGTCGACAGTGGCGGACTGAGAAGGTAGCAGAAGGCCTTCTTGTTCGACCGACCCACCCGGCCACGCATCTGATGCAAATCGCTTAAGCCAAACATATGCGCGTGGTTAATGATGATCGTATTGGCGTTGGGAATATCGAGACCTGCCTCGATAATCGTCGTCGCAATCAATACATCGTATTCATGATCGATAAACTTGAGCATGACGTCCTCCAAAGCGTCGCCTTCCAGTTGCCCGTGCGCCACGCCTACACGCGCTCCCGGCACCAGCTTCTGTATCAAAGCGCCAAGTTTGGGTAAGTCTGCCACACGGTTGTGGATGAAAAACACCTGCCCCCCACGTTCTATTTCAAAACCTACCGCATCTTTGATGAGCGTCTCATTGAAAACATGCAGCTCCGTTTGTACCGGTTGGCGATTGGGTGGTGGTGTAGAAATGATACTCAAGTCGCGTGCGCCCATCAGCGAAAAGTGCAATGTACGCGGGATAGGTGTCGCTGTCAATGTCAGCGAATCCACATTCGCGCGCAAAGCCTTGAGCTTCTCCTTGACCGACACCCCAAACTTTTGCTCCTCATCAATAATCATGAGCCCCAGGTCTTTGAACTTTACATCCTTGCTTACCAGACGGTGTGTACCGATGATGATGTCAATTTTACCTTCTTCCAGCTTTTTCAGCGTATCTTTTATCTGCTTCGTGGTTTTGAAACGGTTGATATAATCAATATTGACAGGCAATCCTTCTAATCGTTCCGAAAATGTCCGAAAATGTTGCAGGGCCAAGATCGTCGTGGGCACCAATACCGCCACCTGCTTGCTGTCTGCCACGGCTTTGAAGGCTGCACGAATGGCCACTTCGGTTTTGCCAAAGCCCACATCACCACATATCAATCGGTCCATAGGATGTGGCGATTCCATATCTCGTTTGACATCGTTAGTTGCTTTTTCCTGATCCGGCGTGTCCTCATAGATAAAGGAAGCTTCCAGCTCCTTTTGCAAGTAAGTATCCGGGCTAAATGCTACCCCCGATTGTGCTTTGCGCTTCGCATACAGCTGAATCAAGTCGCGCGCAATATCTTTAACCTTTTTCTTCGTTGTTTTCTTGAGCTTATCCCATGCATCAGTACCCAACTTGTTCATTTTGGGCACTGTACCCTCTTTGCCCGAATACTTTGAAATTCGGTTTAAGGAGTTGATATTGACATAAAGCAAATCATTATCAGCATATACGAGACGGATCATCTCTTGGGTACGGCCATTGACCTCTACCTTTTCGAGCCCTGCATATTTACCCACACCGTGGTCGATGTGCGTGATATAATCTCCGGGCTTCAAGTCCCGTAGCTCTTTGAGCGTGATGGCTTGCGAACGTTCGTAACCTTTGCGCCGCTTGTATTTGTAGTATCGGTCAAATATCTGATGGTCGGTGTAACAAGCGAATCGGACATCTTCATCCCTAAATCCTCCTCGCAAGGGCTTGTAGATAGGCGTAAAGCTAACCGTCTTATCGATATCCTCCAATATCGCATATATGCGTTCGACCTGTTTGGTCGAATCCGAAAAGATAAGGTTTTGTATTCCCTTGCCTTCGTTTTCTTTGAAATTGTGGATAAGCAAGTTGAAATCCTTATTGAACGATGGTTGCGGATAGGTGTCAAATTGGATGACTCGATCCGCCTTATACACGAATTGTTTGCCAAATTCAATAACTGGAAAATCCACCAATAAAGACGCAAAATACGGTTCATCTGTGAATGTCACCCTAGGATCGATCCACTCGGGGTTATTATTGATTTCGCTTTCAGACAGCGCTTTCCAAAATTGGGAAGATTTCTTGTAGCCCTCACGGATTACATCGAAGGTAAATTGCACATCTTTCATCCATACCACGGCCTCCTTGTCGACATATTCCAGTAGGGAGATGTGATTGTTGGATAAAAATTTGGATTGAATATTAGGGATAATCGTGACCGTATGAATATTATTCACGGACAACTGGCTCTCGATTTCAAATGTCCGTATGCTCTCGATCTCGTCTCCGAAAAATTCGATGCGATAAGGCAAATCGTTTGAAAACGAGAAAATATCGACAATTCCTCCACGAATGGCAAATTGCCCCGGCTCATACACAAAGTCTACACGCTCAAAGTCATATTCGTACAGAAACTCATTGATAAAATCGATACTCAGCTTTGTATTTTGGGTAATCTCCAGCGTATTTTTCTGCAAATCAGCTTTATTGATCACCTTTTCGGCGATTGCCTCGGGATAGGTGACGACGATTTTGGGTAAGTCCGATGAGCGGTTCAAGGCATTAAGCGTTTCCGAACGCTGCAACACATGCGTACTGTCAATCTGTGTAAATTCAAATGCTTTGCGATAGGACGCAGGAAAAAACAGTATTTGCTTATCAAATAGACTCTCCAGGTCACTCAGAAAATAGGAAGCATCCTCGTGCGTGGGCAACACAAAAATATAGGGCCTAGCATGGGTAAGGTACGTAGCAGCCACCACCATCGCATCGGATGAACCCACAAGTCCTCGGAGTTGAATTTTAGGATTACCCGTACGCAATTCTTCCACTAAAGTTTTTACGTGATCGGTCTGGGTATATGTGTGTAGAATGTCTTGAATATTCACCAAAAGAAGTCCTTTTTGGCAAATATACGAGAAATTAGATTAGACCTTCGAGCAAATACAAACAAGCGCAAAAGACCTATATTGTGGGTTCATTTGACTCCCCAAGAAAAATCGGGGAGTGTGGGCGAGTATCGATCACTTCTATGGCTCTCCTAAACATTTACTCCGTGAAACGAACAATTTTGTTACAATCAAAAGACTATCGTACAATT
>CAZWPF010000186.1:0-3254 GCA_964636205.1 uncultured Chitinophagaceae bacterium | reverse complement strand
CACCAGCCGGCGACGAGCGTTAGGTAGTAGCACCACTGGCAGTAAGTGTAGCGGACTCTCCTGCACAGATTGTTACTGATGCTGGATTGATTGTTATGGTAGGTAACGGTGTCACATTGACCTGGGTTGCAGCTGAAGTTCCCGAACAACCGGTAGTATTGTTGGTAATAGTCAATGTATATGAACCTTGAGCCGTAGCTGCATAACTAGAACTGTTAGTACCTACATTACTGGTGCCATTTTTCCATTGATAACTAACTCCCAGACTTGCCGAAGAAGACAATGTAACACTAGAACCCGCACAAATTGTTTGCGTACCAGTGGGACTTATATTAACAGTCGGAACCGGATTGACGGTAACGACAGAATCCCTCCATGGACCAGGTCCTGTGGAATTCGCCGCACGCACGCTCAGGGTACCAGTTGAAGCATTTGTTGCGAAATTGAGCGTGTTAGTCGGATTTGTTGTGGTGGCTGAAAAGGTTACATTTGATCCTGTAAATTTCCATTCATATGAAGTGGCACCTGCGACCGCCGGAACAGAATAGGTTAGTCCGGTTTCACCTGCACATACCGGGGATTTAGCAGAAGTAAACAGTCCGGGCTGCGCAGGGAGTGGAGCAGCTGTACCTACGAGACTCCATAAGTCATTTCGGGAATTTCCACTTGCTCCAACATATCCCAGTCCCCCTGACAACCAAATATTTCCGTTTAGGTCTAAAGCGGTGGGGGCAATACCGCGGGAGCCAGGGTAGTTGGTCGGACTGGATACAGCAATGGTGCCAGGAACACATTGAGCGTTAACCGTATTATTGCGGCCCATCATCCAAGTCCAGTGACCAGTGTTTGGATCATATTTCCAGATATCTTCCATATACCCCATTGTCGCAGATGGAGCCGCCGGCAATCCATATCCTCCCATCAACCACAGACAACCGGTAACATCTACCCAACCTTTATTATTTGCATTTCTCGATCCCGGTGTATTTGCCGGATCCGGCACGCCTTTGATGCCGTAGACTCCGTTTTGTTGACATATATTACTGCCATGCATCCATGTCCACTCCATTTTATCCGGATCAAACCTCCAAAGATCATTCAATCTGCCAATATCTCCTTTGGAATCCAAACCGTATCCTCCGAACATCCAGAAAGAACCGTCGTTGGCAACCCAGTGCGCAGCATCACTTCTTGCTCCCGGATAATTACTTGGATCAGGAACCTTAATCGTACCATAACTTCCTACAACACCGGTGTCACTAGGACCCATCATCCAAGTCCACACATCCGCCTTTGGATCGTACATCCACAAATCGCTTTTCCGACTTGTCACAGTGGTTCCGGACACATTACACAATCCTCCAAACACCCATAATCTTCCGGTCTTATCTACCCAGGCAGCAGAACCTAGACGCCCCCCGGGACGAGTTGTAGCCGTTCCCACTCCTTTGGTCCCGTATAAGCCAAGGGAATTGATGATATTATCTCCCGAAACCCAGGTCCAGTTATTGGTAGCGGGATCATAGGTCCATAAATCATTTAAATATCCCTGAACTGCATTCGTCACGTAGCCAATCCCGCCAAAAATCCAAAATTTCCCTTTGTCATCTTTCCAGTAGTTCGATAGCCGTCTTCCTCCAGGCAGGTTTGTAGGGGCTGCAACTCCCCTCGTTCCATAATTAGCGCCTTTCTGAAAACCTCCATTGCCAACAGGATCAAATAAACCCTTAACCCAGGTCCATTGACGGTTGGAAGGATTGAACCGCCATAGATCATTCATACAGTTGGTACCGGTGTTAAACTCTCCCCCGAAAATCCATACATAACCTGCCGTATCCACCCACATCGCATGGTCACGCTTGGCGGGTGGAGAGTACGGACCTTCAACACCAAGAACTCCGGAACCTCTGGAGTTATTCGAAGTTACACCAGACATCCATGTCCAGCGAGCACTGGTATCAGTAACCTGTGCAGACAAATCCAAAAACAATAAGTTTAGGGTAAATAGTAATAATAATGACCTCATATCAGGGGTGTTTTGAGATTTAAAAAATAGCCAAATAGCTTTATTCATCAAAACTATCCCTGATATTTACATTTAACAATCGCATATTCATGCGATATACAAAAAAAAGAAAATTGACTATGTCAGAAATGAAGGGGTTATATCTCCCCTTTAAAAGCTTTTCTTAAAACCTCTACTTTGCTATTAACTTGAAGCTTGCTGTAAATACTTTTAATATGCGTCCGAACAGTATCAATAGAAATACCAAGTCGATCCGCAATTAACTTATAACTTAACCCTTCTGTTAACGCTCTAACTACCTGAAATTCTCTGGGTGAAAGCACCTCTTCTACTCTCTTTCGACTGGGCGAAAAATGCTCAACTACCTTACGTGCGATTGATGGCGACATATAACTACCTCCATTGTGAATCTCAAAAATTGCCTTCAGCAGTTCGGGCATAGGTGTACTCTTGAGCGCATATCCCGTTGCACCTGCACATAAGGATTGAAATATTCGATCGCTATCATTAAATACAGTTAACATAATTACATCTGCTTTGGGATACACCGATCTGATATATTTCACACCTTTTATCCCACTCATTCCGGGCAGATTGATATCACATAGCACAACATCCGGCTTGTCGATTAACAACTTCTCAGCTTTAGCCAAAAAATCCTCCACACTTTCTGCTACGCCTATCAATTCTATATTATCCTGCTTGTCAAAATAGGCCTCCAGACTGTCCCTTACCAGGCGACCGTCCTCAATTATTGCCAAATTTATCACGCTGTCCATTCCCATTTCCTTTTAATTAGTACAAATATGCCTTTATATAAATTAAAAATAGAATCGCATATTGATGTGACTCTAGCGATCATGATTCCCATTCACTCTAATTTCAGAACCGACTTTTCAATGGCTAAGACCATTTACCTTTTAAAAATAGCACCTTCCACGTGTGTGCATACACAAACTACAAATCCTTAATGCTAATATCAAGCTTACTCGCGGCATTTTAAAAAAAGGGGTAGCCTTTCGACTACCCCCGTTTATTCCATTATCGACTTCCAACTACTGTTTGATAATCTTCTCCAAACTGATTGGATTACCTTGCTTGTCTGAAATTCTAAGCATATACACTCCCGAGGGATAAGCGTTCATATCCACTGTTTGCACATCGGAAAATTCAGCCAGTTTCCTTCCTTCTACACTGGTAAGTATCACGTTCACCGGTTCGGTGTAAT
>CAZWPF010000185.1:0-3258 GCA_964636205.1 uncultured Chitinophagaceae bacterium | reverse complement strand
GATCATGTTTATCTTTTACCCTTGACATGCGAGAGTATCGAGCAGATACTGCAAGAGCAAAAAATCGATGCAGTATTGCCTACGATGGGTGGTCAAACCGCATTGAACCTTTGTATCGAGGCTTCAAATCGTGGTATTTGGGATAAATATAATGTCCAGGTCATCGGTGTGGATGTAGCGGCGATTGAGAAAACCGAAAACCGTGAAGAGTTTCGTCAGCTCATGATTGATATCGGTGTGGGTGTAGCTACCTCTAAGATTGCCAATTCCTTTTTAGAAGGTAAAGAGGCAGCACAAGAGATTGGCTATCCATTGGTTATCCGTCCTTCGTATACCCTGGCGGGTACTGGAGGTGGTTTTGTGCACAGAAAAGAAGATTTTGATGCCGCGCTAAACCGTGGACTGCATGCCTCGCCTACACATGAGGTGTTGGTAGAACAGGCTGTGTTGGGTTGGAAAGAGTTTGAGTTGGAATTGTTGCGTGACAAGAATGACAATGTCATCATCATCTGTACCATCGAAAACTTCGATCCTATGGGTATCCACACCGGAGACTCGATCACTGTGGCGCCAGGCATGACCCTTTCGGACAAATGCTACCAAGATATGCGTAATCAGGCGATCAAAATGATGCGCTCGATCGGAAACTTTGCAGGTGGTTGTAACGTGCAATTTGCTGTAAATCCGGAGAACGAAGATATTATCGCTATCGAGATCAATCCTCGTGTATCACGTTCCTCTGCATTGGCGTCCAAAGCAACGGGTTACCCTATTGCGAAGATTGCTGCAAAATTAGCCATCGGTTATAACTTAGATGAACTGCAAAATCAAATCACAAAAACAACTTCAGCATATTTTGAGCCGACCTTGGATTATGTGATTGTAAAAATCCCACGCTTCAACTTTGATAAATTTAAGGGTGCCAACAAAGAATTGGGCCTACAAATGAAAGCTGTCGGTGAAGTCATGGCGATTGGACGTACTTTTATTGAGGCCTTGCAAAAGGCTGCACAGTCGCTCGAGACAGGACGCGCCGGATTAGGTGCGGATGGTCGTCAGGTACGCAACTTAGAAGAAATCATGTACAGCCTGGAGAATCCAAGTGCTGATCGTTTGTTCCATATTAAAGACGCATTCGAACTCGGTGTTCCGCTAGAATCTATTCGCAAAGCTACCTTGATCGACAAGTGGTTCTTGGTACAAATCCAAGAGTTAGTACAACTCGAGCAGGAGTTGAAACGTTACCAGTTGAATAATATCCCAAGAGATTTCTTTTTGACTTTGAAGCAAAAAGGATATTCCGATGAACAAATTGCTTGGTTACTGGGTAATGTTACCGAGGATGAGGTTTACGATAGACGTAAGGAGTTGGGGATCAATAGAGTGTTCAAAATGGTGGATACCTGTGCAGCAGAATTTCCAGCATATACACCTTATTATTACTCGACTTTCGAAGACGAGAACGAATCGGTTGTCTCCGACAAAAAGAAAATAATCGTACTTGGTTCAGGACCAAACCGCATTGGCCAGGGTATCGAATTTGACTACTCTTGTGTGCATGGACTACTCGCTGCAAAAGAATGTGGCTACGAGGCTATCATGGTCAATTGTAACCCGGAAACTGTTTCTACGGATTTCAATATGGCAGATAAACTCTATTTTGAACCTGTATTTTGGGAGCATGTCCGTGAGATTATCGAGCATGAAAAACCAGAAGGTGTGATCGTTCAATTGGGTGGCCAGACGGCTTTGAAAATGGCGGAGAAATTGGAGCAATTCGGTGTTAAGATCATTGGTACATCGTTCCAAGATATGGACTTGGCTGAAGATCGTGGTCGCTTTTCCGACTTGTTGAAGGAATTGGATATTCCATATCCTAAATATGGCGTAGCTACTTCTGCTGAGGAGGCTATTAAAGTGGCAAATGAAGTTGGTTATCCAGTACTTGTTCGCCCATCCTACGTGTTGGGAGGACAGGGAATGAGCATCGTGATCAATGATGAGGATCTGGAAAAGGCCGTGGTGAACTTGTTGAAAAACTTGCCTGGAAATCAAATCTTGATCGACCACTTCTTGGACCGCGCCGAAGAAGCCGAATCCGACTCAATCTGTGATGGCGAAGATGTACATATCATCGGTATGATGGAACATATCGAACCTGCAGGTATTCACTCTGGTGACTCATCGGCTGTGTTGCCTCCGTTCAGCTTGTCGCAAAATGTACAGGACAAAATGGAGGAATATTCAGTCAAATTAGCTAAAGCACTTAACGTGTTAGGCTTGCTCAATATTCAGTTTGCCATTCAAGGGGAAAACGTATATGTAATCGAGGCCAATCCTCGCGCTTCGCGTACAGTTCCATTTATCGCAAAAGCTTACGACGTCCCTTATGTCAATATCGCGACCAAAGTGATGTTGGGAGAAAATAAACTGAAAGATTTCAACATCGAGCGCAAGCTTACCGGTTGGGCGATCAAAGAGCCGGTATTCTCTTTCTCTAAATTCCCTGAAGTGGATAAGCAACTCGGTCCTGAAATGAAGTCCACAGGTGAGGCGATACGCTTTATCAAAGACTTGCAGGATCCAGTCTTTAGAGAGTTAGTAAAGAAAAAATCCATGTTCTTGAACGCGCAGTAAGCGATAATAAAAGAATAGTAAAAAGCCTGTGGTTATTGCCACAAGCTTTTATGTTTTTAGGGGGTAGCATAAACTTGTTACACTGTAAATATAAATACTGTTTTTGCGATTTTAAGTGTGGTAGGTTATTCATCAACCTCGGCCTTCATATAATATTCGTACATGGTAAGGTGCTGACTATCTGTTGTTTGTTTTTTAATCGCTACCCAGTAAGGATATATGGTATTGGCAACTTAATGTGGGATTAATATTAAAGGAGTTATGTTTGCATCGACAAAAGATTTGTAGGCATAAAGTGATATTGCTATCTTCGACCAATTGGCCCGTCTACCTTCGTAAGCCAAGGTCTCATTTTTCTACTCATTATGACTTCAAGTGCTTTGAAGGAGCAGGTCAAATACTGTATATCTAGCCCATTGTCATTTAATGACAAAATCGGGTCGTGATATAGAAACACGGTCAATCCATTCGTAACTGTTTCATGTATGTTAAAAAAGAAAGGAGGAGGATAAACAGAAATTTTTAAAATCGGGGAGAATCTCCGTCGAATAATTACTATCGAACTAGATAGTGTTGGTCAATTTTAAACTTTACAATTACTATTTTATGAAGCTTTTCTAT
>CAZWPF010000184.1:0-3369 GCA_964636205.1 uncultured Chitinophagaceae bacterium | reverse complement strand
CAAACGCAAGCTCTTATAGAACCGGGTCAAATGTTTTTGGCAGAAATGCAATCCAAACCCGGTGTGCAATCTACACCGGAAGGCGTCTTGTACGAAGTTTTGACACCTGGAGAAGGGCGTAAGCCAACGGTCAGCGATGAAGTCAAAGTGCATTATGCTGGTTATTTGATCGATGGAACCAAATTTGACAGCTCTTACGATCGGGGTGAACCCATTATCCTTAACTTGAATAAAGTGATCAAGGGCTGGACGATTGCGTTACCATTGATGAATGTAGGGGCAAAATACAAGATCTATATACCTTACGAATTGGCGTATGGGGAACGAGGTTCGGGTCGTATTCCTCCTTACAGCACCTTAATATTTGAGATTGAATTATTAGATATTATCAAACCTGATGGAGAAGCGTAATCTTGGTAAATCCAATTTAGAAGTATCCGTGATAGGCTTTGGGGGAATGTCATTGTCCTCCACAGACCTTCTGCAAAGTATCTCGCTTATTCACAAAGCTTACGAAACGGGTATCAATTACTTCGATACGGCAGATTTATACGATCGAGGCGCGAATGAGGAGTTGTTCGGAAAGGCATTAGCAGCCTTTAGGGACAAAGTCATTTTAGCAACCAAAGTGGGTAATGCTTGGCAAGCAGGGGAGGACGGCTGGACGTGGAATCCCAGCAAACAGCATATTCTAAAATCTGTCGATGCTTCCTTGCGAAGATTACAAACGGATTATATCGACCTGTATCAATTGCATGGCGGGACTATCGAAGATAATTTTGAAGAGATCGTAGAAACCTTTGAAAGATTAAAAGACGCAGGTAAAATTCGTGAATACGGCCTTTCGTCTATCCGTCCCAATGTGTTTTTAAAATATATACAGCATGCAGAACCTGTATCAAATATGATGCAGTACAGTGTGCTCGATACGCGTCCTGAGGAATTTTTAAGTGGATTTGAAGCCGCTAACGTCGCCGTAATAGCACGCGGCAGCCTTGCGCAGGGTTTCCTTTTGGATAAGGCCATCACTAAGCCCTATTTGCAACATACTTTGGAACATACTACGCTAATTCAACAGACATTGAAAAATGCAGCGAAAGAATTGGGCGTGCGCAAAGAAACCCTTGCATTGAAATATGTGGCCGCAAACACTGCTGTAGCTAGCGCGATAGTTGGTATCCGTACTTTAGATCACTTAGAAGCTGTGCAAACCGCACTTGATGAGTGGGATAAAATTTCTAATGAGGAAGTGAAACGGCTGTTTTCGCATCTTCCCAAACTGCAATATCAAGATCACCGCACCTAGTGCGTCGTCTTAATATCGTCATGTTAAAAAAGGGGAGTTACAGGGGAGGAACTACTTAAACAAAGTTGCTTAAGTCAAGAGGGAATTAGTCTTCGATGACAATCAAATCATCACCATCGTAAAGCCATTCGGCAATATCCAGGACTTGTTCTAAAATAACGACTTCTAAATCTTTAATCATATTACTTTTATTTGTTTGCTCAAAAATAGGGCGCCTAAGTGAAAGCAATATGATCGATAAGTTAAGTTTTTGTTAATCGGCTTCGCATTAACACAGTACCTTATTCTTCGGTAGGTAAGGGACGGTTTTGGTAATAAAATTGCTTGTCCTCTTCGGTGATAGGACGTAATACCCGACACGGGTTTCCTACCGCTATTACATTTGCCGGAATATCTTTGGTAACCACCGATCCTGACCCAATAACACTGTTTTCGCCAATATGGACATTGGGATTGATCACAGTATTTCCGCCTATCCACACATTGTCGCCAATCGTCACGGGAAGCGCATACTCTAAACCGGTCATACGAACTTCAGCATGCACGGGATGTCCGGCAGTGTAAATCGCTACATTAGGGCCTAGCATGACGTTGTTTCCGATTTTCACAGGAGCACAATCCAAAATAGTCAAATGATAATTTGAAAAGAAATTTTCTCCAATCTCAATGTTCATCCCGTAATCGCAGTAAAAAGGCTGTTCGATACAAAACATTGACCCTGTCTGACCAAATAGCGTTCGGATGATAGATTTGCGCTCCCGATGATGTTTTGGATCGATTTGATTGTAGCGATGACATAGCCTTTGGGCATTCATGCGTAGTGCAGAAAGTGCTTTGTCGTTTGCAAAATACGGCTTACCGGCCAGCATTTTTTCCTTTTCACTAATGGAATTGTCCATGATACGATAATAGTTATCTGCCTAAAATACGAATTCTGTAATCTTTATTCCCTCATTGGCTAAAAATAGTAGGGTAGAAGCTCAATGTTAATTTTATTTAGACAGAGCCATGAAGATACGTTAATTTTATTATTAATATCTTTGTCCCACATGGAGAACAACTCAAAATTGAAGATTGGTGTCATCGGTAGCGGTAGTTGGGCTACAGCCATGATAAAGATTTTAACAGATAATCCGGAAAGCAAAGAACTTTTATGGTGGGTACGCAAGGAGGAGCATGCAGATTTTATCCGTGAGTTTAGACACAACCCGAATTACCTCACAGCCGTAGATATCAAAGTGCATCCTGAAAATGTGATTACAGATGCCATAACAGTTATTCAACAGTCAGACATTATTATTTTAAATACCCCTGCAGCCTATCTTCCTGCGGCTTTAGCAGGTGTGGAAAAAAGAGATTTAGCCGGTAAAACTATTGTTTCGGCAATCAAAGGTATTGTGCCGCAGGACAATTTGGTCGTAGGAGAATACCTTACCAGAGCTTTTGATGTGAGTTTCGACCAAATCGTAGTCGTGGGAGGACCTTGTCACGCTGAAGAGGTTTCCAATGAGCGTCTTTCCTTTTTGACTTTAGCATGTGAAGACCTTGAGCGAGCTACTTTAATTTCTAATTTATTCAAAACAAGGTATATACAAACAGTTACTTCAATCGATGCTTTAGGTGTGGAGTACGGTGCCGTACTCAAAAACATATATGCTATTGCTTGCGGTATGTGTCACGGTTTAGGCTACGGGGACAATTTTCAAGCGGTTCTCGTTTCCAACGCTATTCGCGAGATGGAGCTTTTTTTGAAAAAAATAGATCAGCAAAAGCGGGAAATCAACCGTTCAGCCTATTTAGGCGACCTTTTAGTGACTACATATTCTCAATTTAGCAGAAATCGTACCTTTGGAAATATGATTGGGCGTGGATACACAACGCAGTCAGCACAGTCGGAGATGAATATGGTCGCCGAGGGATATTATGCTTCTGGGTGTATTCAACGCATAACCGAGCGTTTTGGACTTCATTTGCCGATTTGTGATATGGTTTATGAGGTGCTCTACAACAAAAAACCGGCACGGGCGGAAGTGGCCAAACTAACACAAGACTTTGTATAAAAA
>CAZWPF010000183.1:0-3408 GCA_964636205.1 uncultured Chitinophagaceae bacterium | reverse complement strand
TAGCGGAACGAATCCATTTTTAGCGCCGGAATCATAGCCTTGATTTTTTATTCGCCGCATAATATGGATAATGTCTAAAGGTCAGAAACACATAATTCACTTATTTGCCAAAAAAAATGTGCTCTTTTTACTTGTAAAATTCAAGCAATCAATGAAACCAATTTCTTTTAAAATCATCGTAGTCGCATTTTTACTTTTGAATGTTTTTAAGGTGGCCGGACAAGAAAGGGCGACGAAATACGTGGAAGAGGGGAGGCTCGATGGAAACATTTATGTCAGCGAAGAAATCGGTTGGACTTTTGAAATTCCGCAAGGCTGGAACTTGGTGGAGATGGAAACAATCAAACAAATCAACGGAATGGGTTCCTCAGCATTGGAAGATATAGTAGGTGAAGAGATCGATTATAGCAGAATGAAAAACCTAATCTACCTACAGAAAGATCAGACTAATTTTTTTGGTTCTACCTCAGAGCCATTCACATCTAATAACCAAGTTGATTGGGATAACAATAACGCTGATCTGAAGAAGATTATCTATGCATCATTCATTAATATCGGTTATAAAGTCGATTCTTCTATGACAACAGTGGAGCGTATTGGTGGACTGGATTTTCAGAAGTACAGTTTTGTTTTATACAGTCAAGACGGCGACCTGTTGTTGGAGCAAATTATGTACAGCAAACTGATAAATGGTTATGATTTTGGAGTGGTCATCTCAGGGAACAAAGAAGAATACAGGCAAGAACTGATCAACGCGTTTAGAAAGTCAAAATTTAAAAAGTCGAAACGATAGATCTTGATTAATGGGATCGACTGATTAACTAAGCTTAAGAAGTTCGAGTGATCCCCCTTGCTAGAATCTTATTGTGAAAAACAAAAGGCGAACCTGAAACGGTTCGCCTTTTAAATTGGTTGGAGTTAGTTTTTAGTAAACGCTGATGCGCTGACTGAAGCGCCCTCCTCTGGTTCCGATAATTTGGATCCAGTAGGTGCCTGATGACATGCCGGTCAGAGAGATTACTTCTTCGTAATTATTTACAGCCTGACTGGTCCATTTCTTATATAAACGTCCTTGCACGTCGTAAATCAAGGCAGTGAATTCCTGAGCATTATCCCAGTTCAACTGAATCTGAATCTGTGTCTGTGCAGGATTTGGATGAATTTTCAAACTTCCACCGTTGTTGTTTGATTCCTTGACGACAACAGGGTTTTCTTCATCGTCCTTCGTTTCGTACTCTTCATAATAATAGATATACTCATCCTCATCATAGTACGACTGACCATCCCAAATTTTCCATATTTTTCTGGTACTTTGATTAAATTGATTGTAAGCTTCTTCTATGATTTGTAAGTTTTCCCACTGATTGTTCACCCATTTTTCGGAATGAGACATTAGACGATTGCCATTGGCATCGTAAGTATGAGTGTAACGATACACATTCTCCCAAGTTCCATATCTGAATGTTTCTTCCAAACTGTTGGTATTGTTGCCCCGACTATCGTAAGTATAAGTATATTGAGAAACTTCCAGCCATTGGCTGTTAGCAGCGTCCCAATCGTAATAGTTGATTTGAGTGCGCTGATTGTTGCTGTTAAATTGTTGTACCGCACGGCTGCGTTCTTCGAATGCGCCATTTCTCCAATAATAAGTTATCCAACTAGTATTGTTGCCTGCCGCATCGAAGGTGTTGGTTTCTTTGTAGGTATATTCCCAAGCGCCATTGTCGTATTCTTGATAGACATACTCTGTCAAATTTCCGGCAGCATCATGGGTTCTGGTCTCCTTACCATAGCTGGTCCATACGGAGCCATCCCATCTCTGGCTCGTTTTTAAAGCAATATTGCCATTATTGTCATATTCTAGAATGTAGCGATCTCCATTGTCGAATGAACCGGAAGAGGTCGACCAGTACAAGTAGGTGGCAGTGTCGATTGCGCCATTTGCATTGAATGAATTGTCCTCTTTGTAAGATATAAACCAGTTTTGAGCGCCGATATCCCATTTCGACTCGTAAAAGCTCACAATCTCATTGTTCGCGTTATATGTAACCTCGGTCTTTAGACTGTTATTCCAATTGCCCTGATCCCAATATTTCGAAACGGTGGATGCAACTCGGTCTAAACTATCAATGGTTTGCTCTATTAAATAATTGTCTTCGTACGCCTGATTTGTTTTGTTCCAGTAGTATAAATGGTATGTGTCGAAATTGGAGTCCTCAATCCCATTCCACTCATCTCCGCGACTGCCCGACCAAGTGATGCGAGCAGAATCTGAAGGGTGGCCTTTAACGTGGTCAATTTCCACTCGGGCTACTAGTCGCGATTTAACAGCGGTAGTTTTTGCATTTCTTAAATTTTTCTTGGCAGTAAGGGGATCCTGCTGCTGACCAAACTGTGGGATTTGTGCTTCAGAACGATACTGTTGGTGGGAGGTTCCTTTCAATGATTTGGGTTGGAACGATGGTTGCGCAAGAGCTAAATTGAATGCGAAGCATCCTGCCACCATTAAGTAGAAGTTTTTTCTCATAAAAGATTTTGTCAAATAGTTGATTGTGCGGCGCTATGCACAATATTTATGCCAATTTCCATGTGGTAAATAAATACCTATTTCGCGCTGGTTATTATAAGTCTAAATAGATGGGGTTTTGTCAAATAAAAAAAATGGAGCACTGCCAATTTGTATGCCACGCTCCCTAATTATTTTGCTATTTAATATTTTGTCATTTTCGAGTACTCAAATCTATATCTTCTAACATGCCTTGTTGCTTATTGCCGGTTTTACTCAATCTGTATTTAAAGCTGATCATAGCGTATCGGCCAATGATGTTCGACTGGACTTCAGCGAGGTAGTTTTGCTGACTAAACCTTTGAAGGTATTTGTTCCCATTAAGCAGGTCGAACCCCTCCAGCATCAGCGTGCCTCGGTTGCCCGGTAGAAAATAATAAGAGATTTCTGATCTTTCCACTGACCGGCATACCGAAGTCGATCGGCATGTTTTCGGCATTAGCGATCTCGAGCAGCCTGTTGCCGCCGTTCATCAGGTTTCGGAGGCCCCCACTGAAATTCAGATAATCGCCGAAGCTAAAACCAGATCGGTTGATATTATTGTACATGCCCAGGGCGGCAAACTGAGATTGCGGCCGGAACCGGTACAGCCGTCCCGAGCCTTTATATCGATCTTCGGTACCCGCGCCCGCAGTGAGGTCGCCAAAATACCCTTGTTTTTTGTCTTCGTTTAATGTCAGGTTGATAGCTCGTTCACGCACTCCATCATCCACCCCTGTGAAAGTGGCTCGGTCAGATTTCTTATCGAAAACTTGCACTTTACGGATCGCGTCTGCGGAAAGGTTGCGGGTGGCAACGGTAGGGTCATTGCCAAAAAACTCCTTTCCATCCACAAATAGCTT
>CAZWPF010000182.1:0-3474 GCA_964636205.1 uncultured Chitinophagaceae bacterium | reverse complement strand
GATTTACCTCAATATTGTCGGGTACCCCAATTTCGGAATATTTAAAGCAGGGGGAGGTCAAATTTTGAAATTAATGATTTTGCCCCACTTTAGATTTACGATCTTCGGGGAACCCAACCGTCCTACCCCACCCAAAAAAAACTTTCTCCCGCAAATAGGGGTATAATCTTTCTGTGGTGTCGTATACATAAAGAATTCATTGGCACTTATCTTTGAATCTGTTTTTACAGAGCAGCACATGGATCAGGACACACCGATTCAACAAGCAATTGCCCCCGATGTAGGAATTGCTTTTGAGGAGATCTTTAAATCTCATTATAAGCGACTCCATGCATACGCATGTAGCATCCTTAAAGATGAGACGATGGCTGAGGAAATGGTGCAACAAGTATTCTTTAAGCTTTGGGAGAAAAAAGAAAGAATACAAGTACAGCAGTCCATTACCGCATACCTATATAGAGCCGTCTATAACGAAAGCATCAACTATCTGAGACATGTCAAGGTAAAAAATGCTTACCAATCACATGCTAATTACCACTCGCCCAAATCGGAAAATGCGGCTGGACGAACGAACGTGAAAGAACTCGAAACCAGAATAGCCGAAACCATTCAAGAACTACCCGAACAGTGCAGAACCATCTTCCAGATGAGCAGATTTGAAGAACTAAAATATAGGGAAATCGCCGATCAACTCGGACTGTCGGTCAAAACAGTCGAAAACCAAATGGGAAAAGCACTGAGAATTTTAAGAGAAAAATTGGCTGAATTCTTACCAGCACTATTATCATTTTTATTTATCAACCAGTAAAAGCAGTAAGTGTGAACGAAAATAGCAAATACATGATGGAAGATCTGCTGGTAAAATACCTGTTGGAAGAAGCTACCTCACAAGAAAAGCAGGAAGTACAACAATGGCTGGATGCAGATCCGGAAAATCAAAGACATTTTAACCAGTTTAAAACCATATGGGAAGAAAGCGCCCGAATCTTTGAAAAATCAAAAGTCGACGAAAACACAGCTTGGGAACGCTTTCAACAACGGGTCGCAAATGCCGAACAAAATCAAAAAGGCAAAACAATTAGTTTGACATCAACCGGCCGATCCTGGATGCGGGCAGCAGCACTCATCATAGTGCTTATCAGCGCCAGCTGGTTTGGTTACCGACAATTGCTCGACCCCACCATCTTTGAAATAAACTCCGGTAACGATATCCTGGCAGTTACCCTGCCCGATGAATCGGTGGTTACCTTACATAAGAATACCACACTCTCCTATCCAAGCAGATTTAAAGGCAATTCCAGAAAAGTCACCTTGGTAGGTGAGGCATTTTTTGATATCAGTCCGGATGATAAAAAGCCTTTCTATATCCATGCAAACGATGCAACCATAAGAGTAGTGGGCACCTCTTTCAATGTTAAAACAACAAGTGATTCCACTGAGATAATTGTCGCCACAGGCCTGGTTGAAGTTACCAAAGAGGATAATGGCATCCTACTCCATCCCAACGAGAAAGCTGTAGTCCGCAAAGACAAACTCGCACCCGAAAAGCTGGTCAATACCGATAAACTCTACAATTTCTACCATACCAGAGAATTGGTTTGCGATGATACTCCACTCTGGCGGGTTACACAAGCATTAGAAGAGGTTTACGGATTAGACATCATTGTAGCAGATCAGCTAAAAAACTTACCTTTAACCGCCACTTTCAATAACGAACCGATTGATAATATTCTTCAAGTAATTGGAGAAACATTTCAAGTCCAGGTGAGACGAAATGGTAATGAAGTTATTATCCGATAAATAGAATTTGGTGACTTTATTGCGAGTATTACTTTTTATCGTATTATGTATTGTGCCGGCCATTCATGGTTCGGCACAACATCATTTAAATCGACCCGTCAATTTACAGGTGCATAAACAGCCTATTGCCAGTGTCCTTCAAGAAGTCGGGCGCCAGGCGGGTTTTAGCTTTTCGTACAATTCCAGACTTTTCCCCTCCGACAGCTTGGTGTCGGTAACCGCACGAAATTTACCCGTCAGACATGTCCTGGACTCTTTGTTTCACAACAGGTTTGAATACAAAGAATCAGGGAATCATATTATAATACAGCTTCCTTCGACCAGCGACATTTGGTATTTGAGCGGGTATGTTTTTGATCAGAGGACCGGAGAGCGGATTCGGGACGTGAGCGTCTATGAGACCCAGCAGTTGGTCGCTACACTCACCAATGATGAGGGCTATTTCCGACTAAAACTGAAAGATAAGCACCCTACAGCTACTATTAATATCAGAAAGGCTTGGTATATGGATACCTCAGTCGTACTCAAACCCGGCGCCAATCAAGAACTTACCGTGTCTATCAGTCCGAAAAGCTTTCTGCTCGACACATTGGTGGTTTCGCCTGTAGAAAAAAGCTGGCTTACTAATCTTTTCCTCTCCTCACGCCAAAAAGCACAAAATCTAAATTTGGGTAAGTTTTTAGTCGATCGACCCTATCAAACTTCAATAGTTCCGGGAGTCGGAACTCATGGAAAATTGGGTTCTCATGTGGTAAATAAATTCTCTTTCAATATCCTCGGGGGATATACCGCCGGATTACAAGGCGTGGAAATCGGAGGTATTTTCAATATCGTGAAGGAAAACATGTCATTTCTCCAGATTGCGGGTGTTTTCAACATGACCGGCGGATATGTAGAAGGGGTGCAAATTTCAGGTGTGTTCAACCAGTCGCTCGACTCTGTTACTGGTTTACAGTTGGGCGGTGCCATGAATCTCAGCAGTGGGAGTATTGAAGGGATGCAAACTAGTGGGGCTGTCAATTATACTGCCGGCAAAACCAGGGGCATGCAACTCACCGGTGCGGTTAATTATAGCGCGGAGTCTGTCAAAGGCATGCAACTTTCGGGTCTTGCAAACTATAGCGGTGGATCTGTAAATGGGATGCAATTGACCGGTGCAGCCAATATTACGGCAGCGGACATGAAAGGAGTTCAGCTCTCCGGCTTTCTGAATTATGCAAAAACGATAGACGGTGTACAAATTGGTATTATCAATGTCGCCGACTCCTCCACTCGATTCAGTTTTGGTTTGCTGAATTTATTCCGTAATGGTTATTATAAACTTTCCATGTCATACCAGGAGGCTATTCCATATAATCTATCGCTTTCTACCGGCACAAAAAAACTCTATAATATCTTGATGGTAGGGGTAAATCCCGAACCGGGCAAACAGAATTTTAGTTATGGATTAGGATTTGGGGCATTGTTCGAGTTAAATAAGACATTCTCCATCGCTCCTGAGGCCAGCGCACAATATAGCTATCGGGGCGATCGTCTCGCATTTGGAATGCTTTATCGAGGACAAGGTCTCCTGAACTGCAATATTACCAAGCATATTACCGCATTTGCGGGACCCTCCTTAACCTTTTACCATTTTAATTCGTTATGTTTATGTAGGTGATTGTATTTCACCAT
>CAZWPF010000181.1:0-3475 GCA_964636205.1 uncultured Chitinophagaceae bacterium | reverse complement strand
TGGCCTGGTGTCTGCCATAAACCGAGCCTGCTCAGGGCTTAATTTTCCTTTCTCATATAGCACCCTCATAAGGGTTAATATCGGATACTGGGTTTTTTTGTAGGCATTGAATTGCGTATAGGGGAGATCGGGGAAATAGTTGCGAATCAGTTTAAAATCCTCAGTTCTTATCATGCGAATCCGATCTAAGGTCTCATCGCAGCGATCACGTGCTGCATACACATACTGGTTAGGAATCGATTCTTTTGCCAGAAAATCTCTGCCTTGCATATTTGAGGGGACATTAGCTCCGGCCAACGCTAGCGTCGTAGCTGCGATATCTATGTTACTGATTAAACGGTTGCTGATCTCTTTCGCCACAGATATCCCCGGGCCGCTTACTATTAAAGGCGCATTTACTCCTCCTTCATACAAAAATTGTTTGCCACGAATATGAGGGTGTCCGTGATCCCCGAAGAAAAAAACAACAGTGTTTTTGTCCAGGCCGTCTTGTTTGAGACGATTTAAAATCTCACCGACCTCTTTGTCCAGCAACTGCATTGTTTCGAGATACATCGCCCAGTCTTTCCGGACCATAGGATGATTAGGATAACAGAGAGGAACACTGACCCTGTCCGGATTTACTGGTCGTAACGGATCCCTGACAAACGGGCGATGGGTGTAGGTAAGATGAACCTGTGCAAAAAAGGGTTGACCCTCTTTTCTTCCGCTCCAATCAAAACCGTCATACATTTTCGCAGGGTCATGTTCGAAATTATAACCTGTATAGAAAGGCCCTTTCATCTTGACCCCACCCGTATTTGCAACGTAGTAGCCAACGGCTCTCATTAGTTCGGGTAGGGGTTGAATCTCGGATGGCAATACAGCCTTCCGGTTTGGGAACTGATTATGACAATTAATGCTAACTGCATGCATTCCGGTGATAAGCGCAGACCGGCTGGGAGAACAGACTGCACCGGCTGTAATCATATTTCTATAAGCAATTCCTTCTGCGGCCAGTCTATCCAGATTTGGAGTGTAGACTGCAGAGTTTCCATAGAGGGAGAGGTCGGTACTGATATCGTTAGCAACGATCCAAAGGATGTTTGGCCGGTCCTCTCCTTGTGAAGCAAATGCAGACAGCGTAATTGAGCCGGTTAGTAAAATCTAAACAAAGCCTAGTCTGACTGGAGTTTCAAGTATGCAGTTTGTTTTTTTTGAAAGAAGCATTATTCTGCGTGTTTAAAAGTATTTGGAACGAGTCCGAGGCTTCCTAGGTAATCCAGACAAGCCGCTTTAATAGTATATGGATCAGGATAGCGTTCAGTTTGCTTATAGACTTCTCTCACGGTGGAAACAAATGGTTCCTTCCGATCAGTATACAGGAGCATATTGAGTGCCAGCAGGGCAATATCCGGGTTATCTGACAAACAGAATTTTTTAAGATTTTCCTGTGCGGACGCATCGGACCAATGATGAAATAAAAGCCAGGAGGCCAGTACTGCAGCAGGAAGATAACTGTCTTCAGCTGCTGAACTGATTTCCTGTTTGTAGCGGTTGATAGCTCCTTTTGGGTAAGAACAAAGACCGATCAATGCCCAGTATCGCTGGCTGAAATCAGCACTTGCAAGGAACCTTATTTGTTTTTTCAGAGTCTTCCGATCAGTCAATCCCGAAAGTCCGGCAACCTGCCATATTGATTCTATATTGTATTTTTCTTCGTCAAGCCTGAAGGTATAGGGAGAGTTTTCAGGGGGAATGAACCGCAGTGAATATTCAGGCAGGAATAGGATGTCCCTTTTTTTAAGTATTTCATCCTTTTGAGCTTCACGAAATTTGCGAATGACATCCCGCCAAGCGGGTTTTTCTGCCAGGTTATCCATTTCCCAAGGGTCGGTTTGAAGGTCAAAAAGCATTTCTGGAGGCCTTGGTGCGAATAGCGCTGCCTGGTTTTTATTGAGCCGGCCCGATCGGACATCATTCCGCATTTCTTGTTTAATCTCACCGATTTCCATATAGCGGATATAGCGTAATTCCGGCATGAAAGGCATAAAGTTACGGGTATAGATGAACCTTCCATCCGTAACGCTTCTTGCAAGATCTATACCATTGTCGGATCTGTCTGCAGAAAGAAAGAGGTATTGGGGAGGTGCTTTGCGTTTATTCCCCGCAAAAGCGCGTCCTTTCATGTGGTCGGGAATCTTAGCCTCCGCGAGACTTAATATAGTCGGGCCGAAATCCTGAAAGTCTACTAATTCAGATACTGTACTGCCCGGCTTACCCCAGGGGGATAAATGGCGGTACATCGGAGGAAACCATACGGCCATCGGAACCCGATAGGACAGGTCTATACTATTGGTCTTTCCACGTGGGATGCCCTGTCCATGATCGGAGAAGAAAAATATAATTGTGCTGTCCCGCAGGCCTTCGTCCTCTAGTTTTGCTAAAAGCTGTCCGATTTTTCTGTCGGTAAGGCTCAGCGAATTATAGACTCTCGCAACCTGCTTTCTCATCGCCGGGCTGTCCCGATAAAATGGGGGAACCTCTATGCCGCTATCTTTGATTCGTTCTTTTTCTTGTAATTCGTCCCATACCTGCTTCCGGTATTGTTCATAGGGAAACGTCATAGTTCGTGATTGGTGGGAATCTTCAAAGTTGTAAACCGCAAAAAAGGGCTGCCCCGGTTTTCGGTTTTTCCAATCGGCGGAGGCAGAACTTTCGTCCCAGGTTTCCCGGATAAAACCGACACCATTCGCAATGTTATAGTCTGTTTTTCTATTATTAACGGTAAAATATCCGTTTTTCCGCAGGTAATAGGGGAATCCTTTAATAAAATCGGGAAGAGGAATTTTGCTACGATGGTGCCCGGTTCCGGTTTCATAGGTTTTGACGGCGGTGATCAAGGCGGTACGGCTCGGTGAACAAACCGAACCGGTCGAAAAAGCGTTTAGAAAGCGGTGGCCTTCAGTTGACAAGCTGTCGATAACAGGAGTTTTAGCGTTTTTATTCCCGTAGGCACCGATAAACTCCGGAGACGTATCTTCAATGGTAATCCAGAGAATATTGGGTTGCTGTTGGCAGAATACAGGAAATTCTGCACAAAAGATGACTAATAGCGCTATACTGATCGCTTTCATTCAGAGTTTTTCTTTTTCAAAATCCGAGTCATTCACCCAGCCGGTTTTTATTTTCTCCCCTTTTTGCCATCGGTTATAGAAGTCCACATTTGCTTCGTTGGCAAATGGATATCGATCGAACACCGCCCCATTTCCAAACATCCGTGGATCGCCCTGGGTTTTTAGCTCTTTTTCCATTTCACTCCTCATACCCTCAGCGATCGTTTTGTAGGCTGGATTCTCAGCCAGGTTCTCCATTCCATGAGGATCGCTATCGAGTTTGTATAATTCTTCTGCCGGCCGCATTCCAAACGAAAGGGTCCAGTGGGAATCCTTGCCTTTTTCTCTTCTGGCATTTAGAATTTCCGTCTTGGTCGGAC
>CAZWPF010000180.1:0-3573 GCA_964636205.1 uncultured Chitinophagaceae bacterium | reverse complement strand
CCCGAACTCAGGGTGCTGGCGCTGACTACGCACAATGAATACAGCGTGGTACGGCAGATGCTGGAAAATGGAGCTTCAGGTTACTTGATCAAAAACGCCATGACGGAGGAAGTACTTGCGGGGATACGGGCGGTTGCCGCAGGCGAAACGTTCCTGTGCCATGAAATCGATGTGCTGATGAAACGGCCCAAAGAGACCCATCTGTGGCTAAGCCAGCGGGAGCGGGAAATGCTGAAGCTGGTGGCCGAGGGATTGACCAACGGTGAAATAGCCGAGCGTATCTTTTTGAGTCCGGAAACCATCAAAAGCTACCGGAAAAATCTGCTGCTGAAGCTGGATGCCAAAAACACCGCTGTACTGGTGAGGATAGCCCTTGAGCAGAAGTTGATTTAAGGCGAGAGGTACACCCTTAACTTACTTCCTGATCTTTTCCAGTTCGGCTTTTCGGTCGCTGAATTGAATCAAGATCGATTCCGGTTCCCAGGCATCATCCTCCGTCTTTCCATGGCCTAAAGAGGTGTAGTCGATTACCTTATCATCCTTGATAAAATATTCACATCTCCAAACAGACTGGGTATAATGATTGGGAGGCATCCGTTTTACTTCTTCAAGCACATAGATCAGTCTTCCTTCTTTCAAAAGATAGATTTCGGTGTATAGCTGGTCTTCGTGATACCGCGTGATACGGAAAGATTGTGTGTGTGCATAGGGTTGGCCAACAGTCCAAAACTCGGGATGTCCGTTACAGTCCGTCACCGCATCAATACTGTGGTCTGAGGTTTTGAAATATAGATCCCGGACGGTCAGGATAGGCGCCTTTGCATCCACTAAGGACTGCTGGGCAAATCCATTCGTAAATGTCCCGATGGATAAAATGCTGACCATAATTAGTATTTTCGCGGTTCTCATATTCATTTTAATGTTTTTCAATTTTTAGCATATTCGTGTTTATTGTTAAGGATAATGTGCAAGGTATGGGGTATTGCAAGAAACAGACTTACATTTGATTATAAAATCTTAGACTCGCAATTCTTTAGACGCGCATTTCTGTCTCACTACTGCTTTAAAATCTTCGAAAGCCTGATTATATTGTTCCCGTTTCTTTTTTCTGAATATGGTCCAAGTGGAGCATTGAATTTTAAAAAAATTTATTCTACCAAAATAAAACATAACTTGAGATGCAGGAGAACCAGATCGGCTCTCGTATCTGTCTTTGGGAAAAGAGACCGACTTTACATCTTCCCACAGAACTACTTTTTGCCTTAGTCCTCCTTTAAGTTTGAATCCTCTCCTAAAAACAAAAACATTTGCTTTCTGGACACTGAGACCGAAAAAAGTTTTGATCGTTATAGACAATAACATTAAACCAATGAGTGTAATTAAAAATAAATTTAGCAATGGAAAATTCGGCAATATGCTGATTTCTGAATCACCTACCAATAGGATAGTAGCTATCATTGGAGTCAGAGAAATTGGAATGGAATAAAAAAGATTTATAAGTCGAAAAACAGGAAACTCAAAAATCTGTATTTCGTAGGTATCGGCATGATTATTCATAAACAGTTTTTTTTGCAGGGTAATGAAGCAGGATCGTATATCAGTCCACCCAAAAAGCTGGACCATCAACCGCTGGAAGGATTTCTTCCCCTTCGGGTTGTATGACAATTACCTCTTCGTCATTATCCATATTATACACCTCACCATCGTTCGGGATAATGGCGAGGTTCCAGTAAAAGAACGTAGGGCCAATTTTCTTTGCTACCAGCAGGTGTTTCTCATCAGGGGAGAAATCGGCATGGATTTCTCCGCCGCTGCTTTCCGTAACCTGCCGCAAATCACTGCCATCCGTATCCATCACGTATATATGGTTGCTCACCATCAGGGCAAGTTGTGTGCCCTGCTTGTTTACCCGTAAGTTGCCCCATTGGGTGTAGGACATCTCTTTTACCAACGTAAGGTTTGTATAGGGCGGGTCGGACC
Source organism: uncultured Chitinophagaceae bacterium (assembly GCA_964636205.1). GTDB lineage: Bacteria > Bacteroidota > Bacteroidia > Chitinophagales > Chitinophagaceae > JBEBVQ01. The sequence continues at coordinate 1,593 of CAZWPF010000180.1, read as the reverse complement.
GGAAGATATACCGGCCATCTAACGTAAATATAATACGGTTGCCGGGAAGCCACAGCACTTCGTCATTAATTCCAAGTGATACAGGTCCCGCTTCGGTGTTCACCGCTTCCAAGTGGGTCAGTACGTTCCCGTATAAATCGGTTATGACGATACCATTATCCAACGTCGGGCTATACAGCACTTTTTTATTATCGGGCGAGAGCAAAGCCTGTACTTTAGTATCCGAACCTTTGGGCGAATCATAATCAAAATCATCGGCAATTGTTCCGTCCGAATTGCGTATCAACGTGATTTTGGCAACATCAAATACTCCTGCTTCCCGTTCGCTGGTCAGCCTGAACTGGCCATCCCGGCCCATGTCCCAAGAATTGAAGCCATAGGTGTTGAACGTGAAATAAGTGCTCTGTCGGTTGGTACGCAGATCCAGCTGATATACATCTCCGGTAAAAGTATATATCAGTTTACCGGACAGATTCCCCATCCCGCCATTTCCCTTGTCCGGATCGCTATCATCATTCTTGCCGCACGACCAAATGCCCAGCGCAGCGATCAGCAGGAGTGTTATGGTTTGTAATTTCGTTTTCATGCCTCAATTTTTTCTCTAAAACATTCGATGTTAAACAAAATTAACGAGTACTATGCTTCCAGGCAATCCACGAAAACAAGGAAAAATGGGCAATAAAATAGAAAAGACAACAAACCGACGGATAGATGTCCGTCGTATATTTTTTTGTCTGCTGCTGTGAGTGGTTGTACGATTATCTTCATTTTATTCCGATCTTACTTCTCGTATTGTTATCCAATCCGTTTTTGTATTCAACCGTTTAGGTTTAGCAGGCATATCATCCTTTATATATTCGCCAACTTCTGTTTCCCTATCGGTCATAAAGATGAAATCCCAACCATTTTTTTCATCCTGAAAAAACTCCCATTCGTTCATCAAATCCTGCATCACCATCAGATCAGGATATTGTTGAAGGAGCTCATTAATGGAAGATTTGGGGTTCAACCCATTAGTTGTACGCAATTTCGGATGCGCTGCAATCATAAAAAGCAGGGTGTCCGTATCCAATTTAGGGATCAACCCAAGGACGATCTCATCCTTCCAATAATATAAATACGCCGGACTTCCACCTCCAAAACCGAAAAGAGACGCTTCGCTCACTTCTTGCCTGAATCCCGAAAGGTGCCGCTCTGCTTCGGCAAGGGTCATTCCGATTTTAATTTTACCTAACTGTCCTTTTTTAATCACGGCATCCACATCAGAAAAATGGACGCCAAGCTGTCGCTCCAGCGCACTCCGGAAGGTCACGTAACCGTACAGCTGCATCCCATCTACCGTGATATAAAGAAACATCCGCTGCTACTGGATGTCGAGGCGGAACAGCTCGAACAGGGCACACTGACCCACATACTGAAAACCTATCATACAGGCGACGGAAAGAAGAAATCATGGGTTGTCGAGTACGATCCCGAGACCAGGGAATTCGTATCCTCAGACCCCGCAAGCGTAAAAGTCCCGGCAAAAATCAATGGCGAGAAGTTGTCCGAACTCCAGAAAGAACAATACCGGAACGGAGATGTCGTCCAGCT
>CAZWPF010000179.1:0-3591 GCA_964636205.1 uncultured Chitinophagaceae bacterium | reverse complement strand
AAACAGAAACAGAAAGAGGGAGCTGCGCGAGAAAGAGAAACAGAAACAGAAAGAGAGTCCTGCGCGAGAAAGAGAAGCAGAAACAGAAAGAGAGTCCTGCGCGAGAAAGAGAAGCAGAAACAGAAAGAGAGTCCTGCGCGAGAAATAATTTTTGAGAAGCAGAAAGAGAATGTAAGGGGGCGGTACCGACCTCTGTAGTGACGCGATTCTACCTGTTTCTGGCATTTTCTCTCAGGTAGTCGCCGGTACGAACTCATTGTAGCGACCGAACGCATCCAAAAGACATACCAATATAGTACAAACAGATTAGCCATTCTGTACGGATACAGAATGGCTAAAATATATTCAAGCGCAGCGCCTAGCTAAATCGAAAAATCGATTAACCTTTCTTGGCAGTACCTGCAGGACGACGCTTTTCGCGAATCCTTGCGCTCTTACCACTACGTTGACGCAGATAAAACAATTTGGCACGACGAACCATACCAGACTTATTAACTACGATTGATTCAATATTTGGAGAAAACAAAGGGAAAACTCTTTCCACTCCAATACCATCAGAAATTTTACGAACGGTAAATGTCTGAGTAAATCCTGAACCCTGACGCTTCAGAACATCACCCTTGAAAGGCTGAATACGTTCCTTGCTACCTTCGATAATTCTATAGTTTACAGTGATATTGTCACCTGCTTTAAATTCAGGAAATTGTTTCTGTTCTGTAAGTTGCTCGTGTACAAAAGCCAAAGCGTCCATTGTAGATAATTTTGGGACTGCAAAGGTATATCTTTTATTTTAGACGAAAAAACTTTTTCGAAAATTCTCCGAAAAAACTATCATTCCGCCTGATCAAGCAGTTCAGGTCTCCGTTGTTCCGTGCGTTGTACCGACTGCTCATATCTCCATGCTTCTATCTTCTTCGGATCGCCGCACAACAATACCTCAGGCACCTTCCAGCCTCTGAAATCCGCCGGACGTGTATAAACCGGTGGCGCCAACAATCCGTCCTGATAAGAGTCGGTAAGCGCAGAAGTCTCATCGTTCAACACCCCCGGCAACAGTCTTCCGATCGCATCTACAACCACAGCAGCTGCCAGTTCTCCCCCACTCAACACATAATCACCGATCGAAATTTCCAGCGTTACATAATGCTCTCTGATTCGCTCGTCGATCCCCTTGTAATGTCCGCAAATAATGATAAAATTCTCCCTGAGAGACAAACGGTTGGCCATTTTCTGCTCAAATCGCTGTCCGTCAGGTGTCATGTAAATCACCTCGTCATATTCCCTTTCCTCCTTCAATTTATCAAGCAATATAGCTAGTGGCTCCGGCATCATCACCATGCCTGCTCCGCCTCCAAACTGATAATCATCTACTTGTCCGTGCCGGTAAGGTGTATGATCTCGAAGGTTGTGCACATGTACTTCCAGCAATCCTCTTTCCTTCGCACGTTTCATTATGGAATGTCCCAACGGACTTTCCAACAGTTCGGGCACTACTGAGATAATATCAATCCGCATTCTTGTAATTAATTTTCTTCAGAATCCTCTTCCTCGTCGTTATCCGCACCGGGATTTAAATATACATCCAACAATCCCTCAGGTAATTCTAACTGAATCTGTTGCGTCTTTAAATCAACCTTCTGAAGCACGGGCGGTACCAAAGGCAATAATGCCTCAATACCCTTATAAGTGATCTTCCCTACCCATTGCGCACCGGTATTAAAAACATCTTCCAACTTACCCAGATCTCCCAATTCTTTGTCCAGCAATGTGCATCCGATCCACAACAAAGGAGAATCGACCATTATTTTGGGCAGTTGTTCCTCCTTCACATAAACATGCTTACCGATCAGCCTTCTTCCCTGCTCTACCGTTCCGACATCCTCTAGTCGAAGGATGAGACTATTGTTTTTAGACTCGTTGACTGCTGTAGTGAAGTATGGAATTCGACTGTCTTTCTGTACCTCTATATGCAGCACATCCCCGGCCCGAAGCCAGTCAGACTTTTCCGCAATATGAGTCATCACCACTGCACCATCAACTCCGTGTACGCCAACAATTTTCCCTATTCTTATCATATCGAAGCTTGTTCGTACACTTTAATTTCGTTGTAGAGCGTATCTCTTTCGACCGGTATTTTACCTGCCGAACGGATCAGACTACACAAATCTTCCGTGCTCATAGCAGGTGTTTGCTCCTCAGAGCCGGCCATAGAGTATATCTTGGTAGTATCGTCTATCGTTCCATCGAGATCGTTGACTCCAAATGCCAACGTCAGCTGGGCCTGGTTCCTTCCCAACATCGGCCAATAAGCTTTCAGGTTGCGGAAGTTGTCCATGAATATCCTGGCAACGGCATACAGTTTCATATCTTCGATTACACTTGCCTCCGGCACATGCGACATATCATTGTTCTGATTCCGGAATTTTAATGGAATAAAGCAGTTGAAACCACCGGTTTTGTCTTGCAAAGCACGCAATCGACTCATATGATCGATGCGATGCGCATAGGTCTCAATATGACCGTACAACATGGTAGCATTTGAATGCATTCCCAGTCGGTGAGCAGTTTCGTGTATTTCCAACCAACCATCGGCATCCACCTTGTCGGCACAAATCTGCTGCCTAATACTTGCATCGAAAATTTCAGCACCTCCGCCGGGCAACGACTGTAAGCCTGCCTGTTGCAATTGACGCATGCCTTCTTCTATCGACAATTTCGCTTTGCGGATCATATAATCCAGCTCTACCGCAGTAAATCCCTTAATATGGAGATCCGGACGGTGAGCGCGAATATTTGAAATCAATTCACAGAAAAACTCCAAATTCATTTTGGGATGGACTCCCCCTACAATATGCACCTCTGTTACCGGCTGACCGTCGTAACGCTTCACAATATCCATCATCTCCTGCATACTCAGTTCCCATCCTTCATCCCGGTGCTTATACCGGCGGGAATAGGAGCAAAAGTCGCAAGTGAAGATGCATACATTTGTAGGCTCAATATGGAAATTCCGATTGAAATAAACCTTATTCTGATGTAATGTCTGTGCAATATAATTAGCTAAAGCACCTAAATAACCCGGTTCCGCTTTTTCGAACAGCAACAGTCCTTCTTCTTCTGAAATTCGTTCCCTTGCCTGAACCTTTTCCGCAATCCTTCTCAAATCGCTGTCCAGCGCCTTAGACTGTAAAACAGTGGATAAATCCAATTCTCTTATCATTATTGTACCATAATTTTTCGGCTCACCACCTGATCCCCGATTGTGCATTGAATGATGTACAATCCTTTCGACAAACCACTCAGATCAACCCTCAAACCGGGAGCCGTATTTCCGGACAAAGGTACAGATTTTACCTGCTGTCCCATGAGATTCCTGATCGACACCTCATTAATCTCCTGATTATTATTAGCATAGATCGTTATATACTCTGAAGCGGGGTTAGGCGCCATTACTAGTCGGTCTGACCAATCGGATGATGCCACATTTTGCGGCCATTCTATCAAATCAGGATTTTGAGTCAGGGAATGAGATTTTCCTCCCGGAGCTAGTTGTGACCTCATCCTTGCAACCTGCCCATTGGTAAACATATG
>CAZWPF010000178.1:0-3630 GCA_964636205.1 uncultured Chitinophagaceae bacterium | reverse complement strand
TCCAAATAGAAGTACAGGCTTATGGTGATTTTACGCAACTCGAAAGCGGTCAGGCGCTGGCCATTTATCGAATGGTGCAAGAATTGGTGCATAATATTGTAAAACATGCTCAGGCAACACAAGCTATTGTGCTGCTTACCAGTCGGGAAGGGACGCTCTACCTGACCGTAGAGGACAATGGAAATGGAATGGTATCAACCGATCATGTGGGCGGAATGGGGCTGAGGAACATTAAAGAGAGGATTCTTGTGATGGGAGGACAAATGATTATTGAAGCACAACCCGGAAATGGTTCTACAATATATGTGGAATGGCCATTGATTGAGCGGAACAATCAAAATATTCCGACTGCAACCAATAGCCTTTTATGGAATGAGTCACCCTTTATCTGATCAATTGCAGATCCCCCTTAATGAAATAGGGTTTACCTTGAACATTGTATTCTAACATGTAAAAATATACGCCGGCTGCGGCCTCAATTCCCTTGACTGTTCCATCCCAGCCCTGCAATTTATCGGCAGTATGGAAAACCATTTCTCCCCATCTATTAAAGATGCTGAGATTAAATCCTTCGATTTCGGTCAGATTGCCGGTAGCTCTAAAGACATCGTTTTTCCCGTCTTTATTTGGGGTGAATGCATTCGGTAGCCAGATATCGCAGAAAATCCGGCTTACTTCAATAGTATCGTTGACCGTACCGCATTTGTTGTGTGCTTCAATAATATAAAACCCTTCGGTTTTGATCGTTCTATTTGTACCGCCAACCCCATCGCTCCAGGTGAGACTGTCGGCATTGATATACCACGGACGGAGTAGGAGGGGGGAGGACGGACAAACCACTGTGTCCGGTCCAAGGTTGACTTGTGGCTTCGGGTGATGACCAACTACTACCGTATCGCTGCCTACACACCCGTGTTCTGAAATAACGGTTACATAAAAGGTGCCCAACGAATCTATGGAAATCGCTGAGACAGTATCTTGTGTGCTCCATAGATATCGGGAACCGGAGCCATAACCGGCGTCGAGCAACATGGTTTTTCCGGAGCACAAAAAGACTTGGCCGCCCAAGTCGATCTCCGGTTCGGGCATGGCTATGATATCAATCGTATCACTGGCAGTGCACCCTCTTATTGAAACTGCTAAGATGTATCGGCCGGTTTTGTTTACATCAATAAAAGCGGAGCTAGCGCCGGTATTCCATTGATAAGAGGCATTACTAACCGTAGTACCAATTGTGTGGGGGAATTGTTCACATATGGTAGTATCCAACCCGATAAATACATTCGGAGTCGGGACGAGGTCGATATAAATTGTATCGCTGTCGCGACATTCGTTCAGACTTACTTCCAGCCAGTAATGACCACTTCGTGTAGCCCGGACTAGCGAGTCTGACAGACCATTGCTCCACAGGTTGTGGTATGGTTGCTTATATCCAGATTTAAGGATGACTGGTGTGTCTCGATCGCATATAGAGATATCGCTGCCCAGATCTACTTTTGGAGCGGGAAGTGTGGACAAAGTAATTGTATCTCTGCCGACACAACCATTGATTGTACTTATTTCCACATGATAAGTACCGGGACTGTTTACATTGATAAGAGCGGTGGTTGCCATATTGCTCCAATTGTAATTTGTGGCCTGTGGATAACTGGCATCTAGTTTGAAAAATGATTCATCGCAAAAGAATGTATCGGGACCGAGGATATTGTGAGCGAGCAAATTAATGCTATCGTTGATCCAGTTTAGTTGAAACACCAACATGCTATCACATCCTGCAACTGATTTGATTGTGTCTCGGTAGGTTCCGGGCGATTGGATGTTTTTGCCGCCGGGCAATTGGTAGGTAGTCCCGATACAGAATGAATCTGTCAGAATAGTTGTAGTGGTATCGCAGGGATGATTCAGTTTTACAACCCAGAAATCATCGCCACCGCGATTTGCTTCCGTCTTATCCCCGGAAATAGGTGAGTTGGAGACGCCTCCGATTACATAACCTCCATCTGAGGTGAGCTGGAGTGATCTTGCCTGTTCATTGGCACTGCCACCGATTGTTTTCTGCCAAACCAGGTTGCCGGTTGCCGAGATTTTGAAAAACCAATAGTCGAAACCGCCGTACGAGGGCTCCGTTTTATCCCCTGAGATCGGCGAGTCGGAAGTGCCGGCTATTACAAATCCTCCATCGGGAGTTTGTTTGATACAATGCATGGCATGTCCGCCACCGATGGTTTCGTCACCACTACCGCCGATCGTTTTTTGCCAGAGTTGATTTCCTGATGAGTCGAGTCTAATAATCCAATAGTCATAGCCGCCTTTTGATGGTTCGAGTTTGTCGCCCGAGACGCCTGAATTGGAATGTCCGCATAAGATGTATCCTCGATCTGACGTCTGTTGCATGCCGGTTAGATAATCATCACCGGTTCCACCAAATGTCTTTTGCCATTGAATATTTCTGGCAGAATCGATTTTTACCACCCAGTAATCGATCCCGCCTCTGCTTGCTTCGGTCTTGTCCCAACCCACACCGGAACGGGTGGCTCCTCCCAAGGCATAACCACCATCGTGGGTTTGCCAAACCATATTCTGTTGTTCCCATCCGGGTCCGCCAATTGCCTTGTTCCATTGCTGATTGCGGGCGCTATCTAATTTGATAATCCAGTAATCGTAGTCACCTCTGTTTGGTTCAGTACGTGTTCCGCTGGCACCTGAAATAGAGGCACCGCCGATGATAAATCCTTCATCAGAAGTGGTGGCCATGCAATAACCCATATCATTCGAAAAACCGCCAAAGGCAGTTTGCCAGACCGGGATACCGGTAGTATTAAGTTTTAATACCCAATAATCTCTTGCTCCGTAAGAACCTATGGTTCTGTCGCCGTTGAAACCGCCGTTCGACTGACCTGAAACCATAAAACCGCCATCTCTTGTTTGGTATATACCCGCCGGCATGTCGTCGGCGCTGGTGCCCAGGGTCTTTTGCCACTGGATGGCAGAGCCGGTGGGGTCGAGTTTCACAATCCAGTAATCAATCAAACCCCTTCCGGGTTCAGTTTTGTCGCCATTGGCTCCGGAAGTACTCCTTCCCGCTGCAACATAGCCACCATCAGTGGTCTGAATAATATCAGCACATTGATCAGCGCCGGTACCTCCCAAGGTTTTATCCCACTGAATAACGGGAGCCTGTGCTTGCGAGAGAAAGGGGATGGAGATAAGACCTAAAAAAATTAGGATAGAGATGTTGTAGCAATTTTTCATAAGTTGAAGGGTTATAATAGGTAACTGCCTTTTTACTATTTATACGCAAAATCCCCTATTTATATTTTCATTATTAGAGTGAGAATACCTAAGTTTTTAACAAGTGAAAACACTTATTTTTTAATTGCATATACGATCTGTAGGTCTAATTACATAACTTTAAAATGATTTTATTACATATAGTGTTAGTAGATCTTGGCTTTTAGAAAATAAAGATATGAGACCGATCAGAGTTGCCATTACTGATGATCACCCGATGTTACTTCAGGGCTTGAAGCACGGCTTGGAGGCTTTTGGTCATGTTGAAGTATGCGGGTTGTACCAAAGCGGTCAGGCTTTGTTAGAGGGATTGCAAAAGGGTGTTCCTGATGTATTAAT
>CAZWPF010000177.1:0-3643 GCA_964636205.1 uncultured Chitinophagaceae bacterium | reverse complement strand
CATGCCTTTAGCATGTCGCATACCCACCAAGGGAGATGTTGGCTCTAAATTTTGACCATAATAATGCATATATTGCAATTGCTAATTAACCAAAACACTTCAGACGATGAAACATCCAACCAAAACTCTCCTCTTTTTTCTCCTTATTTTCCTGACTGCAAATTCCTGCAAAAAAGACGACGACGACAATCCCTCCAACGACTCCGATAATTTTAGCGAGTACTTCAAATGCAAAATAAATGGCGTGGAGTTTACCACACGATCAGATTTTAATTGTAACGGTAAAACTTTTTACTACTATCCCGCAGGAGCAGGGGGATTGGATAATGCATATATGCTTATTTCTGGAAGAAATTGCGACGAAAACATGACCGTGGCGTTGCGATTTTACAATCCTGAAATTCCAGCTATTGGTACATTCGAATTCCTTTCTCCTGAATTTGCAGACTCATCATCTCCTGCCATAAGGCATAATATATCAGGTGATGGAGTTTACATCTATGAAAGTCTGCTCGGGGGTGAATTGAGTATTTCAACGTTTACTCCACGTGATTCCGTTACATTGGAATTCGGAAAACTTGAAGGCACCTTTGATTTTACCGTCTTCAATGAAGAATTGGATTCGACCGTTCACGTTACAGATGGCTCATTCAGATTTAAGGTGGCCAACTTTTGGTGACATTCCTTTGAACTTTTCAATTTCAATTGAGATGAATAAATGCTCAGAAGTGGGCACTCGTCTTACCCTTTAATTCAATCATTTTTTAACCTTAAACCTTTCAAAATGAAAAAGCTAAGCTCCTTTCTCTGGGCGGGTATTGCCCTGTTTTTCATCCAATTTTCAAACCCAACTATCGCGCAACCGCCACCAAACCTGTCGCTTAGCGAGCAGATGGACTACCTCATGGCCCCGCTCGATTTTACGGAAGTTACTTCGGGATTACTTCTCGATAAGGGCTTTCCCATGATGGAAATTGCCGCTTATAATGGATCTACGAGCGGTGATACCCTCAAAGAATACGGCGACTGGTTTCGCCAGTTTGGCACCATAGTCACTTCCAAAACAGGAACTACCAGCCCCATTGGCGTCACGGCAGATTATAAACCCTTGGCAGATTCACTGTTAAAAAGCGGCGTAATTCCCATCATGGTACTCCATGCGGAGTACCACAAGTTTATTTCGGATTCAACTGCCCTCAGTGCACTGATCACTTTTCAGAACAATCAATTGAACGATGTGGCGGGCCGTACATCCTCGCCTTATGAACTCCACGAAATTGTTTCTTTTTCGCCTAAGCAAAACAAGTTTTACGATAAGCTGGGCCACGATTTCAGGATCAATGCCGACTTTATCCGCACCAATGTATCCAAAACCATCTCCACCATCCAAATTGATTTCGACAATGGATCGGGATACCAAACCATGACCCTCGGCAGCAACAGCAAAATTACCTGGAGCAGCTTCGGAAAGAAAGTGCTGAAACTCAAAATTACCTATACCGATAGCAGCGTATACCATGCCAAAGCGCAAATAAACTTGATAGATAAATCAGGCGGTCAGCCCAAATACAACTCCGCCTGGGACGATTCGGTCTATATTCCACATCCCACCATTGCCAATCACGGGGTAGGCCTCGCTATAGAATACGGCTGCGGCAACAACAACGAACTGCGCAAACCCTTTATCTATGTAGAAGGGTTTAACCCCGAGCTTTTTGGAGATCAGTTTTACGAAGAAGATTTCTTTGAAGATTTTGATGATTACGAATTTCAATGGGATGATGGCTTCCCCCTCCTCAGCGAGCTGGACGAAAACGGCTACGATGTGGTGTATGTAGATTTTGACCGCGGCGACGGGAGCTTGATAGAAAATGCCAAGGCTCTACAGGCTGCCATCAATTGGATCAATGAAGAAAAAGCCGCCAATTGCAGCACCTCTGACAATATACTGGTAGGCTACAGCATGGGAGGCGTGGTAGCCCGCCTGGCCCTCACCTATATGGAAGATGATGCCGAAGACCATGAAGTGAGTTATTATGTGAGCGTTGACTCTCCGCACCGCGGTGCGAATGTACCGAGAGGAGTGATTGCAGCTTTAATAGATATTCGAAATTATAGCTTTGCCGGTTTTTCAATAAGTGAGGATGTCCCAAAGGTGGAAGAAGCTTATCAGGTATTGAATAGCCCTGCAGCCAGGCAGATGCTTCTGTATAGCGGAGAAGGATCAAACACACTCGTAACAGGTCACGGCCCTACCTATAACTCATTTCAATATCATTTGAATGTTGAGCAAGGCATGCCAACTCAAACAATACAAAACGTTGCGGTGGCTAAAGGAGGAGGGACAGGTATTGGCCAGTTCGGCAGTGCTTCTCCGATTCTTAATGTTGATGCAAGCACTTTTAATATATTAAACTGTATTGCTGACGTGCCTGACGTGGTGGGATGGTTTGCCGGTGCATTTGCCCTTCTAAAGTTGGGCTTATATGCAAAACTGAAAATTGATATCAATGCGATGCCAACTTATGTTACTTATAGTTTGAAAATATATGAGAGAAAAATTCGACTTATAAAAACGCTTCCGATAATCCCCATTCCATACTTCTATTGGGATGGTCACGAAACCCATGCTCAGACAGTAAATTTCTACGATGGGGTGCAGGGAGGAACATATGGTATTTCTTCATTTATAGACTCCGATGACTCTGACGAAGAAGATTTTATTACTAACGTAATAAACGGTGAGTACGAACCCTGTGTAGACCTGGAAGTGCAGACTTTTGCTTTTATCCCAACGGTTAGCGCACTCAATATTGGTAGTTTCATGGGTGGTCCAAACGGGGGTAGTCCTAATGTCCAGATTGATCCTGTGGGAATAGTGAGCAATAATCAAACAAGCTTTGATAAAGCTTTTATATTAGATCCCACCAAGTATCCTTCGGGTATTGTAGCCCCATCCAACGACAGCCACTTAGACCTTACTCCCAGTAATGTTTTCCCTTTTTCTTCGATTATTCCACCTGATTTCAATGCGGTAAATGAAAACCCAACAGTCCATGGTTATACTTTCAACTTTGGATCAGCAGTTGTGAGCGGCGACTTAATCGAAACAACGAATCGAATTGTGCATCCTTTAACTGTGAGTGGTCTAATTTCGGCAAATGGAGCGCTTTGGATTAACAGGATTGAAAATCTTGAAAACATTAATGATAATGGCAACCCTTTATCAACATCAGATCATTTTAGTGTTCAACTTACTAATGATTGTAACTTTAATTATGGAAGGGTTACGGTTGAAAGTTTGGGTTCTATTGTAATCGGTGAAAACGAAAATAAAACTGGTGATCTAATTGTTCGAAATAATTGTTGGATAAAAATGAACGACGGCTTTATCGAAGTCAGAGACGGCTCTAAACTTATTATTGAAGCAGGTGGAGAGTTGCGCCTAAATGGTGGTGTACTCCGCGTAGAAGACGGCGGCGAAGTAATCATAAAATCCGGTGGTAAACTAATTTACGAAACCGGCGCACAAATTGAGTTGAATGGAAATGATGCCGTTCTTTCTCTGGGAGGCTTGACGCATATCGGTGACGATGCAACCTTTACTTTTACCTGGCAGGGTAATGAGAGCGGGTATATACGC
>CAZWPF010000176.1:0-3649 GCA_964636205.1 uncultured Chitinophagaceae bacterium | reverse complement strand
TGGTATTACAGATTCCCACTCGGGAAATTGCAGTAGGCGATCTATGCGTGGTTGAGGAGGGTAATATGATCAATGCCGACGGAGTGATTGTTTATAGTACTGATTTTTCGGTGAACGAAGCCTCACTCACCGGGGAAAGTTTGTCAGTATATAAGACCGCCGATTCAGAGGATCCGAAGGTTTATAGCGGTACTGTTGTTGTATCCGGAATGGCAGTCATGAGCGTAGAACAAATCGGTAGTGCCACCAAATTGGGAACTATCGGTCATTCTATTCATGAAATAGAAGAAGAACCTTCACCCCTTCATACACAGATCTCCCGCTTTGTAAAGAGAATGGCTATAGTGGGTGTGATTGTCTTTTTAATCGTCTGGGGATACAGTTTTTGGCAGTCAGGCAGCTTGATTGAGAGTCTCCTGGTTGGACTCACATTAGCGATGTCTATTCTGCCTGAAGAAATTCCGGTTGCCTTTACCACTTTTATGGCGCTGGGGGCCTGGAAGCTGATGCGCGATGGCATCATCATTAAGAGAAGCAGCGTGGTAGAGACCTTGGGGAGCACCACGGTGATCTGCACAGATAAAACCGGCACAATAACAGAAAATTCAATGCGCTTAAGGGCATTGTATGAATTCAAGAGCAAGAAAGTTTTTGACGCGTCTGATTTTAATGCACCGGAACTATCGGCATTAATTCAATACGCTATGTGGAGTAGTGAACCTGTTCCGTTCGATCCGATGGAACGTACGATTCATAGTGTTTATGAGTCGACTCAATCTGATCAACGGAAGCAGTTTCAGATGGTTCATGAATATCCCCTGGAAGGGAAGCCGCCGATGATGACCCATGTATTTGAGGATAAAGAGGGCAGACGACTCGTGGCAGCAAAGGGAGCGCCGGAGGCGTTGTTGGCGGTGTGTAATCTCAGCGAAACTGAGCGGGAAGAGATCAGGACCCGGATTAGAGATTTTGGAAGGCAGGGGTTCAGGGTGCTCGGTGTGGGTAAGGCGAATTTTGAAGAGGATGTTTTTCCGGAGCGACAACAGGAATTGAAATTTGAATTTTTAGGATTGACCGTATTTTATGATCCTCCAAAGGAAGGCATTCAAGAAGTTTTCCGACAGATTGCGGAGGCGGGTATAAAGGTAAAGGTGATTACCGGAGATAACGCAGATACTACTCGGGCCATTGCGCAGCAAGCAGGTATTGTCGGTGTGGCGGCCTCGGTTGATGGGTCTGATTTAATACAACTTTCAGAAAAGGAGTTGGTTACTGTCTCACGTGAAACGACCCTGTTCACCAGAATGTTTCCTCAGGCTAAGTTGGCTACGGTGAATGCCTTGAAGCAGGACGGTGAAGTGGTGGCGATGTTAGGCGACGGCGTCAATGATGCACCAGCACTCAAGGCGGCGCATATTGGGGTGGCAATGGGGACTAAGGGAACAGAGATAGCCAAGGCCGCAGCAATGATGGTGATTACCAACGATGACTTAGGGAAGCTGATAATCGCTATTGCTGCAGGAAGGAGAATTTATTCGAATATAAAAAAGGCTGTACAGTATATTATTTCTATACACATTCCGATTATTTTGACGGTTTCATTGCCGGTGATTTTGGGATGGGTTTATCCGCAGATTTTCACACCGGTGCATGTGATCTTTTTAGAGCTGATTATGGGTCCGACTTGTTCAATCGTGTACGAGAGCGAGCCCTTGGAGCCGAATGCGATGAAGCAACCACCGAGGAAGATGACCGACACCTTTTTAAATTTGAGGGAACTTTCAATAAGCATCATTCAGGGATCGGTGATTACGGCCGGAGTGTTTTTCGTGTATCATTTTGCGGTGTACCAAGGTCATGATGAGTTGACTACCCGGGCGATGGTGTTTACCACCATGGTATTTGCCAATATCTGGCTGAGTCTTGTCAATCGCTCATTTGTAAACAGCGTCTTTGAGAGCTTTAAGAATAGAAACAGCTTATTTCCGTTGATTATCGGTATTACGCTGGCTTTTCTTTTTGCCATTTTATATGTGCCTTCGATCGCTGCTTTTTTCAAGTTGAGTAGTTTGACCGTTGGACAGTTATTGATTTCTTTAACGATAGCTTTGATCTCGGTTTTTTGGATAGAAATATTAAAGAAGATAAATGCGTGCAAGTCTGCAAATCGTTCCTAAAGTAAGGTTTGGTATTCGCAGTTTACGCTCGAATATTGTCATTATTAAAATTGTTTATTTATGAGTCAGCAAAATCGCAAATTGATCATGTGGAATGTGATCACGCTAGATGGGTTCTTCGAGGGCAATCAGAGCTGGGATTTATCCTTCCACAATATTATTTGGGGAGAGGAACTGGAGCAGCTTAGTTTGGAGCAACTGGAATCTGCCGATTATCTAGCGTTTGGCAGAAAGACTTATGAGGGCATGGCGTCGTATTGGACGCAGGTGCCGGAAGGGGATGCGGAGCAACCGATAGCCCGACTGATGAATAGCGTACCCAAACTTGTTTTCTCAAAAAGTTTGAAGCAGGCTGATTGGAATAATACCACAATTATCAACGGAGATGCAGCTGTTGAAATGAGAAGGTTGAAGGAGCAGGGTGGAAAGAACATTTATGTTTTCGGGAGTGCGGAACTTTCTGAGACATTTATCAATGATAATTTGTTTGACGAATATCGGATTGGTATATCGCCGGTGATTTTAGGTAGTGGACGGCCACTATTTAGAGGCAGTAGTACTCCGACAAATTTGTCTATGATCGAAGCGCAACCCCTAAAGACTGGCGGTATTGTGTTGAAGTACGGTCGGATCGGATAGTTGGGAAGTAGAAAACATCATAGGACATTGATGTACCGAGAGGTCGTCAACAAATCAAGTATATGCAATAATAATATTTGTATTTCAGATGAAGCACTTCTTTCTTAATTGGGATATTTGATTGAAATTCTTACTGATAAACTAATTCTCACAAGGTTCCATAATATATAATTATGGATAAAATTCAACGACTATGGATGCAGCTAATTTTTTGTTTGGCCCCAGTATATTTGGTGCTCGTTGTGATGTGTTGATGGATATTGTGGTCGTGTCGATGGCGATTATTTTGCCATTGTTGTGGTAGTCGTATAAGAAGGTTAAGCACGAGCGGAAATATAAGTTGCATAAGAACATTCAGCTGACGATGTTCTTGATATTATTCTTTGTGGTATTGTTATTTGAGTATGATATGCAGCAAAACGGGGGGATTTTTGCTATGGTTAGGGGATCTTCCTATGAGGGTTCATTCTTTCTCAATTTCATGATTTACTTCCATACATTTTTGTCTATCACCACTTCCATTATTTGGATATTTCTCATTATTGCTTCCCTTATTAAATTCGGAAAAAATCCCAGGCCCGGAAAATTCAGCAGAACCCATAAGCGTTGGGGTAAAATCGGGATGTGGGATATGGCCTTGACCTGTATTACGGGATTGATATTGTACGTGTTTGGCTTTATGTTGTAAGTTGTCTTTTCCCGGGATTGCTACAATAGGGGAAATATGAGTAGATTGATGAGGATTTGAATGGGTCCATTCATGCTATCGCTCGAATGGACGTGCGAACAAATTGCTAGTCGCAATTTGCGTACGAATCCCGAATTTCATTCGG
>CAZWPF010000175.1:0-3687 GCA_964636205.1 uncultured Chitinophagaceae bacterium | reverse complement strand
GGTTCGTACACGGCGACCTGTACAGTGAGCGGTTGTGCGAGTCCGGTTTCCGGGGCGATTGTTGTACAGGAGACCTCCGGGTGCGGCAGCAGCGGTGATTGCTATACGATCACGTTTAAAGGGGAG
The DNA here is from genome assembly GCA_964636205.1 of uncultured Chitinophagaceae bacterium. Classification (GTDB taxonomy): domain Bacteria; phylum Bacteroidota; class Bacteroidia; order Chitinophagales; family Chitinophagaceae; genus JBEBVQ01. The sequence goes on along the minus strand of CAZWPF010000175.1, from coordinate 3,561 downwards.
AACCCTAAAGTGATTTCCAATCATAACGGCATTGTAAAAGTGAAGACAGCCGACAACAGCAATTCTCAGATTTTTAAGATGCAAGATGCGGGCGGTGGCTATTTCAAACTGGTTTCCCAGGGCAGTACTAATGGGACCAAGATCGGGTATGTGTTGGGTGTGCGGAACCAGGGAGGAAGTGAAAACGATTTGATCGACCTGCAGACCAGTGCTTCGGGCGATCATCAGCTGTGGTCTCGGACCGAACTGACCGGGGAAGACGTGGGGCGTTACAAGATTGAACGGAAAGGGACGAGCTACCGGATCGGCAGCTACCGTAACTGGGGACAGGGGGAGTTATCGGACGGAGAATCGGACCTGGCCCTTGTGTCAGACCCGACCGATCTGTTTGGGTGGAACAAATGGACCTTCACGGCTAAAACCTGTCCCAGCCAGGGAGCCAGGATCTCTTTCCCGGAGTCATTTCAAGCATTTTCTGATGAGAATGAGTTGCCTAATCTACAGGTGTGGCCTGTGCCCAGTGACGGTAATCTGGAGGCCTCCTTCCACCTTGTGGACGATAAACCCGTTCAATTGTCAATTGTCGATATGCAAGGCCGTAGTTGGTATGAGCGAACATTTGCAGGAAAAGGGATGCACAGACAAAAGATAGTATTACCTCAGGTAATCTCCGGTGTTTATTTCGTTCTACTAAGAGATTCCTCTGGAGTCCATAGGAAAAAAATACTATTGATTAACTAATGAGATTACACCTCGATACAGACACATTTTTTTTAATAATTAAAGAAGAAGTGTCTGTATCGAAATTTTATATTTCATAACGATATGGAAGTTTCTTGCGTAAGCAGTCAGTTTAGGTTCATGTTTATTTCTCATGAAACCGGTGTTCTGTTAAAAATTGGTGAGATAGGAATCAATTGCTGTATTCAAACGTAGCATCCCAATAAGATGCAATCAGACTATCAATAAATTTAATTAACCAAGATCCTCAAATCGTGGTTAAAATAAGCGGTTATACTATATAGCGGCTAATTTTCCTATATTCGCGACGAGTAAAACCGAAGCTTATCTAGGTAGAATAAGGGAATTGAATAATAGTAGACGATGTTTGTACTAATACTTTTCGCCGGCATATCCGCGCTCGCCCTACGGTTTATGCTGATAAAACAGTTTCTTCGCTCTGTCGGTTTGCGCGAGCAGATCCTCTGGTTAATCCTATGGAGTAGTGCTTTGTGCTGGATATATACGGAAGGTTTTTCCTTGTTCGACGCCATCAACTCTTTCACCGCCCGGGCTTATTGGGCCAGTATATTTATCGCAGAACTTGCTGTTTTCTACCGTTTTACCCTCCCCCCCTCGCGAATTTCGAATCCTCTTTCAATCCAACATCGCGTTCGTGAACTGCTGGGGCAAAGAGCTTTCAGAGTACTCTTCTTCTGTAGTGCGCTGATTATCCTGCCTTTGTTTATGCTGGCTATTTTTACGCCACCCAATAATTTCGATTCGAATAGCTATCACTTACACCGTATTCTGGCCTGGGTCCATTACGGCAACGTTGACTTTTTTCCCACTACGTTCATCCAGCAACTCTATCACAACGTGTTTGCTGAATACCTTGTATTGAATGTTTACCTGGTAACCGGCTCGGATCAATTGGTCAATCTGGTCCAGTTTTTCGCCGGTATCGGCTGTCTCACCGCCACAAGCCTTCTGGCCGGTCAACTTGGACTTTCTCAGCGAGGACAAGCTATTGCCGCCTTTGTCCTGCTTACGCTCCCTGTGGGCATCTTCGAATTGACAACCACACAGGTAGATTATGTAGCGTGCTGTTTTTTTGCCTCTTTTCTGTATTTTGGTTACCGGCTAAAGAAACAGTTCTCATGGATTTCTCTAATCGGGATGAGTCTTTCCTTAAGCTTTGGTGCCTTTACCAAATACCCCATTTTTTTCTATGCGTTACCGTTCTGTATTTATTTTGGCATATCCTATCTGAAGGTTCATCATCTCAGACGCTCCATTTCGGTATTACTAATAGCATTGACCTGTCTAATCGCAGTATTTTTGCCCTTTTCAAAACGAAATTATGAGCTGTTTGGCAATATCATCAGCCCGACTAAAGGCTCTCCTTTTTTAGCTGAGAAGCTTTCAGCCGACGATCACAAAGCAGTTTTCACCTTATCAAATCTCATCAAGAACAGTAGTCTCCACCTAAGCCTTCCATATACCGGTTTTAACCGTGAGATAGAACGTAACATCGGCCGGATACACGACCTGATCGGAGTAGACGTCAACCAGCCGGAGATATCGGAAGATGCTTTTTCGGTCCGATATTCCGTCCATGAAGACATGATCCCTAATACGCTGCATTTCTATTTGATGCTCCTATTTACTGTCGTTCTGGGATTCACAAGGGGTAACCGAAACATCAAAATATTTTGGATACTTGGAATCTGTGGATTCCTTCTGTTTTGCTCCCTTTTAAAGTTCCAACTATGGAGTACACGCACCCATATGCCTTTTTTTGTCATGGGTTCGATACTAATTGGGTTTATGTTGATCCGATCGCACAGATTGCTTCAGGCGCTGATTCTTTTTTCTTTATTTGCTTCCTCTCTGCTGTTCGTCTTCGGAAATCCTTCCAAACCCATTTTTACCCTGCCCTATTATGCGAAACAGGTCTCAGCGCATATCCCTTCGGTCATTTGCTTTAACTCATCTGAGGAAGCAGATCGCTATAGAAATCGGCTGGCTGACGTATATGATTTTTCTGAATCCGACCAGAACGGGTGTTACCCATTGCGATCTTTTCCAGACTTGGATAAACGCCGGAATACGTTTAAAGTTCTTGACGATCTCGGGTATTATCTGCCGATCAAAAGAAATGTTTTCACCACTGATCGCGCGGAGTTGTACTTTATGAATATCCATCAACAATATCCGCATTTCCAACCGCTTTTTACAGAGATTACGGGAATAAGTCCGGGAGTGGGTGTTATGTCACATAACGGCGAGGGATTCTATTTTTATCAGGCCGCTTTGAAGGCAGCTACGGGAGTCGATGCAGATTTCAATTATATCTTTTACAAAAAAGAGTTTGCAACCCTGGAAAACACGCACCGCCCCTTCTGTTACGAATACGTGTTGACCGACGACATTGATCTGGTAACTCACCATTTTGGGGAGGATGCCATTCTCCGCGTAGTCTCTACCGATCAGTTTTCACTGGTTTGCCTGAAAGAAAAAAGATGTGACAGGTTTTTATATTGAAGGCTTCAATTTCAAAGCTCCGATCCTTATTGATATACGACAAGCTGGACTTGCATGGGGTTTGGACCACTCTCAGCTGAGATAAATTGCCCGTCGTATGCACACGGCCTAAGCAAATGAGCCAATCATAACCTCATTATTTTGATCATTTGTCAATGAACAAAAAAAAAGCCGCTGACCTTAACCTGATCAGCGGCTACCATAAAAATCACATCATTCCTTCATCGGCAAAGGATTTATAGGTGCCTTCGGGGGTCAGGATGATGTGATCCAGCACTGGCAGGTCCAATATCT
>CAZWPF010000174.1:0-3763 GCA_964636205.1 uncultured Chitinophagaceae bacterium | reverse complement strand
ACACTTTCCGATTCATAACCTACACTAGAGACCGAAATATTATGGTCATATGATGCGGGAAATATATATGATCGCGCGTGTTTTTCAAGGCTTAATCGTGCATTTCCCGCAGCGGCTACCATCACGACACCTTGTTCATAAATTTCGTTGTAAATTCCTTGGGAAGTAAATGGTGCGGTTGAATTGAAAAAAAAGTCATAATAAATAGTATTTAGCCAACTGGCATTTATCACCCTAATGTTTATACTATCACGTTCGGCCATTCTCAAACTTTCAGCATCGCCTTTTTGAGTTGTTGCAAATAGTCTGCAATTAAAACCTATGGCTGATATGCCAATCCCGTTATCGGTTTTAGCTGCAACTAAACTTGCTACCAGTGATCCGTGGTTTACATCTGTTGATGGCAAGTGATTAGAGCCTACCTCTGCATACTGCCCCTGCATATCTTCGTGATCTAAGTCGAAATAAGAATCGGAAAGTCCAATGATAATGTTCGTATCCCCTTTGTTAATATCCCAAGCTTCTGGGGCGTTAACAAAGCCCAGAGCCCCGGTATCGTTAGGCCAATAATCGTTCCAGTCATTGGGATAGTATGCTCCTAAGGGGACAACTTCTCCTATTCGTTCGTATGCTGGAAAGAGTATATTGTCCAAATTAACGAGTTCTTGCGCTAAGCCGATTGAATCCGCCGTAATCTTATAGATATTTTGAAGGTACTCATATCTCGATAATGGAAACGCTTTAGCAAAGTAGGTTACATTATAACTCGAAAATACATTATTGATTTTCGGATCATCAAACACTGGGATCCCATTATTAAACGAAATGATACGTTCATTATCCATAACATGAAGGTAGAATGAAATACTTTGGCCTGTTACTTTCAATGCGAACATGCAAAGGAGTAACACCGTTAGTGATTTTTTCATAATTAACTGGTTTTTTGTATTTAAAAATTAGTGGACGATCAGGCGTCGACTTGTCAGATAGCCTTCTGTAGAGAATAATTTAATATAATAAAGGCCAGCAGAAAGATTACTGGCGTCCCATTGGGTGATGTTCTCTCCACTCATGCTGCGAAGGAATTTCCCTTCAGCGGTGAATATCTGAATCCTTATGATGGGCTTCCCTGAATGGTCGATTTTTACGGTGCCCTTGGCTGGCTGGGGATAGAGCTTGGTCAAAGACCCCATGGATATCTTATCCCCGGGATTCACCACTTCCATATCGGGTTGGCAGTTTCCATCATAGCGCAGATTATGGTAAGAAGTCTTCATGCCGTTCTTATAGGAACAAAGCAGGTAAGTATAGAGCAGCTCCAGAATATTGGTGCCGGAATGGATAGACGACTTCCAAAAAATACCCAGATTGGATCCAATCCCTTCGATAAAGGTGATGGGCTCGTTCTGGACGAATTGGTTGAAGTAGATGTACTTTAGTCCATTAATCCAGCGGATGCTGTCGACCACACCGGTATTATGGGGAAAGGTGGGGCCATAGCCAGCCCGGCTGAGATCCACTGTGTCTCCCACCTGAAGATCAAACTGGAAAGCCAGACGTTCCAGAGTATCCATGGGGTTTTGGAATGGAACGATATCCCGGTACCAAACTTTCCCCGCCACCGTGTCTTCTCGGAACAATCCCCCGGGAAAGGTGGAATTAGGCGACGTCAGGAGGATGACCTTTTTATAGAGAACTCCGTGAACCAGGGTGTCTTTTTCATACCTGGATGTGGACAATCCACCGAAGTCGAGGTTGTACCAACTATGGATCCAAGAAGTGCCGTATTCTCCATGGCTGAATATAGAGGCATAAGATTGGGCATTGGATTTCGTGGTTCCTGCTGATAACAAGAGGAGAAGTATAAATTTTAGTTGTGCATTTTTCATAAAACTGGTTTTTGGTTATTGTTTTTTAGGCTATTTGAAATTATGTCAGCCCACTTTGGTTAGTAGTTTTGGTTTTGATCAATGTAGATTAGCGGGCATCAATTCCCAAAGCCCATTTCGTGTAACTACGTAAAACGAACTTAAACATACTGAAATGCGACTTCATATGATAGCCATATCCCTTGTGTTTTACAAGAAACTGCTTGTGTTTTACCGATAATTCGTAATTTACAACTAAACCTATGTAAAATGCATATTGGACAAAATATACGTCGTCTTCGAAATTTCTGCGGCCTAAAACAGCAAGAAATTGCCAAACGGCTAAGGATGACGCAACAGAACTACTCATTGATCGAAAATTCGAAAGAGGTTGATGAAAATAATTTGGAACGTCTTTGCGATATCCTTGGATGCGATTCGGAATTTATTAGAAATCTGCCCGAGACGCCTTACTTGCTTAGAAGTCTTCCGAATTGGCGAAGGGAACCCAATTATTTCGAGTCCGATTTTAGTGATGGGTTAATTGACATATACGATAATATCTTGAAGGCCGAACGCTGCCGAATAGAACGGCTTGAAAAACTAATCAAAGCCTTAAAAGGGAAAAGTAATAAATAGAGGCTGTAGTTTATTATTGCGATGAAGTTATCATTTGATATTGATTCTGAATATCCCTGAACCTATTGTAGGCCGAAGTATCCCTGGCCGTCATCTGTGCTAAATCCCTGACTTTGTTTTTACTTTCTTTCAGGACTTCTTTGATCCTAAACCAATTCAGGTATTGTTGAAGGTACTTGGTGGCTACGCCCCAAAACTCATGATCAATCCATTTTTTTTACCCGGTTGTGGGCGGAATTTACATGTTGAATGTGGTATACACCCTGTTTGACCCTTTTGTTTCAGATCGTTCCTTAAAGAGTGGTGTTCTAACTTATGATCGGCTGCAAAGCCTTTATAACTAACATGAGAATCCGTGCACAAGATCGTCTGATCAGTAATCCTGGTCCCAATCGCCTTTTTTATGCCGGATTTTTCCAGTCGCCCGTTACCTACCACACTCGCGTCCATTTCTTTTTGACGATCCAATGTGACCACCACGGCAATCTGATCCTCACCGATCCCTCTTTTATGAAAATCCCCGCCGCGCTTGCGAGACTTTCTTTCTTTAACAGCACTCCCTTTTTTGGAATGCCGAAAAAAAGTCTCATCACTTTCGGTAATTCCTTTGAAAGGGCCTTCATCGGTATGCCGCAAAGACGACAATATCTTATGACGCCAATCAAAGGCGGTCTTTTTGTTCATTTTAAGCTCCACCTTGATTTTGTCCAGGCTCTTTTGCTCTAGCATCAAGTTCAGGTAGGCCTCTATTTTCTCCTTCTTATGTAAACCCGCCATCCAGGTGCCGGTATATTGGGTAAAGTTGCGCTTACAAGACTTACACTTATAGCGCTGCGCCCCTTTGTCAACACCAAATTTTACATAAGAGGTATGCCCGCAATGAGGGCATGCTCCCTGCTTGTTGTCTAAAAGATGACGGCGATAGTCACAGGGGCTGATCGCATCTTCAGGTGAGGGAGCGCTTTCAATACGCTCCAGATCACTCAACAGCGAAGACCGCTCCGCTGCTGACAAACCATGATAATATTCAAGTATCGATTCTCTGTTCATGAATACTAGATACGAATAATCGCTAAATTAAACTACAGCCATAAATAGACTGGGCCGTGACAGGCCCTTGTCACCTTCCAATCCACGCCTTAAAAGCCGGTGCCCGCTTCTGGCTGATTACAATCCTCTCCTTGTATGCCGGCGAAACAAAAAGCTCCAGCTTGTCGTTCTCGATGATCTCGTACCGCTGGCACGAATTGAAGTTT
>CAZWPF010000173.1:0-3861 GCA_964636205.1 uncultured Chitinophagaceae bacterium | reverse complement strand
TTCTGCAACTCCCGGTGAATACGCCAGTGAAAGATCGCGCTGGCTACTGTATGGCTTAGTTGGAACGACCTGGATTTTACCGGGACGATCCTGTTCGTGATACTCCAGCGCCTCTTTACTTCTGATTTTCACTTTGCTCAATATTTTGTGATCTGCGAAAGTAGGAAATATAGCCGTGTTGATGGCATGAGCCCGACCCCGGATAACTGCTTTTTGCCAACAAAAAACGCCGGAAGATTTCCAGCGTTCATTCGTTTATATGGTCTTGAAGACTATTTCTTAATCATTAAATTACTTGATACCTGCTCGCCGGATGCATTGAACAAGCGGGCAATGTACGTGCCGGTAGATAAATGACCAACCGAAACAACGCGCTCATTGTTCAACGGCGCATCAAGGACTTTTCTTCCTGACAGGCTGAACAGCTCAATGCGGTCCACGTTCTCCCCCTCTCCGATGAAGATTTGGTCGATGGCAGGATTAGGATATAGGGTAATGGCTTCGGAAAGTCGTTCGGGAACAGAAACGGACTGGTTGAAGTAATAAACACCAGTCGCTGTTATATCAGGATTGCTAAGAGATGTGACCACCACTTCTATTATTGCTGATCCTACAAAGCCATATGGATAAACGTGAACATCCAGGACCCCGGATTCACCCGATTCTAAGGGAAATTCCATACTGGAAACCTGATCGTTGTGACACATTTCTACATCACAAACAGCACTTTTCCAACCTTCAGTAATTGAAATCACATTTCGCTCCCAGACAAATTCGTCTGAGGCACCATTATTAGTCACAAAAGAATGTGCTATGCCCTCAAAAGCGGCCGGATGTACGTTTACTTCTATCGGACTTGGTGCGATTACAATCTGGGCCTGGGCGCTCACCAAGGAACCAATCAGACATAAAAAAAGCAACAAGTTGTGTTTGGTAATTAATCTTTTCATACGTTTTTAACTTCGCCCACAGGCAATTATACTCTTTAGTAAATGGCTGATCCAAATGTAGCCAATCCATTTCAAGATTTCACTTTTTTCGAAATTTCGACGAACAAGTGGGAAAGCAACATTCCTTTCGCTCCTTTTATTCGCCTTCCCCTTGTAAACTATTAATATCCTACCACTTACATCATCCTCTGTGTGTGATTTAAAAACAGAAATCATGAACAGCAGTTCAATAATTATCCAATTCGGTATTCATAACCTACATTTGACCCAACTATAATATCGATCTAATTCTGCACCTTTGGATGCATTAATCCACCGAAAAAACCAAATACATTCCAGGCCATGAAAAGACTTTACTTCTTATTGACTCTTTCCTTTATTACTGTTTGGGGTCAAAATATACATGCCCAGTCACAGCGAAAGGTATTAATAGAAAAAGGCACCAACGCATCTTGCGGACCATGTGCCGCTCAGAATCCGGGTTTTCATTCCATGTTAAATACGGTGGACGATAAGCACGTTGCCATCCACTATCAGTGGTATTTTCCAGGTTATGACCCTATGAACGAACACAATCCGACCGAGGCTAACACCCGTTTTGCGAACTATTACGGCAACAATGGTGTTCCGACGGCTATGATAGACGGCGTTATTCCGAACGGCTCGTACCCCGGCTTTAACGGGAGTGCCTACGATGGAGCTCCGGCGGGCTATTCCGCGTCTATGATCAACAACCGTTATGCGGTATCCTCGCCGTTCGAAATCGACATTACCTATTCTGTAACTCCCAGCACTATTACCGCTGATGTGACTGTTACTTGTACTGAAGCCATAAATGCAAGTAATCTACGGTTAAGAATAGTAGTAGTTGAGCGTGTTATTTCATTCGATTCACCACCGGGAACGAACGGTGAGTCCACGTTTTATAATGTGATGAAAAAATTCATGCCAAACACCAACGGACTTAGTTTACAAAACTCCTGGGTTCCCGGGGACAGTCAGTCATTTAGCCAATCATGGACACATCAAAATGTGTATGATTTCAGCCAGCTCGCCATTGTAGCTTTTGTACAGAACGATGCGAATAAAGAAGTGCTTCAGGCAGCAAGAGCCGATAACGCGGAGTTTGAATCCAATCTTAACAATGCTGCTACCCTTCTGAATGTAGTTGCGCCTTCAGAACTTTGTAGCGGTAGTAACACCATTGCTCCACAATTTACAATTCGTAATACTGGTAATGCGAATTTGACATCCTGTGATATTATTGCCGAAATCAACGGTGTGGAATCAGTCGTAAACTGGACAGGTGACCTACAATTAATGTCCGAAGAAACGATCACAATGGATGAATTTTCCTTCGAGACCCAGGAAGGTACCAACGAACTTACCATAACTGTCGCTAACACCAATAATGAAAACAATGAAGAAGAAGTCAGTAACACCATCGTTTCATTGGAAGTAGCTCCGGAGGGTGGGGATGTGGTGTTGGTGACAATTGTAACCGACAACTACGGTAATGAAACCTATTGGCGCATAATGGACGAAGGAGGTAATAAAATAGCCGAAGGAGGTAATCCTAATGTGGAGAATAATTATGGCACAGGCAATTTCCCTCCCCCTGTTGGTTCAGGCACCTATGGAAATGGACAAACGTATAATCAAGAAGTTGTAATTCCTGCCAACGGCTGTTATACTTTTGAACTATTTGACTATTATGGCGACGGATTTTGCTGTGCTTATGGTAATGGATCGTACAAAGTCCGAAATGTAGCTACCAACCAAATAATTATTCAGGGCACACAATACCTCGATATGGTTGATGGTAAATTCGAAGGAACCATGGCGAGTTCTATTAATGAAAATGAACTCGGGAATTCATTGCTCATTTTCCCGAACCCTGTCATAAATCAGGTTACCATTCAAACTTCGCTGAGTGAATCGGCAGATGTCAGCATTGAAGTCCATGACCTAACCGGAAAAGTGGTTTATTCTGAAAATCTCGGTAGTCAACCTGCTGGTGCTTTCAATAAAAATCTAGATTTTGAAACTATCAGTACTGGAATTTATTTGCTCAACATCCGGGCTGGAGAAGCCAGTGTTGTTAGAAAATTAGCTGTCAACAAATAGTTCTTAAACATATGCTTTGCTGAATCAGCAGCTAAACGGCTCAACCTGTTTCGCTGCTGATTCTTTTTTTAAATCAACATCTGTTTGTAGCTCCGTTAAACGGCCTGCTTATTGTTTTTACCTGCAATTTTTAAAAACCCTCAGTAATGAAACTTATCGTAACCTTCACTTTGTGTCTCATGGGAGTTGGTGCTTTTGCACAGCTTGGTGAATTTGAAGTGCCTTCGGTAGCGCTTAAAGATTTAAAAGGTACCACCGTCAATTCCGATACTTTTTACAACGACGGAAAACCGATGATCATCAACTTCTGGGCGACCTGGTGCATGCCGTGCAAACGCGAGCTGAACAATATTGCCGAAGTGTATCCCGACTGGGTAGAAGAAACCGGCGTTAAACTGATTGCTGTGTCTATCGATGATGCCAGAAGCGTATCGCGTGTGGTGCCCTATGTAAATGGTGCTGCCTGGGGCTACGAAGTGTACATCGATTCCAATGCCGATCTGAAACGTGCCATGAACGTAAACAATGTGCCCCACACCTTTCTGGTAGATGGCAACGGGAAAATCGTTTGGCAACACAACAATTACGCTCCCGGCGATGAATTCGAATTGTATGAGAAAGTAAAGGAACTCGTCAACTAATATCTTCACCTCCGGATTTACAATGAGATTTTACGTCCTGCTTATTGCATTGCCTTTCCTGACACTTGAGTTGTTCGCTCAAAACACACCGATTGACCTCGGTTCCATCCACGGGAACATTCAGCTGGATGGCCAGTAGTATC
>CAZWPF010000172.1:0-3965 GCA_964636205.1 uncultured Chitinophagaceae bacterium | reverse complement strand
ATCGAGGCTAATCCTCCGCCAGGGTCTTGGAAATATTAATACGGTAAATCCCCAAAGAAGGAATGGCGGCGGCAAGAATACCGATGATGATGGCGGCGACCAATAAATACATCTCTTCCGAAAGTATCGAAAAGTCCCTGAAAGAATAATGGAAATCACGCTCTGCCGTTTTGCTGAAGGTCCATAATCCTAAACGACTCAAGCCAATGCCGGCAATAAAACCGATTAGCGCTAATAGCAACCCTTCAAATAACAACAGGAAGAATAATTTGGTACGGGTGGCTCCCATCGAAAGTAACAATGCCATTTCGTATTTCCGCTCCTTCAATGAGTTGTAGAGGGAGACAAAAACGCTCACGCCCGCAATCAGCATGATCAGAATGGCGAGGGCACGTAAGGTTTCAATACCAACGCCGAGTAGCTCAATCAGTCGGTTGATTTCAATACTTGGTAAGGCCGATTGCAACTTGGTGTTTTCGTTGATCATACGGGGCAAAGTCATCAAAGCCATGGGATTCCGGAAAGTGATCAATGCACTGGTGACCTCTGCCACCTCTTCATGGTCTTCCTCATCTTCCCCATGGTCATGATCGGCGTGGATATCCCATACACTGTTAAGAGGGGTAAGGATGAGCTGGTCGAGTACCGAACCCGAAGGTTTAAAAATCCCCTTCACCACATACAAATGATCGCCATGGGCTTCGCCCTCTTGGTCAAAGCCATGTGAGCCAGCGAAGGTGTCGCCCACTTTGAGTCCGGTGCCTTCGGCCACCTTATACCCGATGGTTACCTCCATACTTTCACCGAAGAGTTCTCCGGTTTCCAGTTCTCCCTCAAAATGCGTTACGTAATCTTCGGTCGTTCCGACGATGCGGAAACCCCGATAGTTGTCGCCCATGGAAAGGGGAATAGCCGCTTTTACCATGGGATTCTTCTGAAGCCGCTCTACCTCCTCCAAGGGAATATTGCCCGTGGGGGCATCGATCTGATAGACGGACGATAGGATCAATTGCAGCGGACTGCCTTTAGCTCCCACCACCATGTCGATGCCTTTGAGATTGCGACGGAACTGCTCGTCGAGCTGTTTGTTAAGTAGGAGTAATAGGGAGATAATACCTATCCCTAAGGTGAGAAGCAAGGCACTCAGAAAACTGTTCAGTTTTTTATCCCGAAGGTTGGCCCAACTAAGATTTAATAAATTCATCTTCTATACAGTAATGCGCTAAAGCTATCTTCAAATATGAAATATCCTGACGTGGATCATAGAAAGACCCGATCCTGGAATGTATCTTTCAGGCGCTGATCGTGGGTCACCACAATCAAACTAGCGCCGATTTGACTCGATTGTTCTTTGAGGAGATTAATAACCCGCTCGCAGTTAAGGTCATCGAGACTGGACGTGGGTTCATCGGCTAAAATCAAGGTGGGGGCGTTCATTAAAGCCCTGGCAATGGACACCCTTTGTTGCTCACCCTGGCTAAGCTGATACGTCCGTTTGTGGAGATGGTCAGCAAAGCCCAATTGCTCGGCCAGGTAAATAGCCCGCTGTCGATCAGGTTTGCGACCGGCCAGGTAATTCGCGATATGGAGGTTGTCGGCAACTGAAAGCGCATTTACAAAATGGGCTCGTTGGTACACTATTCCGATTTGTTCAGCCCGCCATTGAGCCAGTTGCGTCGGGGTCATCGTTGTCACCTCCTGACCACCAATTTTTATCGTGCCGCCCTCGGGTTTTAACAAAAGTGCAAGCAAATGCAACAAGGTTGTTTTACCTTTGCCCGACTGACCCAGGATCAGTAACGACTGATTATCCGGACAGCTAATATCCGGGAAGGTAAATTTCCTAGAAGAATGATAGGAATACGTGAGACCTTTGGTTTCAAGCATTATTAAAAATATGTTGTTTTAGCCAAAAATAGTCAAATCCTAGTGAAAAGCCTGATTCACTGGCATGACTTTTTGGGTAATCTGATCCCGTTGAAGCACAGGTTTGAACGGTTCATGCAATAGACCGGGATTTTGGAACGTTTTAATCTCGGTTTGCCGTAAATAAAAAGAATTTTACAAGAAATCTATGAAGATGCATTTTTTGGGGACAAAACTGGGTAGGAAGTGGATGAATAAAGGGTTTGTCCTGGGGTTATGGGCGGTTTTTACGGTTGCGTCAGACCTCTATGGCCAGAGTTACAAGAATTATTTTGTGCCCTATTCTACCGTGGGATTCGGCGTGGGTACATCGAGTTACTATGGTGATTTAGCGGCCTATCGTAGGGTGGTGGGTTCTACCTTTAAAATGATACGTTGGAATGTGTCCGGAGAATATACCCGGCATTTCACCCCTCGTTTTGCTGCACGTGCTTCCTTAACCTGGGCGAGAATCGCCGGGGACGATTTTGTGATGAACCAAAATCGAGGAAAGGTGAACAATAACTTGTTCCTCCGGAACCTCCATTTTAGAAATGACATTAAGGAACTAGCTGCGGTAGGGATCTACAAGATAACGCCCGATGGACGTAGTTATGATCGTCGATCCCAGTTTGGCGCTTACGTTTTCGGAGGTGTGGCTTTATTTGCCCACAATCCGAAGGCGAGGCTTCCTGTCGATCCACAGACCTTGGAAAAACAACGCTGGGTAGCCCTTCAACCCCTAGGTACGGAAGGTCAAGGACAGGTGGACGGTCCTAAATTGTACTCGCTCGTTAATGTGGCCTTCCCTATCGGCTTCGGGTTACGTTATAAAGTGAATCCTAAGTTTGACATATCGGCAGAACTTGGTTTCCGATTTACCAACTCAGATTACCTGGACGATGTGTCCCAAATGAATTATCCCGACCCTTCTACCTTTGCTGAACCTACGGGCATGGAGCTCTCTAAACGAGCGTTTGAGGTCATCCCCGCACGTAAACCTAAGCGCGATCGTACCGCTTTGTTACAAGAATACCTGGGATTAAGCTCCAGTCAGGATCCCTACGCCTATCTACAACAGTATCCCGTCCTAATTGGACCACGAGGTACTAAGCCTAACCGTGCGGATGCCTATATGACTGGAACCATTAAATTGATTTATGTATTAGGACCCTCCGTAAAGTGTCCGCCCCTCAAATAACGATTGCCGATGTTGCCCCGGATTTTCCGCTGCGTGTTGTTGATCACCACCTGCCTGTCTCAATTTGCACCGTCCCTGTTAGGTCAGAAACTGGAGGTGGGCGGTGGACTGGCGGCTGCGAATTATACGGGAGACATATCCCCCCAGTTTCAAATCCGAAATTTTCGTCCCGGTGGGGATCTTTTTGTACGGTATAACCTCAAGAGCGGTTTTACCTTCCGAGCCCAAGCAGCAGTTGCCGGGATCGCGGCCTCGGATGTTTACGCCGACAATCAATATCAGCAGTTGCGCGACCGGTCTTTTAAGACCCTTTTGTTGGAGGGAAGTCTGATCACTGAATATAATTTTTTAGACTACAAAGAGAGTCGTCGGGCGCTCAATTGGACGCCCTACGTGTTCGGAGGGGTAGGGTATACCTTTTTTTCACCCCGACCTAATTCCGGCTCTTATTCAACTTCAACCCTGGTTTTACCTTTCGGAATTGGCGTAAAATACGAATTCAAGCGTCCCTGGAGCGTGGGCGTGGAATTTGGCGCCCGCAAAACCTTTACCGATTACCTAGACGACTTCGGTGGGGAAGAGGTATCGTTGAATAAATATGAAAACGGTAACCCCGCCTTAAAGGATATGTATTATTACCTCGGCGTACGATTGAGCTATACGTTTTATAAGATCGTTTGTCCGTAGCAGGGCTTCTAGGTTTGGGCTATCGTAGGGGGATCATGCAGATTCCTTTGGAACACCCTTCGAGAGCCTCAGGGTGACAATCCCTTCGAGAGCCTCAGGGTGACAATCCCTTCGAGTGCCTCAGGGTGACAATCCCTTCGAGAGCCTCAGGGTGACAATCCCTTCGAGTGCC
>CAZWPF010000171.1:0-3972 GCA_964636205.1 uncultured Chitinophagaceae bacterium | reverse complement strand
ATTATGACGGAGCGTTTTTGGATTTTGAGAACGACGGGCTTAAGGATTTAATCATGACACAGGCATCCTATGCTCCTCTTACCGATCGCACTTATTTTTGGAAGCAGATGGAAGATCATTCTTTCAAAGATGTGACCGGTGCTCTGGGTTTGCTCGTAGCCGATATGAAGGGCTCATCGGTAATCGAACCCTTTGATCTGGATTTGGACGGCGATGATGACTTTGCCATTGTTGCAGCCGGTAGTGTCTATTTTAATATCTGGCGCAATAATATCGGACAGGATAACAATTGGGTAGCCGTAAAATTACAGCCGCACGTAGGTAGCGGGATCAATCGGAGCGCCATTGGTAGTCGGATTTATGTGTATTACGGAAATGGTAAGATGCAGATGCGCGAGATCATGGCAGGTCGAGGGATGCACATGGGGCAGCAACCTTTTGTTTTGAATTTCGGATTGGGAGATTCTGAGTCGATTGACTCCATAGTAGTTCAATGGCCCAATAAGCAAGGCACTAAAAAAACTATGGTCAAGCCTCCAATTAATCAATTGGTAGTGATTAATTCTTTCCCCACCGGTGTTGATGAGTTTGAAAAAATGCAATCGGATTGGAAGGTATATCCTAATCCCACTTCACGCTATGTGGTGGTGCAGGGTGATCAGTTGAACAAAGAAGTGACAGCTGTTTATGTGACTGACGTTACAGGACGATACATAGCCGTTGATTGGAATAAAAGTGACAATGATAAAATAATTTTTGATTTCAGTACGCTGACGGAAGGGGTTTACCTAATCAATATGAATCTAGCAAATGGTCTACGCCGGTCCCATACAATTCTGCTGCAACATTAGCGGGCTGGTTGTGCCGTTATTGTTTTAACTGACGTAGTTATAAGGGCAAATCGATAATATAGGTGGTACCAACACCTGCCTTTGAATCCAACTGCAAGGTTCCGCCCAGATAAGCGATTCTGGATCGGATATTGTTCAAGCCAATACCTTTTTTTACGGCAGAGGTGTCAAATCCTTTGCCGTTATCGTATAGGATAATGTTGAGTTCAGATCCATGATTGACCATATCAAATTGCACCTGCGTTGCCGAAGCATGCCGGATGATATTGCTCAGTATTTCTTGAATAGCTCGATAGAGCATCAGGGTTGCTGTAGTGTCCAATTGAAGGTTGTCAATGTCCACCCATTCCGTTTGAATGTTCAATTCAGTAGCATAGCGTGTACGTTCCGTTAGTTCGGAAAGTGCTTCTACCAATTCTTTATTTTGCATGGAAGGGGGCATCATGCTATGTGAGAGCTGCCGCACTTCACGAATAGATTCATCAAGTAAAGCTATTGGCCCATTACTGATGTCTGCGGCAGGATTTTCAGCGGACATTTGAATGCTTCTGCGCGTTGCAGCCAGCATCTGACCGATACCATCGTGTAATTCTCGTGCTAATCTCTGGCGTTCGTGCTCTTCAGCATCTACTACAGCTTGTGCCCTGAGTTCTTGTTGTTCCAATAAAGTTTGTGCTATTCTTGCTTGCACTCTCATTCGATGTTTGGTGTACAGCAAGTAGAAGATGCCGATTGCAAGCCCAATGATTATTAAAAGTGCAAAAATGGCATAATTGCGCTGTGTGAGTTGTAATGCTTGTACCTGATTGGTACGTTGGAGCAACATGTTCTCTTGTTCTTTTTTCTCAGTTTCGTATCGGGTCTGCAATTCTTCGATTGCCTTGATCTTTTTTTCGTTGAGCAGTTTGCCGTTTATTTCCTGATAGGTTTTAATAGCGGAATAGGCCTCAGCAAAACGACGTTGCTTTTCGAGGGCGGTAGCTTCCATCTTCCAGGTGTGCGCTTCGAGATCTGTAAAATCTAGCGCTTCTGCTTTAGTCCTGGCTTCTTTAAAAAATCGGATTGCTTGATTAAGGTCCCCGGCGCTGAGTAAAGCTTCTCCTATATTATTGGTGACGATGGCTTCACCCATTTTGTCGTCTGCAGCAATTTTCAGATCACGACTTTGATATAGGTAATCCAAGGCTTTTTCAGACGCTCCTTTATCCGCATATACTGAGGCTAAGTAGTCGAGACTATACGACAACCCAACTCGGTCGTTTAAATTTTTATATAGTTCATAGGCTTTATTCAGATTGACCAGCGCACTGTCCAATTTCCCGTTTCGCCACATGAGTAATCCTCTGTTATTATGCGCGTTCGCCAATTTATTGTCATCTTTCAGTTTTAGGGCAAGATGAATAGCTTTGAGGCTGACTGAATCTCCTGCGTCGAACTTTTGGTGACGAGAATAAAATACGGTGAGCTCGGTATAGGTCGATGCCAGACTGGTATCATCGGCTAAAAGCGTAAAAAGCTGTTCTGCTTCGAGATACCAATGGAGTGCCGCATCGTAATTTCCGTCGAGATAGTTTCCATAACCGGCAGTGAAACTGGCTGCCGCAGCGGTGATCGAGTCATTTTTTTCTATAGCCAGCCGGAATGATTGTTCTGCGAAAGTCGCGGTCTTGTTGAAATTACTGCCCCTATATTTTTGAGCAGAATCCAGATAATCCTTTGCGGTTTGTCCGAAAACTTTAATGTTGGTGCAGAACAGTAGCAGTAAGCAGGCTAAAAGGCGCATGATATTTAATTTTGCCAATACACAAAATAAAAAAGGTGGCTCATATTGGCCACCTTTTTCTATTAATTTCAGCAATAATTAGTCGTTGCGGGTATCAATATTTCTCATACCACTCATTGGGTCACGAGAAGCCTTGTTGCAACGGCATTTCAGGTTTTTAGAAATACCGATATTCATTTGCTGACCTAGTGTCACATCAAATTCGCTCCGAGAAGTAGATGGTACGGGAGCCGGTGGATTCATATTTTCGACATGATAACCGATATGACCTACTGCAAAGTTCAAAGCATAACCTCTGCCAATGTGAACTCCTACTGCAGGAGTGATGGTGGCATAATAGCCATTACCTTCCATGGATCTTGCGGCACCTGTTTCGGTGAAATTCCCGTTATAACCTCCGTCGAATTGACCATAAAGGAAGAAGGTATTGCTTAAAGGATAGGTATAGCGAAAGAATGCGCCTACACCATAATTCGTTACAACGGTTGGATCCGGAGCACCAGGAGCTTGCTTGGAAAATTGTCCATAACCCAGATTCAAACCGACAGTCATATTTTTGTTAAACTGATAACCCACTCCCGGAGTTACATTCCATTTGAGCACCTTATCGTCATTGAAGTCATTGACGGAAGAGAATGCAGCCTCACCATAGATAAGGAAACTGCCGGATTGGGGCGCTGAAGACTGTGCAAAGGCACTTGTCAAACTACCCGCTGCCAATAAAAAAAGAAGTGCTTTCTTCATAAGAATTGGATTGAAATTTGGAAACAAATGTAATGGCATTTGGCTACTTAAGCAATAGTTGTCTTTTATTTAATGAATTTAGCCGGATTTAAAAGAACAACTTTTCGTGAGGTAAAAGTTCAAGGAAAGGACGCAAAGCTAATCCGCAGAGGACGCAGTGACGTAGCATATGTAGCGTCTTCTCTGCGCTCTTTGCGTGAAATAGAATAAATAGGTTCACGCAGAGGCCGCAAAGTTAATTCGCAGAGCACGCAAAGGTTTAGAATACGCAGCATCTTCTCTGCGCTCTTTGCGTGAAATAGAAAAAAAGGTTCACGCGAAGGACGCAAAGCCATTCGCGGAGGACGCAAAGGTTTAGAATATGTATCAGTTTCTCTGCGCTCTTTGCGTGAAATAGAATAAATAGGTTCACGCAGAGGCCGCAAAGTTAATTTTCGCAAAGCTCGCAAAGAGGAAGCATGTAGTAGCTACTCTGCGCTCTTTGCGTGAAGTGGAATAAAAAGGTTCACGCGAAGGACGCAAGGTCATTCGCAGGGTATGCAAAGGTTTAGAATATGTATCGGCTTCTCTGCGCTCTTTGCGTGAAATAGAATA
>CAZWPF010000170.1:0-4027 GCA_964636205.1 uncultured Chitinophagaceae bacterium | reverse complement strand
GGACATGAGTCCACCTACCAAGGAACTAATGAAGCTTACTCTGGAGCAGAAATTAGCACATGGTGGTCACCCGGTACTTCGCTGGATGATGGATAACATTTTTATTCGTACTGATCCTGCAGGTAACATCAAGCCTGATAAGGAAAAGTCCACTGAGAAGATTGACGGTGCTGTGGCTACCATTATGGCATTAGATAGATCGATAAGGTGTGGTGGCAATACAGGTTCAAGTGTTTATGATGAAAGGGGGCTAATAGTATTTTGATTTGTAGCCGTCCTTGATTCTTTAAAATCATACGCCAGCTACACTTTTCCGTGATATAATTGTAAAAAATACGGGAAGGCGGGATAAAAATATGAGTATACCTATTTCTGAAGCACAGTTTCAAAATGCATATCGCTCTGCTGGTTTATGGTTTGTAGCACTTTATATGGAGGCATTTCTTTTGAGAATTGACGAGCTCCAAGATGATGTTAAGAAAACGCATTTAATTGAAGAGATTTACGATAATGGCCAGAACGCCGACAAATACGAAAGCGGTACTCGCACCCGTGTAAATTGTCTGTGGCGCATCATTAATTCAGGAAGAAGCATTCAGGCCTTAGAAGTTGCAGCAAATTCGAACAGACTAAGAAATGATTTCCCTGAAGCATATAAAACAGCGAATGACTTGTTGAAACGAATAAATAACGGTGAATTCATAATGCCTAAAATCTAATCCAAGAAATTAAAGCATCTCAACAGGAGGTGCTTTTTTCATGCCCATTTTTAAGGAGGTGGTTTATATAAATCCATTCAAGAGACTCTTTCGCTCACGAGACAAGCCTAAGAATAGTTTAAGCAGAAGTCGATATAATTTTCTTTTTGGTGGCACTACTAGCGGCAAAACGGTAAACGAGCGAACAGCCATGCAGACCACAGCAGTATATGCTTGTGTAAGGATATTGGCCGAAGCAATCGCTGGATTGCCTTTACACGTTTACCGCTACCGCCTGGACGGTGGAAAAGAACGAATTGCACAGCATCCTTTGTACTACCTCCTCCATAACGAGCCTAACCCAGAGATGACTTCATTTGTGTTTAGAGAAACACTTATGAGTCATCTTTTGCTTTGGGGAAATGCTTACGCGCAAATTATCCGAAATGGCCGTGGTCAGGCTATTGCCCTCTATCCCCTGCTCCCCAACAAGATGGAAGTCAGCCGCGCTCAAAATGGGCAGCTGGTCTACACCTATTACCGTGATGTTGATGAAAGCAGTCTAAAGCCGAAAGGCGGGTATGTCAACCTCCGTAAGGACGAGGTGCTTCATATACCCGGTCTGGGCTTTGATGGACTTATTGGTTACAGTCCAATAGCAATGGCCAAGAACGCAATCGGTATGTCGCTTGCCACTGAAGAATACGGTGCGACATTTTTTGCAAATGGAGCAAACCCCGGTGGCGTATTGGAACACCCCGGTGTAATCAAGGATATCCAGCGGGTCAAAGATAGCTGGAACACTGCCTATCAAGGAAGTGGTAACGCACACAAAGTTGCCGTACTGGAAGAAGGAATGAAATTTCAGCCCATTGGTATCCCACCAGAGCAGGCACAATTCCTTGAGACACGGAAGTTTCAGATTAACGAAATTGCACGTATCTTCCGTGTGCCGCCACACATGGTGGGTGACCTCGAAAAATCAAGTTTTTCAAACATCGAACAACAATCATTAGAGTTCGTAAAATACACTCTCGACCCGTGGGTAGTTCGATGGGAGCAGAGCCTTCAACAATCGCTGCTCTTGCCTTCCGAGAAAGCATCTATATTCATCAAGTTTAACGTGGATGGTCTGCTTCGTGGTGACTATCAGAGCCGAATGAACGGATATTCTGTTGCTCGGCAGAACGGTTGGATGTCTGCTAATGACATCCGTGAACTGGAGGATATGAACCGTATCCCTGCCGAGGAAGGTGGCGATTTATATCTTGTCAACGGCAATATGCTCCCTCTCTCACAGGCAGGCAATTTCTATGAAAAGGAGGCTAAAGGCCAATGAAAAAATTTTGGAACTGGGTACGAGATGAAAGCACGCAGGAACGTACCCTCTATCTCAACGGAGAGATCTCCGACGAGACCTGGTGGGGTGACGAAGTAACACCAAAGCTTTTCAAGGACGAATTGATGGCTGGTTCTGGCAATATAACAGTTTGGATTAACTCTCCCGGCGGTGATGTGTTCGCTGCTGCACAGATTTATAACATGCTGATGGATTACGAAGGAAATGTGACTGTTAAGATTGACGGGCTTGCTGCAAGTGCTGCGTCAGTCATTGCAATGGCAGGTGGAGATGTGTATATGTCTCCTGTATCCATGATAATGATCCATAATCCTTCGACTATTGCCATCGGTGATAGCGAAGAAATGCTCCGTGCTAAGGCTTTGTTGGATGAGGTAAAGGAAAGCATCATCAATGCATATGAGCTGAAAACCGGATTATCCCGTACAAAGCTCTCACATCTCATGGATGCGGAAACATGGATGAATGCAAACAAAGCTATTGAGCTTGGCTTCGCTGACAAAATCCTGTTTACAGAGGTTGAAGATCGTGTTCCATTTAATATAGAACAAGGCCTAATATTCTCTCGTGCAGCCGTGTGTAATTCATTGCTCTCAAAAATACCCAAAAAACCAAAACCGAAAAAAGGTACCCCGATTGAGTCGCTGGATAAGCGGCTTTCTTTAATTTTGCACTAATTTGAAGGAGGAATTTCAATGAGTAAGATTCTTGAACTGCGTGAAAAGCGCGCTAAAGCCTGGGATGCAGCGAAAGCATTCCTTGATAGTAAACGTGGTGGTGACGGACTACTGTCCGCAGAGGATACCGCTACTTATGAGAAGATGGAGAACGATGTAATAGCACTGGGTAAAGAAATCGAGCGTCTTGAACGTCAGGCTTCCATCGACCTGGAACTTTCCAAAGCAACCAGCAACCCCATTACAAATGCTCCTTCCAAGGCAGCTGAAGAAAAGACCGGTCGTGCGTCCGACGAGTACAAAAAAGCGTTCTGGAGTGCTATGCGTACTCGTGCAGGAGAAGGGCTTGACCCAAATGTAAAAAATGCTCTGCAAATCGGTACAGAATCAGAAGGAGGTTATCTGGTTCCCGATGAATTTGAACGCACTCTTGTAGAAGCACTTGAGGATGAAAATATCTTCCGCTCACTGGCCAAAGTTATCACCACTTCTTCCGGTGACAGAAAAATCCCAGTCGTTGCCACCAAAGGCACTGCCTCCTGGGTCGACGAGGAAGGGACTATCACAGATAGTGACGACAGTTTTGGTCAGGTGTCTATCGGGGCGTATAAACTGGCAACTTTGATTAAGGTTTCCGAGGAGTTGCTTAACGACTCTGCATTTGATATGGAAGCGTACATTTCTAGAGAGTTTGCAAGACGTATCGGAAATAAAGAGGAGGAAGCCTTTTTTACCGGCGATGGCTCTGGCAAACCAACTGGTATCCTCGCCACTACAGGTGGAGCACAAGTTGGTGTTACAACTGCAAGTGCTACGGCAATCACTATGGATGAGGTGCTTGATCTTTTCTACTCCTTAAAGGCACCTTACCGTAATAAAGCAGTATTTGTTATGAACGATGCTACTATAAAGGCAATTCGTAAACTGAAGGATGGTCATGGGCAGTATCTATGGCAGCCATCACTACAGGCTGGGACACCTGATACTATTCTCAACCGTCCATTGTACACATCTTCATATGTACCTACCATTGAAGCCGCAGCTAAGACCATTGCCTTTGGTGATTTTAGTTACTATTGGGTAGCAGATCGCCAAGGACGTGTATTTAAGAGACTAAACGAGCTCTATGCCGTTACTGGCCAAGTCGGATTTGTTGCAACCCAACGTGTCGATGGCAAATTGATTCTGCCGGAGGCTATCAAGGTTCTCCAGCAGAAAGCGTGATGGAGGTGCAATATGAGCTATAACACTAAGAATTACACCGAACAAGGCGGAGAGAAAACTGTTATAGG
>CAZWPF010000169.1:0-4044 GCA_964636205.1 uncultured Chitinophagaceae bacterium | reverse complement strand
TACCTAACCACGAATAAGTGAGCCCACGCCCGGGTCGTGAGCAATTCCACCTATCATCTCGTGGTATTGAAAATTGCCAGTTTTCTAATGCGAGACGCTAAGTGCGAATGGCTTCAATTTCCTTGAAGTATCGCAATAATTTAACGAAAGCAGCAAATCACGGATCCAAAGCTTTCGTTTAATAAATCACAAATATACATTACTAAACAATAAAAAATTCATTATTGTTCACTTTTGTCCAATATCTGAGATCTATTAAGGTCAAATAGATCCAGCTTAATCTAATTGATGAGATATTCAACGCCGATTCCACACTATAAAGAAGATAGTTTTAACCAAAATCCCCAAATTTTTGACTTAAAAAAGAAAAACTTAGCATTTTAAGTTAAGCGGATTTTCAGCGCATTGAATATTAATAATAATCACTATCTTCGACAAAAGCTTCTTGTAGAATTAATTACGGTTCGAATCCCGGCGGTTCCGTGATGCCTGAAATTTCTATTAAGACATCTTCCAAATTCTTAACCGGGATTTATTGTACCTATCGCGATATACCCGAACCGTTGTATTTGTTTAATCTAAAAAACACTACAACCATGTTCCATAAAAAGAGACATCCGGGGATCCATGTCATAGCAAGAATCACAATGGAAGATAAACCACCCCCGGGTAAGCAACTAAGGCATTATAATTATCGCATCCCCGCCCCAACTTTTTGCAATAACATCCATCTCCAAGTTATTCCGCAAATAATATACGCTACTACACCGACTCCCATCCGAAGTGTAACGTTCGTATTGTCCTTTTCAGTTGCAAAGCAATATGTCGAACCGATTTCTTTAGTCTTTTCCGACTGGATGGTGAAATGGCCTTCCTATGCAACAGATTCCATCGCATCGAGGAGTCCCAACTACAGCCCCCGAGTACTCATGAAACATTGCAATAGCAATGCTCCTCCAATCTCATTCCCTGAAAATAAAATGTCAACGAAATCATAACATCAGTTCCGAGGAGGAATCTGAAATTGAGTTTCCTTTAATAATTAATGAAAACAGATTGTTAATTCAAACTAATTATGCTATGAAATTTGTAAATAAAGATCATCGACCTGAGGATGCAAGAACATCTCAAATTATTCCGAGCCACTGTGCCAACTATTATCTCCCACTTACAGAAAGATCGTACACGTATCTAGACTGTGGTGGAGTATTCTCCCAATTAGCACAATCCATCATTGGGAAATTCTGGACACATCATCTTTTCATCGAGCGGGATGATTATATCGATATTTACCCAAACGGGTCAGTGGGTGTAATACATTATATGCTTCAAGGTAACGCACATACATGGTTGAATATGGGAAATCGAATCAACATCTGTGAAAACACCTCCCTGTTCTGTATCACCCCAGCAACGCCAAAACTTAAAGTTCAACTTTCACCGGGAATTTATAGGTCAGCACATATCGAACTGGATCTGGAAGAAATAAAACTATTGACCGATATTAATCCGAATTTGGGAAAGCTAATTGAAACCACTCGTAGCAATCCTCCCAATAATGGAATAATTCCCGGAGGTATCTCTCAGGCAGAGCATCATATTCTAAAGATGCTTTTTAAATACTCGGCCATAGATACAAACCACGACCGAAAAAGCTTCGATTTGCAATTACTGGAATTAATTCACCACTACATCCTAAATTGCTCTCTTGTCAATTTCTACTCCGGACTCTCCTCTTATCAGGTCAGAACTATTTTTAAAATTAAAGAATCTATAACCGAACAAATCGACGAACCACTATCTCTTTCTCAACTCGCAAAAAAACACCATCTTTCCGTGAGTACGATACAAAAAACTTTCAAGGCGTATTTTAATGAATCGCCGAGGCATTACCATTCCCGAATGCGATTGGAGAAAGCAAGAGAAATGTTGCTTAATACCGACTTTTCAATCAACGAGATTGCCCTAAGGTTAGGTTACACTCATATAAGCAGTTTCACACGAGCATTTATGAGACTCTTTGGGGATACTCCCAGCAAGCATAGAAAGTAAACGTGAAAATTCTTATTTGAGCTAAAAATATACTCTTAGTCACAAAAGGTTGCTGTGTAAGGCGAAATTTTTGTTGCAAATCATTGACAGCTTTGTCAATATGAATTCCGACAAACATTCAGCCTCAAGTCATGGCAACCTTTTTTTCCATATTACCAGATCTGCGCGACCAACACCCGCCTTAATACTCTTACCTGAGGAGGAATCGAGATCTATAATTCCTCAATGGCTTCAATAATATTTTTAAATCAAATTCCTTCAGAAATGAAAAATCTACTTTTTAAAATAAGCTGCGTGCTTATCCTTGCTGCCTGCTCCAAAAGCTTGCAGGCGCAAACGGTTTTAACCGGTCAGGTAACTGGCAATAGTACGGTAACCTTATTGGAAGACCAATGCTATATCCTTCGGGGCGCCTATGTAATCACATCCGGTTCGACACTAAAAATAGAGGAAGGCGTGACCGTATTAGCCGAGTCCGATGCAATCCTGGTGGTAGAACCAGGCGCTGTGGCCAACTTCACCGGCACAGCCAATAAGCCCATTGTATTTACCTCCGACCAAGGGAGCACCAGCGCACCGGGCGACTGGGTGGGTATCAGACTGGCAGGTGATGCTGAAACTAATGTGGGATCTATCCAATTGCCCAATACAACGGCCACTGCTGGCGGAACAAATACCACGCACAACCTCATCCAAATCGATTATTTAAAAATCGATTTCGCAGGTGCGCCTGATGAACTAGGTGAAGACTACGCCATTTCGTTAATTGCAACTGGTACAGGTTGCCAAATAAACAATTTAATGGTGGTCAATTCTGCCGGTAGCGGCTATCTACTGGAAGCAGGTGCACCAAACATAAAAAATGTGATGAACATCAACAGTGTAGTGCACGGTTATCATTTTACCTCAGGTAATACGAGTAAGGTGCAAAACATTGCAGATTTAAGAACCGATCCTGCATTAAATATTCAGACAGACGCAGCGAGTTTCTTAATTTGGAACAACGATTTATTACCTGACTATGAAAATCTGAATATCGGTGATCCTTATACCAGTCCTGTTGTTTCTAACTATACTGCCCTGCATTCATTGTTCTGCGATGATATGGCAGAAAACAGTCTTGACGGTATCCGGTTCGAACAAAACGGGAGAGGCAAATTCCGGAATGGGGTAATCAGTGGTACCGGTGCGAATGTAGCAGGTGTCTTTAACAATGGTGATCAATGTATTGCTCTTACAGCAACCGGGGACATAGTGGTGGACTAGACAGTTTTTCTGGGAAACATCACAAATGCTAGATACCACTTTGCAGTTAACGACTGGGATCAAATCCCGGGTTGTTCCGACGATGTGCAACAATGGTTAGGTGAAAGTTTTGGCGGAAGTGGATGTGCGATGGCGAACAATAATTTTGAAACCTCACTTCCGGACTATGACGAAAGTATTTGCTATACATGTCCGTTGCAAGATCCAATTGATTATACAATAAATAGCGGATCGCCAAACATCGCAAACGCCAACTACACCTGGGTGTCCATGGGAGATGTGTTCTTCGACCAGTCCCTCGAATTCAGAGGCGCTTTCCAAGAGGAGAATAATATCTTTAATTGGGTAGATCCTTGTCCGCAAGCTTGCCCGGAACAAAAACCGACGAGCAATAAGGATCTGCTTAATAATTATGGGTCAATTAAAGTTTATCCTAACCCCGTAACTCAGGAATTGACGGTTAGCATTGCGGGCTATGAAGGTATGGTTAATCTAACTTTGATCGACCTATTCGGTCGTACAATTATCCAAACGGCAATAGAAGGAACAGGCAACACCGACCTATCTCTTCAAGATTTACCCGCCGGTAGCTATTTTCTACAACTGTCGCAGAATGGTCTATTGATAGATACCAGACAGATAGCTAAGCAATAAGCTAATGCAAAAAAGTATAGCTAAAAGCTATTAATCAAAAGGCTGCCTTAGAGAAGGCAGCCTTTGCAATTA
>CAZWPF010000168.1:0-4047 GCA_964636205.1 uncultured Chitinophagaceae bacterium | reverse complement strand
CGTACAACTATGGGTACTGTAATCCAATCACGTTTAATGACCCCACAGGAACAGTACCAGGAGAAGGCGATGACCCCAAACCTCCTGAGCCTCCTAAAGGAGGGCCGGCTGAAAATCCGGCAAACCTTAAACCGATAGGCGATCCGAAGATATACGAACACGGAACGCAGTACCAGGTGTCAGCTACGGATCGTGCAACCGGAGAGCAGGCAAATTTCTGGATATTCCGCCGAGAGCTGGAAGGTATGGCGGGTTGGGAATATTCATACTTTGACCAGGGCCTGAAAGGCGGTGAAGGCGGTTGGGTTCCATTCTGGAATGACAAAGAGGTGAGTGCCATGAGGGCACAGGCAGCCAGTGATGCGGCTGACGTTATTGGCATGGGTATTATGTACACAGGGGCAGGATTGCTTTTATTGCCGGTAGCTGCGGAAGCTGTAGGAGCAGATGCGCTTATCGCAGGTGGCAGGGCTGCTGTTAATTTCTTCAAACCCCAGTTTGGCATAAGTACACTTGCAAATTTTGGAGCGACGGCTACCTATGAAGTCGCTAAACATGGTACCGACTACAAACAGTACAATATTACCAGCTTGGTGACAAGCATGGCGGGCTTTAACTACGTTTTATCATCTGTTGTGGGATCAGGAGGGGAATATACTATTGCTGACAAATGGGAAAGATCAATCTTAAGTTCGTTCGGAGGGCGAAAGTCTTATGGAGAATTTGCAACAGAAGTATCGCTTGGTATAGGTTTTGGCAAGTTGAGCAACACTTGGCTGAAAGGTTCCTTTGGGAGTTTTGGTGCCCGGCGTGAAATGTTGGAAACATTCGGTGCAAAAGGATTAGGATTTTCCTACGGTACGGCGAACTACGCATTGGGTGTATTTGGCAATACGGTATCAGGAAGTTTTGTTCAGGAAATATTTAAGGATAAGAGATGATACGGGCGGCGAAGCGGAAAAAAAACAGGCGTTCTCTGATCATATTTTTGGCAGTGGTTGTCATATTTACGGCACTGGGAATACAGGGGTGGAAAGAGTGGAGAGCGTTACGTTCCAACTACAGGCAAACCACAGGAACTATAACAAAGTATGTGGACCAGTTCGGGAGAGCAGGAGGGACTTACCGTTTTACTTTCTACGTCAAGGGTCACCGTATAGAATCTTCTAGTGGAACTACTAAGGTTGCTAAAAATCGGGCATACCTGTTAGTAGGAAAAACCTTTCCTGTATTCTATAATCCTGTTAATCCCAAGAATAACAAGCTGTTGATTTTTCCTGCGGATTTTGAGCAGTTTGGCTTACCGTTCCCAGATAGCTTAGAATGGGTAAGGGAATATGAATATAAATATAAATAGGCTATTACTTAGTATGAAGTCTATTAAGCGTTATAGATATACAGGCAAGGAACGCGACGAAGAAACAGGAATGTATTATCATGGGGCGAGGTACTACATACCATGGCTCGTACGATGGGCAAGCTCCGACCCACTACAAGGAGAGATGCCGGAATGGTCGCCGTATAACTATGGGTATTGTAACCCGATCACCTGGACGGATAATACAGGTATGCAGCCGGATGATCTGCAGCAACAAATCACAATTCCCCAAGGAGCCACATTGTCTGGGATTGCCCAGGCACATGGCACCACTGTTGAGGCGTTACTTGCGGCTAACCCAGACATAACAGATCCGGATATAATTTTGGCAGGTGCCCAATTGAATTTACAGGGAGGATCTATAACAAACCAAGACAATGCTTTATCTGCAATAGTCGGTTCAGCCGAAGATAACACCCGTGTGTTCCGTATAAAGGATGTAAATGCTAGGATAAGGGAGCCGGAGCTGTCAGAGTTCCAGAAGCAGTTTTTGAACCTTTTGGACAAGATCGCGGAATTTGACAGGAGCTTGCCGGGGGAAAAACCACCAATTGAATTTGAGTACACGAAAGATCATGGTATATTGTTCTTTGTGCGCAATGGTGCCGGTGGTGAAGAATATAAGTTGGGAGCCCTAGATCAGATGGTGGATGTAACTGAGCTGTTGACATTATTTAATGTAGGCGGCAATGAAACAGGAAGCCGTCTTTTTGATGCCTTAAAGAACTTTGAATCCTCTTTGGATCGTCTGCATACGGCTTTTGATATGTATACCGATCATGATGCTCCAAGGCAAGATCCGAGAATTAAATCACCGGATAAACCAATGCAGCCAGGTTCATTTAGAATCGACGTTTCTCCTAAAGGATTGAGTGGTTTTTCAATTCAGTATCGTAATCCTCTTACAGGAGAGAAATTAGACACGTCCGGCTTTAATCAAATAATTACAGATTCTGTTAATCGCATCAGAGAACGCCATGGGAATTAATGCAAAAGTGATAAGTGTAATCTCCTTATCCTTTCTTTGTTGGTCTTGTGGGGATGAAAAACACGATAATGATGAATCAGGCACATCGACAGAACAGGTAGATACTATCGTAAAGCGCTGGTGGTATGATGATGATTGGTTAGAGGCAAAGCAGCAATTTGTAATAAAAGGTGATAGCTTAGTTGCGTCTGGTTATAGGAGGGAATACTACGAACGCGGGCGGGGGCTTCGTGCGGAGGCTTGGTATCACGATAATCTTCAACAAGGACACACCTACGTCTATGACATCAATGGAAAACTGCAGAAACATTTTTTTTATTTTATGGGGCGACAAATCGGCAACCAATACGAATATCACCCTGATGGAAAAACTGTCAAGTCAGTTCTAAATTGTTTAGGAGATTTTCCATGCAATTTTCAAATATCATATGCTAAGAACGGAAGGGTATTGGATGTTAGGGGAACCCCTTTATTTGTCGATGGTAATTATGACAAGGAGTTGAGTAATGAAGATACTTTGGTTTTTTTAAACCGGGTAGTAAAAATCGAGGGCATTGAGACGATATTGCATATCACTATATCAGACGGAATTGGGGTACTCAGAGAAGATACTATAAAAGAATTTGGTTATTGGGAAACAGGCAATACCTATGCGTATAATCTTAGAATTGCAATTGCAGATTTACGATCTGCAAAGTGTAATTACAAGGCAATTATTAGTCTTCAGGATAGCACTACGGGAAAGCTAATTAAAGAAGATACTGTATTCATTCCCATTAACGTGAAAGTTGCGGGGAATTAATCCTATTGCAGTAAAGAGATAATGTTCTTGATGACGGTGTTGAGTACGGGTGTTTTGATTGTCCCTGCTTTTCTTATGATGATATTTTTGTCGGCGGTGAAGATGCGCGCGGGTCTGATGTAAGAGGCCACGGGCAGGGAGCCGCTGGCGAAGTCGCTGTGAGACAGTGGTACAGCGAGGGGGTCTCTGCTGCTTTTGCTGGTGATCTGGCAGAGGAGTATATCATCGCCGGGGAGGTCAGCGATAACGAGTGCCGGTCTTCTTTTTGACCCGGAGAGGTCGGAGAACGGGAACGGGATAACGACGATGTCTCCTTTTACAAATCTTTTTTTCTTCGCTTTTT
Source organism: uncultured Chitinophagaceae bacterium (assembly GCA_964636205.1). Taxonomy (GTDB): domain Bacteria; phylum Bacteroidota; class Bacteroidia; order Chitinophagales; family Chitinophagaceae; genus JBEBVQ01. The sequence goes on along the minus strand of CAZWPF010000168.1, from coordinate 536 downwards.
AATTCTACTTCTTGTCGGACTGATACATAATATCCGAACCCAAATAGACTTTTAATTGAGTTTGCGTATTCTCATTTAGTCGTATTGGTTCAGTTACTAAATCTTTATTGCCAACGCTTGTGATTTTAAACTGATACATTCCAGGGGGCAATAACAAATAAAAATAACCAGCACTATCTATTGTCGTTCGATATTGGTTATCGTCTATTGAAAAAACAAAACCATATGACACAGGAACTTTACTATAATCGTCAAAAACAAAGCCTTCAATTTTACTTGATAGTTTTTCTTGTTCGCTTGAAAATGCTGACTGGCTTAGAATAGTATAGCTGCCTTTTGTTTCAATCCGCCCGCTTGACCTTGACTTTTTGAATAAAGTGCAACTACTTACAAAAAGAAAAATCAGAAGGATTGAAATAAATTTTGCTGCTTGCATGGCTATCAATTCTTCTTTTTGACAACCTTACCACCTTCAAAACCACTCTACTACTACGATGCCCTTCGTCGCCCTGTACGTACTGAGCTTTGCCCGTCCG
>CAZWPF010000167.1:0-4071 GCA_964636205.1 uncultured Chitinophagaceae bacterium | reverse complement strand
CAGTCCAATTAAATGGGGGTATAATACTCAATGATTTTGAATTATATTTAAAAGCAGATCCGGTAAAGGTTACGGCAGGACAAACCTTTAAAATTCCCGCCGTGATAGAATTAAGCAAATAAAGCAAAATATTCCTGAACAACCGCGGATAAGGTTATCTGGTTTTATCCCCTTATTTAAGATCCTCAAATAAGGGGATTTTTTTGTAACCGTGGCGATGCTCGACACACACATGTCCCGGCATTATGTGGAAAAAATACCCAAAAACCCATAAAAAAAGGGCACGTATTCAAAATTCAGTTATATTAAAAACAACTTTGTCCGTCCATAAGTTAATTTTTATTCGAAATCGAGATAAGTTAATTTTTGCATAGAAAACAGGTCTATTCTATTATGAATGTTCTAGAATTAACAAAAAATATTATACCGGAAGCCTATAATATCCAGAGGCAGGGGAATCGCAAAAATACGTCTTACCATGGTGTTGTAGAGTGTGTGTTACATTTTGACAACGGTAAATACAAGACCATTTCCAGTGATAACGCAAAGGATTTACTTTCCGTGAATATAGTAAGATACAACCATAAATCGGAAATGGAAGTGGATTTCATCGAACGGGTTCTAATGCATTATAAGGACTCCGGTTCCATAGAGGATCTCGCCAGGCGCTGCGGTTACAAATCCACTAAGATATTTACCCGGTATTTCAAACGGATATTTGACACTACACCCAAGCAATGGTTATTCTTAATCAAGAAAAATGAAGTTATACATTATTTGCAAAATACCAATATACCCATTAATGAAATTGTGTCGATCACAGGATTTTGCAACATGTCGCATTTGGCGAGTTTCTGTAAGTCCAAGATTGGTTCAAGTCCCACAGAAATAAGAAACGAAGCCATAGAGGACAACAAGGGTTCCCGATAAGGCCTGGAGTTCCTGTAACAAGGGTTTAATTTCAGAAACATATAAAAAGATCTTTTATGGACATACTTTACTTCAATGAACACCAACAATGCCGGCACTACCTTTCCGAGGTACGTTCTCTTTTTAAGGTACACGAGTTGCCCGCCCACCATCGTATCATTATAGACTCAAAAGGGTTGTATGCTTTTGTCTTCATGCTGAAAGGAGAGGTGGAGATCAACTGCTGTTACAACCAGACCCACCGGCTCACGGCAGGAAACATGTACTCCCTGAACGAACAGCACACCTATACAGGCATCACGCTGGGCGACACGGAATCCATAATATTGATGTTCGAGAATCCACATATACGGTGTGATGAGTTTTCGCTCATCAAACTCCGCAAATACATTCCGAAAGAGACTCGCTGCATCGAAAAGTTGCCCATACTGCCACAGATCACGGACTACCTGAACGGAATGCGATTCTACATCGCCCACAAAATGTATTGTGCCCATTTACAAGACATCAAGCAAAGCGAATGGTTCTTTCTTATGCGGGCTTTTTTCACCAAAGAGGAGAACGCCCAGTTTTTTCATTCCCTTATCCGGGGAAACAATCCATTCATGATTATGGTGAAGCAAAAAAGCCGGGAGGTGAAAACAGTGGCTGAACTGGCCTCAGCCTGCAATATGACGGAACGTACCTTCAGACGCCATTTCAAGCAACACTTCCAGATCGCCCCCAAGCAATGGCTACTGGAACAGAATAAACAACAGGTAGAACTGGAGCTGATGAAGTCTGAAGACGGACTTAAAATCCTCGCACCACAGTTGGGGTTCTGTTCTGATACACAACTCAGTAATTATTGCCGCCGCTATTTTAAAAAAACCTCGTCGGAGATCCGAAAGGCAAACAGTTGATCGGTTCACGAGCTCAAAATGTCCTATTTTCTATATTTTTTGTCCGTTATTTCTTTTCGTATGATGGATTATCATTTTAATTTTGTAGCGGCTGCCAAGATCAAGAAATGCATCTGTTTTTTCATTTTTCACAATAAAGTAAAAACAAAATTAACGATCTGATAGATAGGTCGATAATATTTGATTCTTTAGCATCGTTCAATCAGTCAAATGAACATAAGCTTAAAAAAAAATTTCAAAGTATGTTTAAGAATTATCTGCACAGTATTCTTTTCACGGTTATCGCATTTATGTGTAGTTTATTTACGCTAAACGCTCAAAAAGCGGCGGTTAAGACCAATTTTGCTTATTGGGGAGCTGCCGCGTCGCCTAACGTAGGGCTAGAATTCTCCCTCGGAAAGAAATCCTCGCTCGAACTGGGTGGAGGCTTTAACCTTTGGGATTTTAAAGACAACCGAAAAGCCAAGCATTGGCTGGCACAACCCGAGTTCCGATACTGGTTTTGTGAATCATTCAATGGTCATTTCGTGGGATTGCACGGACATGGAGCTCAGTTCAATATTGGAGGATGGGATATTCCCGTTGGAAGATTGAAAAAATTTAAAGACCACCGTTACGAAGGATACCTCTACGGAGCAGGCTTAAGCTATGGATACCAATGGGTGCTCAGCCCGCGATGGAACTTTGAGTTGAGCCTTGGAGGCGGATACGCACGAATTCATTATAACAAATACCCATGTGCCACATGCGGTACTAAAGAAGCCGAAGGCGATTACAACTATTGGGGAATTACCAAAGGCGCCATATCGCTGATATATATGATTAAGTAGAAGTTAGAAATTAGAAGATTGACAATGAAAAAACTATTTTATATATTCCTCCTCACATTGATAGCCAGAGCAGTTACTGCCCAAACACGCTATATTAATAATGTGAAATTCGACAACCTGTCAACGCAAAAAGTGAATGATCAGGTTCAAGTAAATATGAACATGTTGCTGGAAACATTAAAACTAAACAGCAACGATATGCTTATTCTCACCCCCGTGTTATATTCCAATAAAGGAACCGATAGCGTGGAGCTTGCTCCGGTTGTGGTGTTGGGGAAAATAAGAAACCGCATAGTGGAACGTAATGAAAGACTTCACAACGCTGTGCCTGTTCCTTCCAATGCTCAAACGGTAGTGGCTCGCAAAAACAATAGCAATCAGGTAGTAAATTACAGCGTTGCTGTTCCATTTAGTAAATGGATGAGCGATGCGAATATGAAAATAAAAGGCGCGGTGAAAGGCTGTGCCGATTGTGGCGAAGGATTAGGAGATGTATTATTAACAGAACGCATTTTTAATGAACCCTACAAACCTTCTTATAAACTTATTTACGTGGTTCCCGAAGTAGAGCCGGTAAAAGCACGTTCCGACCGTCATACAGCCACATTCAATTATGTAGTGGCAAAACACGACTTGGTGCGTAACTACAAAAACAACGCTTCTGAATTCGACCGCGTGGATAAAGTAATTAAAGAAGTAAAAGGAAACAAAGACTTAAATATAACAGAATTCACTGTATCGGGATATGCATCGCCCGAAGGCAATTATAATTCAAACCGTGCCTTGTCTGATCGTCGAGCCAACTCGTTTGCCGACTATTTGAGTAACACTCACGGCATCAATCGCAGCCAGTTTAAGGTAACCGGATATGGTGAAGACTGGGAGGGATTGAAGCAAGCGGTAGAAAAATCGTCATTAGCAGATAGAGGGGAAGTATTGCACATTATTAATAATGTATCTAATCCCGACGCACGCGATGCAGAACTCAAGAAACTATCGAAAGGACAAACCTATCGCACATTATTGGAAAGCTACTATCCTCCGCTACGCCGCACCGACTACACCATTGCCTACAACGTACGTGCATTTAGTGTGGAAGAGGCCAGAGAGATTATTAAAACAAACCCAAAGCTGCTTAGCTTAAACGAAATGTATTTGGTGGCACAATCGTATCCCGCCAACAGCAAAGAGTTTAAGGAAGTATTTGATATTGCCACACGCATGTATCCCGATGAACCCATTGCCATCATCAACTCGGCAGCGGCCGACATTGAGGGAGGCAACCACCAAGGAGCCATCGGCCGCTTGAGCAAGATGGAAAACGATCCACGAGCATGGAACAACTTAGGTGTAGCTTATGTGCGCATGGGCAATACAGCAAAAGCAAAAGAGTATTTCCAAAAAGCCGC
>CAZWPF010000166.1:0-4096 GCA_964636205.1 uncultured Chitinophagaceae bacterium | reverse complement strand
TATTTTAGTTGGCATAACAGGTCTTGTACGACCGGGCGGGAGTGAAACCCCGCAAAAACCGGTTGGGTCGGTGTTTATTGTAGTCGTTTTTCAGGACCAATGGTATACGCGGAATATCTGTGTAAAAGGTCCTCCCGAGACAATTGTTGAGCATACCGTCGTGGAAGTTTGTAAACTATTGCTCTCCCTGCTGAGCGCTTCCAACCCCGAAAAAGCTAGTCTTCTGCTTCATCCTGAAGCCTGATGATCAAACCTTCGTCACCCTGGACAGTCAGCGATTCACTACCAACTTGTTCACCCAATCGACGTAGAAGCGTATCAACTACAATGGTTCCATGCCAATAAAAATGTGCAGGTGAAAAGCTGGTTGGACGGTGCGTAAGGTTTAAAATGACTAAAAAACGGCCTTCCCCCTCATATGAGCGCAAATAGGATATAATTTGCTCATCTGTATGGATGGGCTGATAACTTCCTAACTGTAAGGCTAGTTCCCTATGACGAAGTTGGATCAAGGTGTGATAAAGATTCACGAGCGATTCAGGCAAACTTTTTTGGGTTTCTACATTGACCTCTTCATAGTTATCTGCAAGCCGCAGCCAGGGCTTTACATTTGAAAATCCGCTGTACGGTGACGTATCCCACTGCATTGGCGTACGTGCGGGGTCCCGGCTCTGATACAAATCGGGGAATCGGATGCCCTGGGGGTCGACAATTTCGGTTGGAGGAATAGCCACATCAACCATTCCAATTTCTTCTCCATAGTAGATAGTGGGAGTCCCTCTTAGGGTAAGGAGCATCATGGCAGCTACACGCGCCTGCGGTAATCCTATTTTACTGGCGATTCTAGGCTGATCATGATTACCCAATACCCAATTAGGCCAGCCCCCGGCCGGAAGTGCTCCCTCATATTGACTGATCATATTGGCGATTTTTTCCGCTTCCCAATCGATGGTTAAAAGTTGGAAATTGAAGGGCAAATGAGCACCGTTATTTTCTTCACCGTAATAGGCTACCAAACGATCGATCGGAAGGTAGATTTCTCCTATTAGTACCCTTTCCTCGAATTGATCCAATAAATTACGCATTTCGCGTACCACCTCATGCACCACCGGCTGGTCGGTCGAGTAGACCGGTAGATAGTCGTCATAGAAGTAACTTGCGGGATTTGCCTCAGGCCGTTTTGGGTTATCTCTAAAGAGTTGATCTTTGATCATATGCCACATTACATCGACGCGAAAACCATCGACACCCTTTTCCAACCAAAACTTCATCACATCGTGCAGGGCTTGTTGAACTTCCGGATTTCGCCAATTCAGATCGGGTTGTTCTTTCAAAAACGCATGGTAATAATACTGTTGGGTTTGTTTGTCCCATTCCCAGGCAGATCCACCAAAGACACTTAGCCAATTATTAGGGGGCGTCTGGTCGGGGCCCGCATCTCTCCACATATACCAGTTTCGTTTCGGATTATTTCGATCCGATCTGGATTCTTGAAACCAGGGATGTTGATCAGAGGTATGGTTAGGTACTAAATCAATAATCAACTTCATTCCCCGGTTATGTACCTCTTTTAATAGGTTTTCAAAGTCATCGAAGTGGCCAAAAATGGGATCTATACTTTTGTAATCGGAAATATCATAACCGAAATCGGCCATAGGTGACACAAAAAAGGGAGAAATCCAGATGGCATTAACCCCTAGCCAGGTGAGGTAGTCTAATCGATCGACGATTCCTTTTAGATCGCCGATGCCGTCGTCATTACTGTCTTGAAATGAACGAGGATAAATTTGATAGATTACACCTGTTTGCCACCAGAGTGGCTTATGGTCTTCATTTGACATGGCTGATGTGGTTTTTTCAAATAAAAAAAGGTAGTCGCAAGAATGCATCCCGTCGACTACCTTTAAAATGGCTAATTGATTCTAGTCTTCCAGTAGGTAGGTGTCCATTTCACGCTCTAACTCTTCCCTTGTTCTACCTAATCGCCTTTGAAGTCGTCCTAAAAGTTCATCTTCTAGTCCTTCTTCATACAGTAGATCATCGTCGGTCAGATCTGCGTATTGTTTTTTAAATTTTCCCTTGAGGATGTTCCAATTACCTTTCACTTTATCTTCAAAAGCTCCCATAATGAATCATTTTTAGTTTTATGACAGAGTTATAGGTTTAAATAGCTAAAATTATAGTGCCTGTTGGGGCAAGGGCTGTCTATCGCAAGGAAATGGTGTTATAGCTGGTGAAAGTTGTAGAATTTCGGGCCTTCAATTGCTCAAGATGTCGCCTATCTTTGCGAAGTATTCCTAAGGGGGGTACATTTTTACTACCAATAGTTTTTTATTTAGGTTTGTAATAGGGGTTGAGTTAAAAATCGTAGCATGAAATTGAAATACTTTTACTTCGGGTTATTCTTACTTTCGTTTTTTAGAAATATTAGCGGTGTTGCGAATCCTTCGCAACAACCCAACTCCTCAGAAATACTCCATAAAATTGAAAAATTAAACGTGCTGGGTAGTGTGTTGTATTTTGCAGCGCATCCTGATGATGAAAACACGGGCTTCATTGCTTACATGGCCAATGAAGAGAAATACCAAACCTATTACCTTTCGCTCACTCGGGGGGACGGTGGGCAAAATCTAATCGGACCTGAAATGAGAGAGTTGTTGGGAATTATCCGAACCCAGGAACTGCTACAGGCACGACGCATCGATGGGGGAAAACAATACTTCTCCCGAGCAAACGATTTTGGATACTCCAAGAACCCTGATGAGACCCTACAAATTTGGGATCGGGAAGCGGTCCTGGCCGATGCCGTTTGGATCATACGTAACACACGCCCCGATTTAATCGTCACACGGTTCCCACCCGATGAGCGGGCTGGTCACGGTCATCATACTGCTTCCGCCCTCCTCGCTGCGGAAGCCTTTGATGCAGCAGGTGATCCCACTCGTTTCCCAGAGCAATTAAAATACGTTGACGTTTGGAAGCCTCGTCGCCTGATGTGGAACATTAGCATGTGGGCGGTAAGGAATAGGGAAGAATTTATCAAAAATGTACCTAATTACATGCAGTTAGACATTGGTAAATACAATCCACTCCTCGGCGCGTCGTACGGTGAAATTGCGGCAAGAAGCCGCAGTATGCACAAAAGTCAGGGATTTGGGGCTGTTGGTAGAAGAGGCGTAGATGTAGAATATTTCGAATTTGTAAAAGGGGAGAAGCCTAAAGATGGTCTTCTGGAAGGTATAAACTCTTCCTGGTCGAGGGTAGTGGGGGGCGATAGGATACCATCTCTCATCGAGCAATTGAAAAAAGAATATGACGTTACGAACCCCTCGGGTAGTGTGCCGACACTCCTGAAAATACGTAGGGAAATTTTAAAGGTAAAAGACGCCTACTGGCAGAAAACAAAGCTGGAAGAGGTTGATCAGCTCATCAAGGACGTACTAGGACTTTACCTCGAAGCAGTATCAGGCACCTCGATTTATACACCGGGGGAGATGTTAACGATCGCTTTTGAAGCGGTGAATCGATCAACATTTCCAGTCGAGCTGGTCTCCTGGTCGGGACCATTTCTTCGCGAAGAGGCGAAGTTAAATCAGCCCCTGAACTTTAACGAAGCCATTCGGCTCGAAGCCAATACCCAGGTTCCTGAGCAGCAAGACATATCCCATCCTTACTGGCTCACCCGAGACATCGGATACGCAGGCATGTTTGAGGTAGCCGATCAACAATTGATTGGGTTACCCGAAAACCCACCTGTGGCGCAGGTTCGAGTCCGATTAAAGATCGAGAGTGAGGAAATTGAATATCAAATTCCTGTCCTATATAAAAAACGAGATCCTGTCCGGGGTGAAGTAGTTGAACCTTTTGTGATTTCGCCTCCGGTATATACGGAGCTCGGGAACGAGGTGTATATGTTTAAAGACGGTGCAGCAAGAAATATTCGAGTGACAGTAACAGCGGCTCGTGAAAATTGCCAGGGTACTGTTCGCCTGCGTTTGCCCGAAGGTTGGAGGGTTACACCTTCACAAAAGGAGTTCAAAATTGAACGCAAGGGAGGAAATATGCTGATCGATTTTAAAGTGATTCACCCTGGTGC
>CAZWPF010000165.1:0-4248 GCA_964636205.1 uncultured Chitinophagaceae bacterium | reverse complement strand
GGAGAAGGTAAAGAAGGTGGCAATTCAGCAACCGAAGGGGAATACGGGGATGCGGAACAATTGGCAAGAATGGCGCAACAACAAGGTGCGTTGAGAAGGCAATTGCAGGAACTAAGTCATTTACTCAACAGCCGAGGCGCGAGTAATTCTAAAGAATTGCAGGAGCTGTTGCAACAAATGGACAGAAACGAAACTGATTTAGTCAATAGGCGTTTGACACAAGAAATGCAGAGAAGGCAGCGCGATATTCTTACCCGATTGCTCGAAACAGAAAAATCACTTAGGGAACAGGAAGAGGATGAGAAGCGTTCTTCACAAACAGCTAAGGAAATCAGTCGGCCAATTCCACCCGAATTGGAATATCAATGGAAACGGCAACAGCAGTTGTTGGAGCAGTATCGAACAGCACCGCCACAACTAAAGCCTCATTATAAAAATTTAGTAGAACAGTATTATCAAATACTAGGAAAATAGTCACACACCATCTTGTAACCCATAAAACAGTTATTGATATGCTTTTGTATGATCGGATCCAACAGACAGCTGCCATGATCCGGGAGAAAATTACCACTCCCCCCCAAGTTGGTATTATTCTGGGAACAGGACTTGGAGACCTCGCCAAAATTGTTGAAACCGAGGTCGAAATTCCCTACGAATTAATTCCCAATTTTCCGGTAAGTACGGTGGCAGGCCATGCCGGGAAACTTATTTTTGGAAAGCTCAACGGCAAACAAGTAATGATGATGTCGGGTCGGTTCCATTATTACGAAGGTTACTCAATGGAGGAAATCACCTTCCCGATAAGGGTAATGCGTGAACTCGGAGTAGAGACCTTAATCGTTTCCAATGCTGCCGGTGGGATGAATCCCATTTATAGAATCGGCGACATCGTTTTGATCACCGACCATATTAATTTGTTCCCCGAACATCCATTACGTGGTCCCAACGACGATCGTCTCGGCCCTCGATTCCCCGATATGAGCGAACCCTACAGTCGTCGATTGCTTCAACTTGCGAAGGATATTGCTGTTAGTCAGAACATCGAAATACAAACCGGAGTATACACAGGCATTCAGGGTCCCACTTTCGAAACCAGTGCAGAATATCGCTGGCTGCATACCATCGGTGGAGATTTAGTCGGAATGAGTACGGTTCCAGAGGCTATTGTAGCCATCCATTGTGGCATCCGCGTTTTCGGGGCCAGCATCGTAACGGATATAGGGATTAACGATGGACCCCTAATACCCCTTTCTTTGGAAGATGTATTGGCAGCAGCTAATGAAGCAGCGCCAAGATTGGCCGCATTGACAGCCGAATTAATTAGAAGAATGTAATGGGATATAATTCCAAAAGAATTATGGTTGTGAAATCGCGGGACGACCGGACGAAACAATCATAATTCTTTTCTCAACCGGGCCACCGGAATATTCAATTGTTCCCGATATTTAGCGACTGTACGGCGGGCAATATTATATCCTTTCTCCTGTAACAGTTCGGTAAGTTTTTCATCTGAAAGTGGTTTCAACTTATCCTCCGAACTAATCAAGTCTGCAAGAATACTCTTCACTTCTCTGGTCGACACCTCTTCTCCACTATCTGTTTGCAGTGCTTCAGAAAAGAAGTATTTCAATTTATACGTACCGAATTCGGTTTGTACAAATTTGCTATTTGCCACTCTCGATACAGTAGAAATATCCAATCCGGTTACCTGAGCCACATCTTTCAGAATCATCGGTCGAATTGCCGCATCGTCACCAGTCAGGAAAAACTCTCTCTGCAATTCCATAATGGCCTGCATGGTATGCAAAAGTGTATGTTGGCGCTGTTTAATCGCATCTATAAACCATTTGGCAGCATCGAGTTTCTGCTTGATAAACAACACAGCTTCCTTCTGCTGCTTGCTCTTCTTGCCCGGCCTTCCGTAAGCCTGCATCATTTCTTTATAACTATCAGAAACTTTGAGCTCCGGCGCATTTTTCGCATTGAGTGACAACTCCAAAATTCCATTATTGTTGAAGACAAAGAAATCAGGTATGATGTAACTTTCCGCCTTATTAACAACGGCAAACGCCGATCCGGGTTTAGGGTTTAACCGGATGATCATATTGATCACCTGTTTTAATTCTTCATCCGTAAGCCCTAAATGACGTTGTATCTTATCGTAATGCTTTTTAATAAACTCATTGAAATACTTTTCAATGATTGCAATTGCATTTTTGGTTTCCTCGGTTTGAGGACTAATGCGATGCAATTGTAGCAGCAGGCATTCCTGAAGCGTCCATGCACATACTCCCGGCGGGTCGAATTGCTGGATTTTCTGAATCACCTCAGCAACCTCCTCCGCATTAGTATAGATGTTCTGACCAAAAGCCAGATCATCCACTATGGCATTCGCCTCTCGCCTCAAGTACCCATCTTCGTCAATACTTCCGATAATCTGACGGGCAATCTTTCGGGTTCGCTCGTCCATGTCCAACATCCCCAGTTGATTGAGCAAATACTCATTAAAACTGGTTTCCACCCTAATCGGAATCGTCTGGCGATCAGAATCATTATTATTGTAATAATCATCGCCATAACTATAATCGTTTCCATCATCCTCATGGCGAAGAAAATCATCTATGTCGATATTTTCTATCCCTTCTGATTGTTCTTCCTGCAACTCCGACTGATCCTCCTTTTCGTTCAGTCCATATTCATCTTCATCATAGTTCTGACTGTCAGAACTATACTCCAACGCAGGATTTTCTTCCATCTCCTCTTTAATACGCTCTTCCAGACTGGCAGTAGGCACCTGCAACAGCTTCATCAACTGAATCTGTTGAGGAGAAAGCTTTTGCAGCAATTTCTGTTGTTGTGTCTGTCTGAGCATATCAGCCTTAGCTATATTGCAAAAATAGGGCTTACGGCGAACAATACCACTCCTTAATTGTCTAATCATAACGATTAGCTACCTTTGCTCATTATCCAAAGCGCAGGTGAGTCTCTTAAACAAGTTTTTTAATAGTCGAAACAAGAATCCGCTGGCTGAAATGAGCTTCATCGATCATATTGAGGAGCTCCGCTGGCATATCATCCGTTCTCTGATTGCGATTATTATTGCTGCCATAGTAGTATGGGCCAATATTGAATGGGTATTTCATAATATCATCCTCGGTCCTACCCGAACGGAGTTCATATCATACCGTGTATTATGCAACCTGGGGAATCTGATTCATGTGGATGTGCTTTGCCTCGATGAGGTACAGTTGAAATTCCAGAACACCGTACTGGCTGGTCAGTTTATGATGAGCTTTTCGGTAGCATTCATGATTGGATTTATCATTGCCTTCCCATATGTATTTTATGAGTTTTGGAAGTTTGTCAGACCGGCATTAAAAGAAAACGAATTAAAACAAGCGCGGGGTATCGTTTTTTGGTGCTCTTTCCTTTTTCTGATAGGTGTATTATTCGCCTATTATCTGATCGCGCCTTTTACCATTAATTTCTTTGCCAATTACCGACTCAGCGATCAATTTGAAAATATCATTACCATGGCGAACTATTATGGCACCATGAGTGATCTGGTATTGGGAGTCGGGATCGTGTTTGAATTGCCGGTGGTTATTTATTTTCTGTCTAAAATAGGATTGGTAACCCCGAAATTATTGCGCGAGAAAAGGAAATACGCAATTTTAATTATATTTATTTTGGCTGCTGTTATTACTCCTCCAGATTGGTTCAGTATTTGGCTGGTAGCCATTCCTCTGCTTTTCCTCTATCAGGTTTCCATTACCATTAGTGAAAGAGCGAATAAGGGAAGAAATAAAAAATCATTAATTAAAAACTAAAGACAATGAGCCAGATTTTTGATAAACAATCCCCATTGGTTATTGGCGCAGACCATGCCGGCTTTGAACTGAAAGAATATCTCAAAACTTTGCTCCAACAGGAAGGCTGGCAGGTAGAAGATAAAGGGACGTTCAGTACCGAAAGTACCGACTACCCTGATTATGCACATAGCGTTGCCAATGCTGTTGCCGATGGAAAAGCTACTGCGGGCATCCTAATTTGCGGAAGCGGAATCGGCGTTTCGATTACAGCGAATCGGCATAAAGGCGTTCGGGCTGCACTCACATGGAATGAAGAAGTCGCTTCATTAACGCGTCAACACAATAATGCAAATGTGATCTGTTTGCCTGCCCGGTTTATTTCTCAGGAACAAGCTGTGAATATGATTCAAACCTTCCTCAGTACTCCTTTTGAAGG
>CAZWPF010000164.1:0-4280 GCA_964636205.1 uncultured Chitinophagaceae bacterium | reverse complement strand
GTCAGTCTGTCACACAGTAAATAAAGCACACGGAAAATAATGTGCTAAATTTACCTATGATATTATACGCCAAGAAGTATAAAATTATTCCAAAAGTTTTCAATAAAAAAAGACAATCCTTGGATTGTCTTAGAAATAGAGGAGAAATTTAATCTATAGTTTTTTTAAACACATAAATAGTGGCAAGTATTAAAATAATTGACCCTATTCCATATAAGGCAAGGGTTGCGTATTGTTCATCACTGTGGGTTATGCATAGGCAATAAAGGTTACCACCATGCTATATAAAGAGTGCCATATATAAGGGCTAAAATGCCCCACCATAGACCAACGGATTGCCACCAAGGTCGAATCCTTTCGTTAGTGGGGAGCCTTAGCATGGAGGGGCTCCACATCAATCGTTGAATCTCTACGATAGGCCGTGGGCGAGTCAAAAGACTAACGGATACAAGCAGGATGACACAGAAAAACTGTGTGATTCCTCCGGTCACGTAAAAATTATTCAATCCGTAAGTGGAGATAACTTCTGACGTAAATGCAGCAGGGATGATAGCCAGTTGTATCAGTGCTCCCAAAGGTATTCCTAGTACGAGAACTGTCAATGCGGCAGCAGGAGTTGCTCTTTTCCAGAACATACCAGCCAGGAAGCAAGTCGCCACGGGTACGGCTAGGTAAGTTGATAGGGACTGAAAATAGAGGAATATTCCCCCAAATTTCTCGATAATCGGAGCATATAAAACTGAAAAAGCGGTGAGACCCAAGGTGCATGCTGTACCCATTTGAATCAATTTTTGATCATTTGCCTTTGGATTAATCCATTTCTTATAGACATCGTAAGTGAAAAGCGTTGAGATTGAATTCAGAAAAGCCGAAATGGTAGACATTACCGTGGCCAGGATGCCTACAAGGATAAGTCCTTTGAGTCCACTAGGGATTAAATTGGCAATTAAAATTGGGTATACGTTGTCAATTTCCGCTTCAGTGACATTAAATTCAGGAAAGCCGGTGTGGGCTAGTGCTCTAGCCATCATGCCGGGGAATATTTCTAAAAAAGGGCGTAATAACACGAAGGCCAAAGCGAAAACGATGGCCATTCGGACATCCCACTCCGATTTTGCTCCGAATCCTCGCTGAACTAAGGCCTGGTTAATACAGGAATAAAATAATTGGAGATTGAGAAGTGAAAGGACAACGGCGTGCCAGGGCATCACCGGCGTATTCATGGATTGCATAAGGTGAAATCCACCTGGAGCATTATCAACGATATCTTGCCAACCATTAGGAAGTTTTTGGTAGCCCAAGAAGAATAGCACAGCTCCAGCTACGAACATTAGTATGAATTGGAAAACGGAAGCGTTTACCATCGACGACATACCTCCAAAGGTCGTTAGCGCGCCAGAGACAATACCCAAGACCAGTACACCTTGCCAGAGGGGTATATTATAAATTACTTCGAAGAGTTTAGCACCTCCATATAATACCACAGCCAGGCTTAAGAAGATATAGCTAACCAACAACAGAATGCTAAAAACGTTAGCGCTGCGCCGGTCAAAACGTTCTTCCAGGTATTGGGGCATCGTAATGATATTGTTTCGGAGGTAGAGTGGGAAAAAACAGAAGATCAACGCTGAAAATACCAGAATGGCATTTAGATAAGAATTGACCAAAGGTAACCCGACAAAATAGCCCATTCCGTTCATGCCAATTAGCTGTTCGGAATTTAAGCCGGTTGCCACGTAAGCCATTCCGATCGCCCACCAACGTAACGAACCCTTTGAATTAAAATAGGCATCGGCCGACTTTCGCTTTCCCCTCCCTGAAAATAGCCCAATGGCTAAGACGAATACGAAATAACCGACGATCGTAAGGATATCGAAAGAGTTGGCGAGCATAGAGGTTTCAGGGCGTGATTTGGATGACCTTTAGAAATCGGAAATAATAAAATTCTTCACACATAAATCTGACCTAATATTCTAGCTTAATTAGGACCTTATTTTACGGGTACCCACAGTAAAGCATCTGCAACAATTAGCTTTTCACTACCTTTTGCAAACAAAATTGCACGATTGTTAGAACCAGGTTTTACATGGTACGTTCCAAGTGAAACCCAGTCACCTGAGGGCAACCCTAGTTCTTTTATTTCCTGTGGACGGATTGTTATATCGGAAGTATCTGTGTCGTTGATAACTTGCACAAAGATTTCAGGACTAAGTTGTTGAAAATTAGTAAAGTACATAAATATTTCGTAGTCGCCTTCTGAGACAATTTCCGGTTTGTAAGTAACTTTTCCGTTTTTCCCAGCCCCAATTGACAAATGGTTTCTTCCATAGCCGCCACCTCTTTGTTGCCAGTCGCCTGAAACTTCAACCCATTCGGGGTGATCGTTATCGACTACTATTTCGGGCGTACTACCATCAGCAAGGGGATTGTCTGTCAAGCTTTTTTGTAGTGCTTTTACATCAACCTCTTGTACGGGTTGGTTGGCATCGATAGCCATCACGGCTGCCGTAGCAGCTGACTGCCCTAGCACCATGAAGACGGGTTCCATCCGAATAGAGCCAAAGGCAATATGGGAGGCTGAAAGACAGACAGGGACAAAGAGATTTTTAATTTCTCCTTTTTTGGGAACAATGGATCGGTACGATATAGGATAGGGAATACCAAGCCCAATTTGCACGTCCCCTTCATTTTTCACCATTCCATTAACTACAATGCGTTGACAATTGTGTGAGTCCATGCCGTAGGCAGCCATTCCTATCCCATCTTCCACTACTTCTTTTCGTTGACAATGGGCTTGTGTCATGACCACGTCACTCACCATGCGTCGGGCTTCACGGACGTAGAGCTGAGGCGAAAAGCCGCCATATTCCTGGAATTCGTCTTTGGTATATCCCCAAGTGCGCATATCGGCCCGGATATGTTCAGGTACTCGCTCATCATTTGCCATGAAATAGAGTAATCCTTTGGTATAATCTTCGTGTTCTTTCCAAATCCTTTTGCGGGTTTCATAATCCCCTTCTGGATATTCATGATTGGCACCGATCATGTCGGTGGAAAAACCACCGAAGTTGTTGAAATCGGTTTTCCCATTGGGCATGTCCTTTATCAGATAATTGCCCGAATGGTGAACAATCTGACGACCATCGGGCAGCGTATCCCTGATGAAGCTACTCCGGATGGTAGTCCAGTTTTCCTTCTCCAGAATTCGAAGCAGGAGTTCGTAGTGTTCGGGTTTATAGTTATCGGGTTTGGAAAAGGGGATTTGGTTGGCAGGGTCTTGGGTTAAACAAAGGCGGAAGTTATAGGCTTGAATGGCTTTGTCGCCTGAACCTGTCGGTGCCAGTTCTCCTGATGAAACACCCCATACCAACCCACTTTCCGGGTTACCTGGCTCTTTATAAGGGTCTATACCATCGGGTAATTGATGGAAAAGGGACAATTGTACCCCGTTGTAAGTCTCGCCATATTGCTCATTACTCTCCCGCCCAATGGTGTAGCTTACGCCCGACTTAGCCATCAGATCGCCTTCATAGGTCGCATCAATAAACATTTTGGCCTTGATTTTCAGATCGGTCGCTGGGTTGGGGTTATCAGAATTTTCGACGATAATTTCCCGGATCCAGCCGTCTTGGGTAACGACCTCTTTCAGTCGGTACGATTTTTTGATTTCCAGGTTAGCTTTCTGGATATAATCCTGGTAGACTTTTTGGGCTACATGGGGTTCGAAAGTCCATTGTTCAAATTTACCGTAATGTTGACCGATTTTCCGGTAAAAATCCTTGGCTAACCCTGTGACTGCATATTTATTTCCGATGTCGGTCGCTCCCAACCCACCGGTGGTTAACCCTCCCAAATGGGTACTGGGTTCAATGACCAGTACCGACTTACCCAATTGTTTTGCGGTATAACCTGCGATAATGCCGGAGGAAGTCCCCCCATAAACGACAATGTCGTATTCACCGACAGATTTTTGCTCGCTGCAACTAAGCAGTCCAATAAGTAATAAAATGCAGAATGGGATTGAGGTAAATTTCATGTTTCCGGAAATGGTAAGCTACTAAAATCGGGACAATAAATTGGATTGATATTATCTATAGATAGGTAGAATTAAAGATAGGATAATAGGGGATCAACCTGATTCACCTCCTCTTTAATTCGACTATCCATCTAAATTAATAATTTGGGTTTTGTTGCAGCATCGTATTTACTTCCGTTTCGAGGCGGGGGATTGGCCAAACGTTATCCCGATCATTTCTAAAGGTTCTGATTTCGATCACACG
>CAZWPF010000163.1:0-4495 GCA_964636205.1 uncultured Chitinophagaceae bacterium | reverse complement strand
GACCCACTGCAGATGTGACCATTTTGGTATAAATACCGCCTGCGATACTTTCCAAAGAGAATCCCTGATGTTGGATATTGAAAAACAGGATAATCATTCCGGCGATGGTACCCAGGAACCCGAACATAGGGGCGATCCGTGCGATGGTACTCAGCATGCTCATATTCTTCTCTAACTGATAAATCTCCAGTTTGCCTACGCTTTCCATCGATTTTTCGATATGCTCAATAGGTTTGCCGATTCGATTAATACCTCTTTCAATCATTCTTGCTACCGGGCCCTGTGTGTTTTTCGAAAGAGACTTTGCAGCTGCCAAGTTTCCATCTGTAAGATGTTCACGGATTCTGGACATAAATGTCGGATCAGCAACAGAGGCTTTTCGAATTACGAGCAATCGCTCCACAAATACATAAGCTACCAACACGGAACATATTAAGAGAGGAATCATCAGTAGTCCCCCTTCCATGAGCAGCGATATCAGACTTATTTTCTCCGGAGCAGGAGCAGCAGCGTTGGTCAGATCTGAAGTTGAATCTATTTGTAACAACAATAGGGTGAATAGCGACATGCCTGTGTAAATTTATACCTAGCAAATGTATGAAAATATCAGGCTGAAACGTTCCCAGTTGAATACTGTTAACCAGTTTTAACTTATTATCAAAATGTTGTAAAGTTCATACCTGTTCCATAGCTGAAGCAACTAATGATCGATCGTTACAGAGTTGATCAATTTATCATGGATAGCTAAGACTTGAGGTATCAATGCTTGTATCTCATCGTTAGAGATAACCATATCGCAGAGCTTCATTTTTTCTGATTCATCCATCTGGCGACTCATTCTTTTAAGCACTTCTTCTTTGCTAATATGGTCTCTACAGATGGTTCTGGCGATTCTTAACTCCAATGGTGCAGTGACTCCGATCATAATATCCATGGATGCATGACTTCCGGATTCGAAGAATAGAGCGGCTTCTTTGAGGGTATAAGGAGATGTTTGTTGTTCCATCCATTTATTTCCCGACTCGATCACTACAGGATGGGTGTAGGCGTTGAGTTGTTGCAGCAATTCAGGATCGTTGAAAGCACGACCCGCAATAAACGCCCGATTGAGTTGATTTTCCTTATAAGCTTCTTCTCCAAAAAGTTTTTTGATAGAACGGATCAGGCCAGCATCGGTTTCCATGAGGCGACGAGCTTCCAGATCGGCATAGAAAACCGGAATGCCCAAAATTTCGAAAATTTTACACACTGTGGTTTTACCAGAACCAATCCCTCCGGTTATCCCTACTTTCAGCATACAATGAAATGACTGCAATTAAGAATTATTGATGTTAGTGAAGCGAAACTAATGACTTGGTTCCGGTTGCACACCAACCCAAAGCTAACAAAATACAAAATGGTATCCGGGAAGGAAAAAATTCGATACCGGATACCATTTTAATATGGAAAAAAGCAGACCTGCAATTATGCCTTAACGGCTGCTTCTGTTTTCTT
This sequence comes from uncultured Chitinophagaceae bacterium, assembly GCA_964636205.1. Classification (GTDB taxonomy): domain Bacteria; phylum Bacteroidota; class Bacteroidia; order Chitinophagales; family Chitinophagaceae; genus JBEBVQ01. Next base: position 3,001 of record CAZWPF010000163.1, on the reverse strand, counting down.
TCTGTAAGCTTTCGTCAACTCCATAGAAATTGCAGAACGTTCGATAGTCATGAATGTACCGCGGCTGATTTCCAGCTGTAAGGTGCTATCTTCATTGATTCTGCTAATAACGCCGTGGATACCTGCAGTTGTTACAATTTTATCACCGGTGGTGGTGTTTTCGGCAAATTTCTTTTGTTCTTTTGCTCTTTTAGCCTGAGGGCGAATCATAAAGAAATACATAACTGCGATCATACCGATCATCAGAAATAACGGCATAAAGCCACCTGGCTGTTGTGCTTGCAGGAATAACGGAGTGCTTAACAAACTGGACATTGATTGATAAATTAAGGGTTAAATTTTAATTTTTTGATACTACTTCTGCTTTAATATATAAATTATGCATGCCTCTAGCAGTATTTGCATGCACATTTACTGATTTTTCTTCAAATCCCGAGTCTGAGTTGGGCTTGAAATTAACTTTCAGTTTTCCTTTCTCGCCCGGTAATACCGGTTCTGTTGGATATGAAGCCACAGTGCAACCACAACTTGTGGTAGTACCACTAATCAGCAGTGGTGCTTTTCCGGTATTGGTAAATTCAAATTCGTGGGTCACCTCTTCCCCGGCATACATTTTTCCAAAGTTATGAACCGTATCTGAAAAACTCATTTCGGGCATGTCTTCCGCTGCATTTTCCGGAGTTGCACCTGCAGTTCTGGGGTTTTTTATCAGACTGGTGGGCAACAGATCAGGGTTTTGCGGGGGAGGGGGAGTTTTTGAAGACTCCTGGCATGCAGCAAACAAAACAACCAATAAAGATGCAAATGTCAACTTCTTCATATCAATATATTTAGGGTTTCATTTGCGGGTTCTCTGTTCCTTGTGAATTTTATTTTCTTTTTCGAGTTCTTTTAGAATATTATCCAGTACACCGTTTACGAACTGGCCGCTTTGTAGCGTACTGTATTGTTTGGAGATTTCGATATACTCGTTGATCGTTACTCTTGTAGGAATTGTAGGGAAATAAAGTAATTCGCAAACTCCCATTCTCAAAAGTAGCAAATCCACTAATGCAACCCGTTCCGCATCCCAGTTGATGAGTTTGGGTTGGATTAATTCCTTGCAATATTCTTCTTTCTCAATGGTGGTGCGGAGCAGGTCGTGCGCATATTCCTTTTTATCCGGAGAGAGTAGTGCAAGAAAATTTATACGAGAGGATAAACGGAAGAAATTTTCCATTAAAATATGGATCATTTCCCGATCGTCTTCCCATCCCGGCAGTTCGTCGCTGAAATAATCGATCAACCCTTCGTTGTTGCGCATCAGTTCTTCCCAGATTAACTGAATTATGTTTTTTTCGGACGCAGCTTCACGAGAAGGAATTTGGATATATTCCTGATAAGCATCTTTTTGAACCAATTGTTGATAAATCTTCTTTACCCAATTGATTTCCAAATACTGGTCGAGCTTACGCTCCTTGAGGGCTGTTTTAAAGGTCTCATTTTCAAGAACCTTCCAGATAAACTCGTTGCCGGCTATCTTGGTATTAACTCTCAGATCTTCTTCAGTCGGTAAATATTTACTGGCGCGATTACGGGCATCTATCTCTGCATATTGTGCTACTCGGATAACATATAATACGCAAACTGTGAAAATATCGAGTGTTCTATCGAGTTTTTCATCCAGCATCTCTGCGCCTTTGCCGGCGTTGGCTTGATGCGTTCCTGAGGTATTGGCTTGAAGCGCATATAGCGTCTGCATTACTTTTACCCGGATATTCCTGCGACTGATCATAACGTTACAAAGGCTCTTGGCGCGCAAAGATAGGAATTACAGAGCAACCTGTTAGCGAATCTCAGTAACTAACAGCTTTTCTCTTTCTATAAATCCCTCCAATTTGTCACCAATTTTAACAGAACCCACGCCTGCAGGCGTGCCGGTGAATATCAAATCCCCGGTGTTCAGACTAAAATATCGGGACGCATATTCAATGATTTGGTTGATTTTAAAGATCATATCACGGGTGTTTCCCAACTGCACGATCTCGCCATTCCGCATCAGACTAAAATTTAAGTTTTGATCCAAATCCAATCCTTCTTTCGGAATAAATTTTCCGATAGCCGCGGAACCATCAAAAGCCTTTGCGATTTCCCAAGGTAACCCTTTCGACTTCAACTGTTCCTGGATATCTCTTGCAGTGAAGTCGATACCTATGGTAACCATATCGTAATACTTTTCGGCAAAACGTTCTTTGATGAATTTGCCGTTACGATTGATCTTTACCACCAATTCTGCCTCATAATGCAAATCATTGGTAAATTCCGGATAATAGCATGGCCGATCCGGCAGCAATAGTGCAGTTTTTGGTTTGAGAAAAATTACTGGGTTTGCAGGCACCGCATTATTTAATTCTCTGGCGTGTTCCTCGTAATTTCGCCCGACACAAATTATCTTCATAAAAATTAACTATTCAATGGCGCGTGTAAAAATAGTATTTCCCGATCAGGTTCCTCTATTCACTACTAATATACCGGTAAGAATAACCGATATTAATTATAGCGGGCACGTCGGCAACGATTCCTTTCTTTCAATGGTCCACGACATCAGAACTCAGTGGTTGCGCTCGCATGGGTTCGACGAACTGGATGCCGGAGGAGTAGGGTTGATCATGGCCGATGTAATGATGACCTACAAAGGGGAGGCTTTTTATGGAGATGTATTTAAGGCGGAGCTGTTTGTTACAGAAATTACAGCCACCTCTTTTGTGGTATTGTATCGGCTGTCGACAGAGCGGGAAGGCAAGCAGAAGGAGATATTACACGCAAGGACATGCATCGCTTGCTTCGATTTTCAGCAACGAAAAGTGAAGCCTATGACAGAAATTTTATCGAGTTTATTAAGAGGGTAGTTTTTTTCGAAAGAAGTTTTATATTTGCAGCCCAATTGGCGAGGTAGCTCAGTTGGTGAGAGCGCAGGATTCATAACCCTGAGGTCTCGGGTTCAAATCCCGATCTCGCTACC
>CAZWPF010000162.1:0-4506 GCA_964636205.1 uncultured Chitinophagaceae bacterium | reverse complement strand
ACTATTGTCCGCACTCTTTTGGGTGCGGATTTTACTATAACGGACCGTCGGTACATTGGACATGAGGATGATACCGATTATCACCATTATGCCATAGATGTGGCTAAATCATATGAATTTCAATTGGAAATGGAGGAATAAGAAATGGCTACGATAGGTCTTGATAGGCTTTATTATGCAAAAATCACTGAAGACATAAACGGTGATGAAACCTATGAAACACCGAAACCGCTGGCAAAAGCAATCAGTGCAGAACTTTCCGTTGAGCTTGCTGAGGCCCTTCTTTATAAAAGCGGTACCCTTACACTCGGTATTGATGATATAGGTGTAGCAGCTGCCGGAGATTTAACAGGAGCTACCATTGATGACAATCATGTGCTCATCTCAACCAGTGAGGATGGTGGAGCTCCAGTTGCCATTGGCTTTAGAGCACAAAAAGCAAACGGTAAATACCGATACTTTTGGCTGTATCGTGTGAAGTTTGGAATTCCTGCAACAAACTTGGCGACTAAAGGAGATAGTATTACTTTCTCAACTCCGACCATTGAAGGAACAGTACTTCGTAGAAATAAGCTGGATGGTCAGGGTAAGCATCCATGGAAAGCAGAAGTAAACGAGGGTGATGAGGGCGTAACCCAGGCAATTATTAATGGTTGGTATAGCGAAGTGTATGAGCCTACATTTGCTGCTTCTGGCGGAAGTGGAGAATAAGGGGGGATTGGAATGGATAACGAAAGAAGTGCAAAGATCAATATTGGCGGGCAGGAGTATGAGCTTATCCTTACCACTAAAGCCACAAAAGAAATTGCTGGGAGATATGGCGGTCTTGAAAATTTGGGTGAGAAATTACTGAAGTCTGAGAACTTCGAAATGGCACTGGATGAAATAGTCTGGCTGATAACTTTAATGGCCAATCAGAGCCTACTCATTCACAACCTTCGAAATCCAGATAACAAAAAGCCGCTGCTTACTCAAGAAGAAGTTGAACTTCTCACATCTCCTTTGGAACTAGCTACTTATAAGAATGCTTTGACAGAAGCAATGTTTAAGGGAACCAAGAGAAATGTAGAATCTGAAGATGACTCAAAAAACGTTTAAACCGGGTAAACGAGAATGAACTCTTTACCCGGCTTTTATATTACGGGACAGTTCATTTAAATCGTACCGAAGAGGAAACATGGCTTACACCTATTGGCTTGCTTATGGATTTATGGGAGTGCCATAAGCAGTTTCTTGGAATGTCCAAACCAAAACGGAAGATTTACATCGATGACATTATTCCTTATGGTATTTGATCTTTCAAAAGAAAGGAGGCGGTAATCTTGGCAGATAATTTTGGTTTAAAAATCGGAGTGGAAGGCGAAAAGGAATTCAAAAATGCACTTCGTGACATTAACCAAGCATTTAAAGTATTAGGTAGTGAGATGGCTCTAGTCAGTTCCCAGTTTAATAAAAACGATAAATCCATCCAAGCCTTAACTGCAAGAAATGAAGTATTAGAAAAATCCATTGATGCACAAAAAGAAAAAATAGAGACACTACGTGCTGCCCTAGATAACGCCTCTACTTCTTTTGGAGAAAACGATCGTAGAACCCAAAACTGGCAGATTCAACTAAATAAAGCATTGGCTGAACTTAATGGCATGGAGCGGGAACTTGAAAATAACCATAAAGCGCTACGAGACCATGCCGACGCCACAGATGACAGTGCTGATAACATGGAAGATGCCGCTGATGCAGCCAATGAACTTGCAGATAATGTTGATGATGTTGGCGATGAAATGGATGATGCTAGCAAGAAAACCTCTGTTTTTGGAGATGTACTTAAAGCAAATTTGTTATCAGAAGCCATAATTGGTGGGGTAAAAGCTTTAGGCTCAGCCATTGCGGGAATTGGAAAAGCCTTTATAGGCGCTATGAAAGATGGCGTTGAGTACAACGCTCAAATGGAAAACTACACAGCTTCCTTTACCACCATGCTTGGTGATGAGGCTAAAGCTCAAAAGCTGGTTAATGATCTGAAAAAAGAAGCCCCCGCTACCCCCTTTGGAATGCAGGATCTTGCCCAATCAGCTCAAACCCTTATGAGCTTTGGTATGTCTGCAGAAGAAGCTCAAAAACGCATGAAGCAGCTGGGTGATATATCTCAGGGAGATGCCGAGAAGTTCAAAAGCCTGACACTGGCATTTGCACAAATGTCCTCTACTGGTAAGTTAACCGGACAGGACTTGATGCAAATGATTAATGCAGGATTTAACCCACTAGAGGAGATCTCGCGTAAGACAGGAAAATCCATTGGTGAACTTAAGGATGAAATGTCCAAAGGGGCAATATCTGCAGATATGGTCGCAGAAGCGTTTGCCTCAGCTACATCGGAAGGTGGGCGTTTCTATGGGTCAATGGAAGCTCAGTCAAAAACCTTTTCTGGGCAGATGGCAACTCTCGAAGATGGTGTTGCTTCATTGAAGGGCCAACTTGCTGAAGGTTTAACAACTATGCTTTCCGGTACCGTTCTTCCCATGGTTAATGGTTGGGTCGATGAATTGTCTGGAGCATTTGAAAAAGACGGTGTTCAAGGCTTAATTGATGCTTTTGGAGGAATCTTAGAGGAAGCAGTTCAGTTTATATCTGAGCAGTTGCCAATTGTAGTAGATATTGCTTCGCAGATTATTATTTCTCTGGTTCAAGGGCTTACCTCTGCACTACCGCAAATAACAGAAGCCGCAGTCATGCTACTGATGACATTAGTCAATGGAATCATTGAAACACTTCCAGCGCTAATTACAGCAGGTATTCAAATGATTGGCACCATAATAAGTGGAATTGCAGAAGCTCTGCCACAGTTAATTCCCGCTGCAGTTTCAGCGGTGGTACAAATCGTACAGGGGCTTTTGGATAACCTTCCTATGGTTTTAGAAGCAGCTCTGCAACTTGTACTTGGATTAACTCAAGGTATTTTAGATGCCCTTCCAGTGCTGATCGCGGCTTTGCCAGCCATTATTACTGGCATAGTAGATTTTGTTATAGGCGCAATACCTCAAATAATCGAGGCTGGTATTCAGCTTCTGACATCTTTAATTGGTGCTTTGCCAGAAATCATTACCGCCATTGTAGAAGCAATTCCTCAGATTGTTGACGGATTAATCACAGCGATTTTGGGCTCAATCCCACAGCTTATTGATGCTGGGGTTCAACTGCTAGTGGCACTGATTCAAAATCTACCACTAATTATTACAACAGTTATTACCGCTATACCAAAGATTGTATCCTCCCTTGTGAATGCTATTATTGGCAGCATACCACAGATCATTCAAGCAGGAATCATGCTGTTGGTTTCGCTGATTAAGAACCTTCCAGCAATTATAGTAGAGGTTGTTAAAGCAGTGCCACAAATTATTGCGGCACTGGTTAAAGGTTTTACAGGATCTATTTGGCAAATTGCCCAGGTTGGGACCAATTTAATCAAAGGTTTGTGGCAGGGTATTTCAGATGCCGGAGCCTGGCTTTGGGATAAAATCTCAGGTTTTTTTGGTGGTGTAGTAGATAAAATAAAAAAATTCTTTGGAATTCGATCGCCATCTACATTGTTTGCTGGAATTGGCGAAAACATGGGAGAGGGTATTGGTGTCGGTTTTGAAAAAGCCATGAATAGTGTTAGCCAGGATATGAAAAACGCTATCCCTACTGATTTTGACATTAACCCTAATCTGAATATGAATGGAGCCGGTTTTAGTAGCGGATATGGAACATTTGGAGGGTCATTAATTACGATACAGCAGATGATTGTTCGAAGTGAAGACGATATTAGAAAGATTTCACAGGAGTTATACAATTTGATGCAGACAGGATCTCGAGCTCAGGGAAGATTTATAACTGCGTAAAGGAGGGCGATGTATGGGCTTTATTTATAACGGTATTAACTCAAAGAATATGAAAATAAAAGCAAGGCTCACAAGTTGGCAAGCATCGCCCGCTTTAAGAAACACGTATGAGGTTGTTCCGGGAAAGGCAGGGGTTGCTGATTTTGGTTGTGATATCTCAGAGCGGATCATTACGATTAGCTGCAGCATATATCCTCAAAAGAGCTTTGAGGATTTAGTAGGCGTGTTAGATGATCTTGCAGAGTGGCTCAACCCTATGAACGGTCTTAAACAGCTTGTATTAGAGGATATTCCGAATCGATACTTTTATGCTCGCCTCACTGAACAAGTGGACTGCGAGAGATTACTTAGAACTGCAGGTGCCTTTGAGTTGAAGTTTATCTGTCCTGATCCTCACGCCTATGCGCTGACAGATGAACAATTCACGATTTCAAGTGTTGGAACTCATGAAATCCAAAGAATAACCGGGAATGCAGATTCAGAACCAATATATCAACTTAAGGGCACAATAAGTGGATCAACATCCACATATATTTCCATTACCACGAATGGAGAGGAGCTTCGAGTGGTTGGAGCTTTGACGGCAGATGAAGTGCTTGTAATTGATAGCGGATTAGTGACAGCA
>CAZWPF010000161.1:0-4514 GCA_964636205.1 uncultured Chitinophagaceae bacterium | reverse complement strand
CTGCAGAAGCTCGTTGTTTCCCTTATTGTAAACGGCAGGCTCCAGGTAGCCTTTTGTCATAAGACCTACCAGTACCTTCCGTTGTTCTGCGTTTTCTTCGAGTTTTTTATCAAGGTCTTTCAATTTTGATATGTTGTCTTCAGAGCTGATGCTGCGAAGGCCCCTCAGAAGAGGCTTTAAGACAATTTGATGGCCGAAGATGAGCTTATTCATCATGATAACAAATGCATACTCAATACTGGACTCGGGAATGTACTTCATTGAGCACTTCTTGGTGTCCGTAATATGATTGGCACAGCACCATGCGATATTATGCCTGCCGGTAGAGTGGATACGGCGCTTGAATCTTCCGCCGCAATTCTCGCAGATAATTATGCCTGAAAATGGATATCGATTCTGATACTTACCCTGATATTTTTTTACGCCTTTTTCTTTGCCTCGTTGTTCAATGATATCTTGCGCGGCATTAAAATCTTCATGGCTGATAATCGCATCATGATGATTTTTAATGAGATACTGATCTTTTTCACCGTAATTGTAGTGACGGTTGAAGTGCATATCGGTGTAGGTCTTTTGAAAAATAGCATCTCCTGTATATTTTTCATTACCGACTATTCCACGAATTGTCGTCGCCGTCCAACGGCCGCCTTTCTTGGATGGTACGTCGCGGCGATTTAGCTCATCCGCAATTTTCCCGGTGCCTTTTCCAGATAAAATTTCAGAGAAGATAAAACGTACTATTTCCGCCTGTGATTCGTTTATAACCAGTTTTCCATCAGCTGTATCGTAGCCATATGGCGGATAGGAAATCTTGAAGGTCCCATTTTGAAACCTGCGCTTAACTGACCATTTGCTGTTTTCCGCAATGGATACCGACTCACTCTCAGCCAGTCCACTCAGGATTGACAGCATGAGTTCGCTTTCCATTGACCCAGTGTTGATATTTTCTTTCTCGAAGTAAATAAAAACACCGAGGTCAAGTAGCTTCCTGACTAGTTCCAAGCAGTCTGTTGTGTTTCGTGCAAAACGACTTATGGATTTTGTAACGATGAAGTCGATTTTCTTGTTCTCGCAATCGGCAATCATGCGAAGTAGCTCTGGCCGCTTTTCTTTTTTTGTACCGGTGATACCCTCGTCGTAGTAAAGACCTGCGAACACCCATTCAGGATTTGCTTTGATGTAGGTTTCATAATGCTTTATTTGGGTGTCTAGACTTTCGAGTTGTTTATCGCTGTCTGTAGACACGCGGCAGTAAGCCGCAACTCGTAGCTTGGACTTCTCAGTTACATCAGCTGTGTTTTGACCTATTTTCGTAACCTTTTTCAAATTCTCACCTCCTTGGTCAGTGTGACATATTACCTCTAAAGCTCAGTTATATCAACGCTTTTCGGGCATAATCTGTGCCAGAGCCGGTGAGAAAGATTGGCGGTTTAATGTGGTTATCTTGTTGAATTCCGACAAGGAAATAAGTCCAGATTGAAGCATGGAATCGAGCATCCGCTGTGCTCGTATATAATCAACTTCGCGCTGCAATTGCTCTTGTGGAACAGGCTTCTTTTCATATTTAATTTCTGGTATTGAGCCAATAACAGTCATGTATTTGTCCTCCAGTCTGAGAACTCTTGTCCTCACTACCCACTGGAAAAAATGAAGCCCTTCGTACAAAAAAGAGCAAAAAAATAATGCCTACCAGAGAAATATTCTCCAGTAGGCATCATTACGTATATGTTTACTCGCTGTACTTGATGAAGGCATCCGTAAAGCCAGCAGCTTTAAGCTTGGTAAGCATAGCATCTGCGTTTGCCTTAACGGAGTACGCACCTACCTGCACACGGTAGCCCAGCCTTAACATCAGCACGGAAAGTATCCATGCTCTTGCCGTGCTTTGGGAACCAATTTTTAGGATCGCCATGATTTGAAGCGATACCTTTCTGATACCCCTCGTAATGCCCGATTATATCTTTCTCTGTCAGCCCATACTGTTTGCAAAGGTAGACGCAAAGTTCCAAGGCTTCCTTGTATACGGCAGAAAAATACGAGGCATCGGTCAACCCGTCCTCGCAGATTTCAAAGCCGATGTGTGTATCGTTAGCAGAACCTCCGGCATGCCAACCTCGGTGGTTCCAGGGCAGAGTCTGATAGGTTGCGATACTGCCATCTGCCAGTTTGCCAATAAAGGCATGTACACAGACCTGCCGCCCATCCGGCTTATCCTGATTCCAATGGTTATTATACTGGTTCTTGCCCAACAGACCGTCATCTGGACCCACATAGCGTTTGAGGTTTGGGTTATTTGCCCCGGTAGAATGCACCATGATACCCTTAGGAGTGATAGTTCGGCCTGCTTTGTAGCAAGCATTGTTGGTCAAAATGAGTTTATGGAGGTTCATTTCGTTTCGCCGTCCTTTCCATGAAGCTGTGCCAGCACACCTTTTAACTTTTCAGGCACAGGTAGCCCAATAGCCGTGGCATTCTCAACAAGAGAAATACCCTCATTAGCAATGTAGAAGAAGATAATCGCTGTACGAAGCGGTGCTCCCGTGCCGCCGAGCAGGTAAGTGTCAATGAGATGACCAATACCGACCACAAGGAATAGCGCTACCTTCTTGGCGATACCCTGTGCTCCGATTCGGCTGGAAAGCTTCTTCTCCACAATTGCACGAAGCACACCAGTGATGTAGTCGACAACCACAAAGGCAATGAGTGCGTAAATGAAACCGTCTAATCCGCCTAAATACCAGCCAAGGGTTCCTCCAATGGCTGTAAACACAACCTGAATCCAAGTCCAAATCTCTTTCATTTTCGTTTTCCTCCTGTTTGATTGCATAAAAAACACCTGCTAAAATAAGCAGGCGCGAATGCCGATATTAATGATTATTCTTTAACTCTGTTTCGGGAGTGCCTCCCAAAGCCGCAAGTCTTCCTGACCGAGTGACCATAAGGCAAACCCACGCAAACCCCATCGGTATGCAGCTTCATTTGCCCAGTATACAATCGAATCTACGTCTTGGTAGTAGACGATACCAAAACCATCCCCATCGCCGAGGAATATCCTCGAGCACCAGACATTGATATCACGTGGTGTGAATTTTGCAGTATAGTCAGCGTTGCAGGGAATGTATAGCATCGCTGAATGCACGAAGTCGTAGTCCATCGAGATATCCTCATTTCGGGTAGAGGATTCCTCCACGTCTGAAGACAGCGTGAATACCTCGAATTCACTGTCCCATGTCACGTTACTCCGGGCGATCCTGCCGTAAGTTTCGGTAGTACCGTTTGGCATCGTCACATCAAAGGCTTCATACGGTTCGTAAGTCCAGGCATCGCCTAAACGCAGAAGTTCACACTTGATTTCATTGTCCGACCGAATGCCACAATAACCGCTTGTCGGTGATACCGTTGCCGTGAAGCGGAGGGTGTTGCTGTTGCCGGAATAGACCCTCACGCGGTTGCCGCGTTTCCTCTTTGAACACTTTTCATTCTAAACGGATTGTTCAGTAAATAAATTCTGCGAACTCAAAATATTTTATTGACTACTGCAATTATTTTTGCTATACTAAAAGAGTTAATATCGAGAGGTGATTGTTATGGCCGTAAGTTACAAAAAGTTGTGGAAGTTATTGATTGATAAAGATATGAGGAAGCAGGATTTGAGAGCGGCGGCCAAAATTAGTTCATCGTCTATTGCCAAGCTCTCAAAGGGCGAGAACGTAAACACAGATATTCTCGTGAAGATTTGCAAAGCCCTAAACTGCGATGTTTCGGACATAATGGAAATACTGCCCGACCAAGAGGAGTAAGTTAAACAACGCTAATAGAGGTGTCAATGTATGTTTGATTTCGGCAAAGCTAATGAGCGTCAGCGAATCGCCATAGAGAGTGTAGACGGCCCCGTGCTAATTACAGCAGGGCCGGGTACAGGAAAGACCTACACTCTAGTTCAGCGAGCTATTTTCCTTATACAGGAGCGTGGTGTTAATCCGGATCAGATTCTGATGGCGACTTTTACAGAAAAAGCAGCGAAGGAACTTGTGACAAGAATTACAAACGAACTCGCAGAGCGTGGTATTGTTGCTAACATCAACGAGATGTATATTGGGACGTTCCACTCGCTTTGCCTTCGTATTATAAAAGAACATTTGGAATATACCCGACTTAAGAAGAACTATAGGACGATTGATCAGTTCGACCAGACCTATACGGTATTCCAAAACATTCATAAATTCCGCAATATCCATGGTATTGATGCTGTGCTGTCTAAAGGCGGTGCGTGGCGGCAAGCGGGTGAAATCTGTAGTTATGTCAATAACCTCACCGAGGAATTAATCGCCCCCGATGTGTTGAAGGCGGACCCTGACCCGGCAATTGCAGCTCTCGGCGGAATGTTAGAAGTTTATCAGGAACTTCTCTCCGAGAACAACCTCATGGACTTCTCTGCTATTCAGACGGAGGCATATTGGCTATTAGTAAATAATCCCTCCATACTTGCTGAAATCCAACAGAAAATACAGTAC
>CAZWPF010000160.1:0-4542 GCA_964636205.1 uncultured Chitinophagaceae bacterium | reverse complement strand
AGTCTTCAAGACTTTCACTCGTCAGTAATCGACTAGGTCAAGCCATATCAGTGTTGTATTAACGACACTGTCATCAACCCCGGAGCGTAGAGCTTCGGGGTTTCTTTTTTGAAGGAAGAAGCGAGCAATATTATATCGGAGTGTTTTAAACTTTATGATATTTATGTAATTTTCGCAATGGTTTTAGCGCTTCGTTATATTATTGTTTATCCTATCAAATTTTTAACCGCTTAGCTTCGGTTCGAACCTTATGAAGAAGCCTAAGATGTTGATTGCAGTTACTGACTCTGTGAGTGCTGTATTTATTAAAGGTTTGCCCACCTTTCTCAAATCTAAAGGATTTGAGGTGGCTGTCGCTTCGGCTCCGGGAAAGCCAATGAATGCCCTGAGTGAATCAGAGGAGATCGATTTCTTTCCCCTCCCCTTTAAGCGGGAGATATCATTATTTTCAGATCTGATTGCGCTGTTCGCCGTAATCCGCGTAATCCGTAAATATCGGCCCGATATCGTGAACGCGGGTACGCCCAAGGCGGCCTTTATTTGCCAGATCGCCGCTTGGTTGTGTCGGGTGCCTGTGAGAATTTATCGATTTCACGGGATGCGCTCTGCAACACTTAAGGGACTGAAAAAGAAGATCATTATGTTTACCGAGCGAACTGCGGCCCGGTTGGCGCATCATATTTTTGCCGACAGTCCTTCGCTCCGATTCGATGCCATAGAACTGGGTATTGTAAAGCCGGAAAAATGCTCGGTATTGAATCGTGGAAGTGCGAACGGTATAGACTTGAAACAATTCGACGGTCAAGGCGATAGAGAAGAGATCGACCGCTTGCGCAGCGTATTTGGACTGGCAGATTCTGATTTTGTAATAGGCTTTTTGGGTCGGATCGTTAGGGATAAGGGGATAGTGGAATTATACCAAGCGTATCAACTATTGAAGGATAAGTACCCGATCAAGTTATTATTAGTGGGGCCGTTTGAAGAAGGCGATCCCTTGCCTGAACCTATTGTGGAGGGTTTGAAGAACGATCCAAATATAATTTTGGCGGGTTCTGTTAGTCGTCCCGAGAATTATTATCCTCTATTTAATTTGTTAGCATTGCCCTCTTATCGAGAGGGATTTGGTAATGCGGTCATTGAGGCAGGAGCCATGGGAGTGCCCGCCGTAGCTACCGATGTAACCGGTTGTAGGGATGCAGTTCTCGATGGGGTAACCGGCAGGATTTGCAGGGTGAGGGATGCGGATGATTTGACAGAAAAACTTGAATATTATTTAAGATCACCCGAAATCTGTTGGAAACACGGAGCGGAAGCACAGAAAGTAGCTCGTGCTGATTTCTCTAATGAGCAGGTTTGGGAGGCACAATATCGAATTTATCTAAAACTGCTCGAAGCACGAATGCGATAATCCAATGGACAAAGTATCGGTTATAATGGGAGTTTATAACGCAGTGGAGCAACAACTCGACCGTGCGGTAGAGTCTATCTTGAGCCAAACCTATCCGGAGCTGGAATTGATTATGTGTGATGACGGATCGACTAATGGGATTTGGGCGGTGATGAACCAAAAATGGGGCAGTAACACTCAGGTAAAGTTGATTCAGAATGAAAAAAATATAGGATTAGCGGCTACTTTGAATCATTGTTTGCAACATGTCACCGGAGCATTTGTCGCCCGACAAGATGCAGATGATTATTCCTATCCGGAGCGACTAGAAGAGCAGGTGGATTTTTTACAGCGGCATCCGGAGTATGGTTGGGTGGGAACCAATATGGTGATGTATGATGAAACCGGTATCTACGGTAGCCGAACAATGCGCTCCAACCCCAGGAAGATACATTTTATTTTAGGGACCCAATTTGCCCATGGGACCTTGATGATTCGAAAAGAAGTGATTAACGCTGCAAAGGGCTACAGGGTGACCAATATAACCAGAAGAGGGCAGGACTATGATATGTTTATGCGTTTGTATGCGATGGGGTATAAAGGATATAATATTCCAAATCCATTGTATGCGGTCTTGGAGGATCGGAAGGCATATAGAAGAAGAAGTTTTAGTGTGCAAATAAATGTGGCCAAGGTGCAGTGGTATGGCTTTCGAAAAATGAAGCTCCCTTTTTGGTCATATATCTTTATATTGAGAACAATGCTAATTGCCTTGGTGCCTCCGGATTGGATCAGAATTTTAAAGAAATGGTACCAAACTTTGAAGTAGAAAAATGGGTCAGTCAGTAAAATCAGAAGATGCCGGTGATAGGGTGTTACAGGTGGTAGGTGCTATGAATCGCGCCGGGGCTGAGGTGATGGTTATGAACTTGTTGAGAAACCGAAAACCGGAGGATCCGATGTTTGATTTTGTATATTTTACCGAGGCGCGATGTGATTTTGATGAGGAAATACAAAGACTTGGCGGCCGAATTCACCGGATAGTCCCCAATCGTCCATTGGTGGGATGGCGGCTTGTCCGATTCAGGTTTCAGGCATTGATCCGACTACTGAAAGCTAACCCCTATCGGGTGGTGCACGCTCATACGCTCCATAGCATTGCCTTTTGGATGCTCGCTGCTCGCCGGGCAAAAGTTCCGGTAAGAATTGCTCATGCACATAATACCCAGGACGGGGGAGGACAATCTGTTCTTCGAAAAATATATCATAAGTTAGCCAGTAGATTGTGTACATCCAACGCGACCCATTTGCTGGCTTGTGGACAAGAAGCGGGGGAGTATTTGTTCGGAAGGCAATTTGAAAAAGGATTGGTTTTCCCGAATGGGATCGTAGTGGATCGATATCATCAGGATAATGAAAAAGCAGGCGAGCAGATCAGACAAGAATTACAGTTGAACAAGGATGCTCTTTTGATCACTCAGATTGGCAGATTCTTTAAGGCTAAAAATCAGATTTTCAGTTTAGATATTATTGAGGAACTAAAAGTCACAGGGCAGCCTTTTCATTTTCTTTTTGTAGGGACGGGTCCGATGGAAGAGGAGATAAAAATGGAAGTTGCTGCACGGTCATTATCTGATTATGTTTCCTTTTTGGGAGTCCGTCAGGATATACCGGAAATCTTAGCCGGAGTTGATTTGTTGTTGATGCCATCCTTGCATGAGGGCTTGCCTGTTGTTTTGATTGAGGCGCAGGCAGCAGGTTTGCCCTGTGTATTGTCAGACGGTATAGCGAAGGAATCTGATCTGGGATTGGGATTGATGCACTATCAATCCTTGAAGGATAGTAAAGTGAGATGGGTTGAAAAAATATTGACTGTGGCGAAGAAGCCTCGGCCCAAATGGGAGTTGAGGAAGAGGAAACTGGCAGTTAGAAAATACGATATTGCCAACAGTTGGGAAACATTGAGAGACATCTATAAAACGGCGGGCATATGATGAGCATGGATCAGGTGCAACCGGATATCAGTTTGTTGATTGCTGTTTATAATGGAGCTTCTTTTATGGAGCAATGTTTAAACTCGGTTTTAGAACAGCAATTTTCCGGAACAATGGAGATCATCGTTGTAGACGATGCATCTACAGATGATAGTTTCGCGATAGCGAGCAAGTTTGCAGAGAAGGATGCCCGAGTAAGGATTATTCGTCACCAGGAAAATAAGCGACTGGGTAGCACTCGTAATACGGGACTACAGGCGGCCAAAGGAAAGTACGTCTGCTTTCTGGATGTTGATGACTACCTGGAGCCGGACTATTGTCAGCAACTATTTGATGCCGCAGAACGTTTCGGAGCAGAAGTTGTGCAGTGTGCCTATTGGATACATTTGGAGGAACATCCTGATCGAGAACCTTTGGTTTCGGAGTTTGGAACGGATGATAAGGATCAGCTTTTGAGAGCGATCATT
Source organism: uncultured Chitinophagaceae bacterium (assembly GCA_964636205.1). Lineage (GTDB taxonomy): Bacteria > Bacteroidota > Bacteroidia > Chitinophagales > Chitinophagaceae > JBEBVQ01. The sequence goes on along the minus strand of CAZWPF010000160.1, from coordinate 694 downwards.
ATGGGAAGAGTTCCGGGATTCTCATGGAACAAGATATATTTAAGAGAATTCATACTTAGACATTCTCTTAAATTCCAACCTAAGGAAGTGTTGACACATGGTGAGGACAGACTTTTCTCGGTGCAATGTTTGTATTTGGCCGATAAGGTGAAGTTCGTTCCTCAACCATTGCATCATTATTTTGTCAGAAAAGTATCCATGTCGGGCAGTTACCGCACCACATTGGTAGAGGATATTCTGGCGATGGATAAGGTTTATGAAGAATTCTTTCGGAAGCACGGCAGGTTTGAGGAATTACACCCTTTTGTCGATAATGCACTGATAAAAGGAGTGGTTTCCGTTGCTTACAATGAACTACGTGCAAAATCAGGCTATAGATTTTGGAAGAAACGATTGATGGATTATGTCGGTACCGCGAGAGTGCAAAAGATAGTTACGACTAATGCTCATCGGGATCTACCAGTTGGAGAGCGCCAGATATTATCTTTGATCAAGCTTAGATTGTTATTGCCTTTGTATTATTTGCTACAATTAAAATTATATGTTTCACGTCTTAAATAAATGGAAGTTACAATTAGGTGAGCTCTATTTATTTTGGGGCGTATACAGTTGGTACCGTATTAAAGGATTGTTCCTGGCAAGTAGATTCGAGTATCTGAAAAATCAGAAAAACTTAATCCTCGGGTTATTACCG
>CAZWPF010000159.1:0-4563 GCA_964636205.1 uncultured Chitinophagaceae bacterium | reverse complement strand
CATAGCGGGTCGCCACCTGAAATTCTGAGCCCAATATTTCCAGTAATTGCGCCTTAACCTTATCGCTCCTGTCGGGATTCGTTAACTTCAACTCCAGGGAAGAAATTCGTCCCCGCTCCTGAAACAAATCCTCCACCAAAGAAATAGAAGTAAGGATGTACCTGCTGTCAAAATCGTCCTGAATCCGAAAAGCTCCGTCGGGCTTTAACTGCAGGGTCTGAAACGCAGATGATGCATTCATGGCACTTATCTGCTGGCCTGCATTTGGATAATACAATACAATACGACTAAAAGGATTGTCGACATGCAAACCCAACTGCCCCGCAATATGGGCACCTAAAATAGCCGTCGGCACAGGCCCCTCTGCCAAAGTATCTCTTCCCTCCAAGATCCACGGCTGCACCTCGTTAACAGAAAAATATTGCCGATCAACCCCCTTCAATGTCACCACAATCTGTTCGTGATCGCTATTCACTAATACGTTATCCTCCAGCACTCGTGATGTATATTGCACTCCACCGACTGAACTGATTCGATCTAGCTGATCCTCACTGAGTTGAAAAAACTTACCCCGCTGCGCAGTAACACGAATATCCGGGTAAAATACATTATACAAATCCCGGATTACCCCTTCAAAACCATTGAAAACCGAAAACAGCACGATCATGGCACCGGCACTGACAGCTATAGCTACCATGCTTATCCGTGATAAGACAGGAACCGCATTCAGCCCTCGCTTACCCCTGAGATATCGCCATGCGATCTGCCATACCAGTTTGAAATTCATTCGCTATGATTCATCAGAATGGGTACTATTATCCTTTTCGCCTCTGGCGGCGCGCTCTTCTTCAATCTTACGGAACAATTCTTCCATCTTAAATACGTGTTCCAAGGTATCATCCGGAAAAAACTGCAGTTCCGGAACACGACGCAATTGATTGCGGACCCGATTACCCAATAAACGTCGCCATTCACTAGTTCTTTCTCTGATTTCCTCCAATAACTGCTTGGGATGATCAATCTTAAAAAAACTGAGATATATCCTGGCTTCCAATAAATCGGGAGTCATTCTGACCTGCGATACCGAGACCATGCCTCCATCCACAATGTTCAGACCTTCCCGCTGAAACAAATCACTGATCTCTTCCTGAATCAACCTGCCAACCTGCTTCTGCCTTTTCGATTCTTCCATATGCACTAATTTCGTAGGCGGTAAAGATAGGTCAAATCAAAGATTTGATTTTAACATCAGCCGATGAAATATTATCTTTAAATTCGTGCTGCAACATAATCCACAATTTTCAGGAACAGACAAATTTCTATGAAGCATTTATTAACGGCACTTTTGATACTCGTTTTACCATTGAGCTACACGCTGGCGCAGAATAAAACGGACAATAAAAAAGCCGCCACAGAAGAATCAATCAATTGGATGACCATCGATGAAGTACAGGTTGCCATGAAAAAACAACCCAAAAAGGTATATATCGATCTGTATACCAATTGGTGTGGCTGGTGTAAGGTGATGGACAAAAAGACTTTTTCCAATAAAGAAGTTATCGCGTATATGAATAAACATTTCTACGCCGTGAAACTAAACGCCGAACAAAAAGAAAGTATTCGTTTTTTAGGCAAAGTGTACGAGTTTGCACCGCAATATCGGGCTAACATGCTCGCTGTAGAACTGGCAAACGGTCAGCTGAGCTACCCAACCAGCATATTTATTGAAGAGAATTTTCAAAATCCGCAACCCGTTCCGGGATATCTGGATGTTGGTCAGATGGAAATGATCCTGAAATACTTCGGTCAGAACCTGCACCGTTCCGAGCCCTTTGCAGACTACCAGCGAAATTTCAAAGCGTCCTGGCAACCATAATCTTTGTGCAATTCCCTGTTATTTTCAAGAAATCTTCGCCAAAAGTATATGGTTTCTACCTAAAATATATATTTTTGCGTGACAAACATATTGTATGAAAAAAAGAATTTTACTCCCCCTGACAACCGCATTGGCTGCGCTGTTTTTATTCGCATCATGCGATAAAGTAAAAGATGCTATCAAGATAAATTTTGATGCATCATCTTCAGACATAAGATTTACGATCCCTCCAATTGAGGAATCAGGTGAAGCCACTTTAGCCGACAACAATGTCTATTTAAATATCGACAGTTTGATCAAGTCTCAAAGTGATGAGATCGGTGTGGAAAATATTAAGTCGGTTAATATTAAAGAATGTATTATTACCTTAGAAAACGGTGATAGCATTAACCACTTTGGCATTTTCGAATCTTGCAAAATTGAATTGGCCTCAGATACCAAAACAGAACTGGTAACCATCGCTGAAATCAACGACAACCCTGAAACTGAATCATTCAGTATGAACATGCCGATAAAGTCGGACGTTAACCTGGCGGAGTATTTCCATGCTAAAAATTACACTTATAAATTGATAGGTAAAACCCGCAGAGGAACTACTATAGAACTTCAATGTAATGTTTCGGCTACTTACAATATTGTAGCAGGACTCTAATATCATTAATAATGATTTGCTGTGTATAGGCAGCGCAGTACATTTGTACAGCGCTGCCTATATTTGTTCCGGCTTATGAAATATCTGATTGTTGGCCTCGGTAATATCGGGGCAGAATACGATGCCACCAGACACAACATTGGTTTTGATGTGGCAGATGCTTTTGTCATCAAACATAACGGCAATTTCAAACTCGAAAGACATGCCTTTGTGGCCGAATGCAAATGGAAAGGCAAGGTTTTTATTGTTATTAAACCGACGACCTATATGAACCTGAGCGGGAAAGCCGTAAAATACTGGATGGAAAAAGAACGTATCCCAACAGAAAGGATACTGGTAATCGTGGATGATCTGGCACTTCCATTAGGGAGCTTAAGACTTAGATCCGGTGGAAGTTCGGCAGGACATAACGGTCTAAAGGATATCGAAGCACAATTGCAAACCAAGGAATATCCCCGACTCAGATTTGGTATCGGGAACGATTTTCCTAAAGGACGTCAAGTCGATTTTGTCTTAGGAAAATGGAATAAATCTGAATTGCCTACCGTGCTGGAAAAAATCCAAACCTCAGTAGATGTAATCGAAAGTTTTGCCACGCAAGGACTTGCGATAACAATGAACCAGTTTAACGGTTAGTTATAACCAAAATAAAAAGAAGATGAATATCACCGTGGCTGTAACAGGCGCCAGTGGCGCTATCTATGCAAAAGTTCTTCTTGATAAGCTACAACTTCTGGAAGGCCAATCGGTGAATACAGACCTGATATGGAGCAGAAATGCTTTCACCGTTTGGGAACACGAATTGGGTAATAAAGATTATGAAAAATACCCTTTCAGAGTCTGGAATATCCAGGATTTCATGGCCCCGATCGCATCCGGAAGCTCCTCTCAATCCGCACTTATTATCTGTCCCTGCAGCATGGGCACCGTGGGGCGCATCGCTCAAGGAATTAGCAACGATCTTACCACCAGAGGGGCTGATGTTATGCTAAAAGAAAGAAGAAAACTAATCTGCGTCGTTAGAGAAACCCCATATAATCTAGTTCAGCTGCGAAACATGACGCTGCTAACCGAAGCGGGTGGAATTATTTGCCCCGCTTCACCTTCATTCTATAATCACCCTCAAACTGCTGAAGATATCGCCGCAACTGTCATAAACAGAGTGATGAGCCTCGCCGGCCTCCCCGTCAATGGTTATCGATGGGGAGAATCAGAAGCACATGAAATTTAATTATGAGCTACGCGAAATCAATCGAACGCCTCCGGAGAATTATGACAGAGCTCCGCTCAGGATGCCCCTGGGATAAAAAACAAACCATCCACAGTCTAAGGCAACAAACCCTGGAGGAGGTGTACGAACTTGCAGATGCTATCTCCGACTCCAATTGGCCGGGCATTAAAGAAGAATTAGGTGATATCCTCCTCCATATAGTGTTTTATAGCCAAATCGCATCCGAACAACAAAAGTTCCAACTGGAAGATGTGATCGAAGCCTTATGCAACAAACTGGTCTATCGCCACCCACATATCTATAGCAATGTCTCCGTCAGCAACGAAGCCGAAGTAAAACAAAACTGGGAAAAGCTGAAGTTGAAAGAGGGCAAAAAATCTGTCCTTGAAGGTGTTCCCCAAACCCTGCCTGCCATGATAAAGGCGCTGCGGATCCAGGAAAAAGCTAAACAAGTAGGATTCGAATGGAACCATATCGAAGAAGTGAGAGCTAAGCTTACGGAAGAACTAAACGAATTAGATGAAGCTGTTGCGGAGCAATCTGGCGAAGCAATAGAATCAGAACTAGGCGACCTCCTTTTCTCTATTGTCAATTATGCACGTTTTCTGAATATTGATCCGGAGCAGGCGCTTGAAAAAACTAACCGAAAGTTTATACGACGTTTTCAACAAATTGAATCTACAGCAAACCTCAGTGGCAAATCAATCGATGAATTGAGTCTGGAAGAGATGGACGAAATCTGGAACAAGGTCAAAAAGACCGAAACTGACGGTGAAAATTCTTAAATTTCCTATTTCAGCAATC
>CAZWPF010000158.1:0-4564 GCA_964636205.1 uncultured Chitinophagaceae bacterium | reverse complement strand
TTCTAACACCCCACCATTAAACCACACAGACTCGACATTTGACATAAAAACTGCAGAATCTAGCAAATAAGCGATTGCCACGTTTGTTAGAGCACCGACACACACCAGTCTTACGGGCTTGTCGGACTCTCTTATTCTCTCTAAAATAAAATTCCCTCCGTCTAGATTCTGTGGAAAGACAATGTCTCCATAAGCATTTCGTCTAATCGGCTGACGACTTCCCTTCGCATACGGGATATCGGTCCCCAACATACCTAAATAGCTTGCTAATGCGGTTTCAACCCAATTTGTGGCATAATGTTCCATAACTATTCCATCCTTGTCATAACCTGAAAAGGCATAAAACATCACATCAAACCAGTCGTCTATATCTAGCCTTGGACCAATGTCTGTGTCTAAAACAACAGAAATATCTTCATTAAACTGAACCTGCAATGCTGACGCGAGGAAATTCTCGATAAAAGCACTGACATGGAGCCCTAAGTCCTGATAACCACATTCCGAATAATATGGAGTATTAGTAATCCTTGCTTTTTTCAGCACGGTATCTGTTTGGGAAATCTTGTACAAGTCCAACGTATAAAACCCAAAGTCAGCTGCAATCGTTGAAGCGACATCATTGTATCGTTTAATATCATTATTATACCACCTCACGTCTGGATCATCATGCTCTACCCCCCAAGTGGTGTTTACATATTTCAAGCCTGGAGGCTCGTTTGTATTCGGAATCGATGCCCACACCACCGGCACATTTTGTCGAACGAGCTTCTCCGCAATTTTCCGCATACTATCTTCATATTCGAAAAGTGTCGTAGTTATGCCGCCTTCCTCACCCCATTCCCCTTTTAATTCTTTGTTTGGCAATTTAATTTCAACATCGTTAATGCCCCAGGCCACATAAATCAATTCCCATTTTTCCTTATCCAGCTCAATTTTGATACTTTTCTGTCCTTCAATAGCATTCCTTGAGTAAGAAAAATGAATCTCTGCATTATTTTCAAAATATTTCTCCACCACATCCAAATACCCCGCTAACAGTGAATCTCCAAGAAATAGTATTTTCGGGATATGTACATAACGATTAATTAACTTCTCCTTGGAACCTGGAATTGCCGGTTGAGCGTTTGTATGCAACACAACGCTATTTAAGAATGTTAAAAAGGCAAAAGCATTTAAAGCAAAGGCCCATGATATCTCAATTTTATTAATACTCAACACGACTATCTAATTCTAAGATTCATCACTATTTCCACTTTTAGCTATACTCGATTATTTAAAGATATGTTTAGCCGCATGTAGTAACTCACCGTCTTCAGTCACTAGCCGATGTACGTTTTCATCCCAGTTGTAAACATGTACCTGCTCCCAATTATATGCTGACTGGGTCTGACTCATCGCCTGAAAAAAAGCCTGAAACAATTTGGTGCGCTTCCAATCTTGGTCGTAGCCATACGTAGTTGTCCTGAAACCGAATTCGGAAAGATAAACCGGTAAATCCGTCACGGTACTGACCGGACGCATGAATCTGTCGATAAACGTTTTGGCATCGTCTACCATTGCAGTGCAATCGTCAATATACGGACAATCTTCGGGTTGAGGGTATAAGTGTATGGCAATGCCATCTATACTTTCAAGGTAGTCAGCGTGTGTATTCGGCTGGCCCTCGGCGGTGCCCTGAATTAATCTTAATGCCAATTCTGGCATCATTATAGAGCCACCAGCCCCAATAAGCCAGTCCGGATTAAAAGGAGCATTCAATCCGCCTAGAATTACTTTTGGTGCATTTTCACTAAATTTGGATACGACCGCACGTTTCGTTATTCTCGCTAAGTCACCAACTTTTCTGACACTCCATCTTACATCGAAAGGCAAGCTATCCCAAGTACGGTTTTCATCATAAATAACCCCTTCATTTACTGGAAATATCGGAAAGTCGCCATTGAAATCAACCCACGCGAACTCATTGCCGACCTCGATAACGTCGATTTCACACCCGGCTTCATTCCAGTACTGCATCAAATCATTTACCCATGAAGTATATAGGCCTTGATCGATTTTATTTAACGGATATTGCTCCCAAAATCTTTCTTCTCCAGATCGCTTGACCGTGCCTTCCGGGTAAATTTCATCAATTTGGCTTATCTTCAAGAAAACCGTCACTTTCATACCTAACTGATTGGCATAAAGTATGTGATCTCTAACTTCCTTTTTTAAATTGCCCCGGGATAGTGAAAACCTAACGTGCCCGCAGTCAACGCTGTTTATTTCATCCAAAATATGTCGTTGTGCAGCAGTCCCTCCTTCTGCCCAGGGTAGTTCTGGCCTGTTAACGCCAATGGAAAATTGGCGCTGCTCAGATTCATTAAATGTGCAAAACTCCCAAGGGTTTTCCGTGGTAGACTCATCTTTCTCCACTGGCGGACCATCGTTTTTACATGAAGCAAAAGTGATAAAGCAAACGCTTAGTAAGAAACTGAATATATTAGAAACGTCTTTTCTCATGATTTTAATCGATATTAGAAATTGAATATATGTTTAGCCGCATGCAGCGGCTGTCCTATCGTATCAACTAAGCGATGATCCCCTTGATCCCAGCTAAAAACGTGGGCCTGCTGCCAATTATAATCTGATTCGCTCTCCTTCATTGCCTGAAAAAATGCTGAGAATAGTTGTGTTCGCTTCCAGTCCTCAACAGGTCCATACATAGATAGTCGAAAACCAAACTCCGTCAAGTATACAGGTAAATTCGTCACGTAATTAACCGGTTCCATATAATTAGCTATAAACACACTGGCATCCGCCACCATTTCACTGCAATCTGGCTTATAACTACAATCTGCGGGCGTGGGATACAAGTGCATTGCTATACCATCAATGCTATCTAGATAATTCTCATGCCCTGATGGTTGGCCAGGAGCGGTGCCCTTAATAATTTCAAGTGCTAATTCGGGCAACATAATAGATCCTCCTTTATCGACTATCCATTGGGGGTTGAAAGGAGCGTTCAATCCTCCCAGTATAACCCTCGGTGCGTTAATACCAAATTTTTGCTGTGCTACTTTCCTAGTCTTTTTCGTGAAATCACCCACTTTCCGCACTCCCCAACGAACGTCAAAAGGCAATTCATTCCAGTCATATGTATAATCATAAATTACTCCTTGATTTAAAGGAAGCACGGGAAAGTCACCGTTAAAATCCACCCAAGCAAACTCATTGCTTACTTCAATTACATCAATTTCGCAACCCGCATCTTTCCAATATTGTAAAATGTCTTTAATCCAGATATCGAATAGTCCATGGTCAATTTTGGATTGTGGGTACTGATCCCAGAATCGACCTTCTCCTGATCTCATCATTATGCTATCCGGATACAATTCTTCTATCGCACCGATTTTCAGAAATACCATCACTTTTAGTCCCAATTGATTTGCGTACAAAATGTGGTCTCTTACCTCGTCACGAAGATTGTTTCTTGATAACGAAAACCGAACATATCCACAACCGACACCATCAATCGAATCTAAAATCTGTTTTTGACCAACCAAACCGCCGTTTGCCCATGGCAACTCAGTGCGATTTACCCCGAAGACGATATCCGTCCCAATCGAATCATCGAAACAAGACAATCCAAATGAGGTTTCGCTCAAATGCCCCGTCATTGAAGCACCTAAGTCCTTTATATAATCAACATGTTGGCAAGAGATAAACCATAAACTCAGGACTACCGTAAAGCCGATTTCAATCCGCAAATTAAACAGCTTAAGAATTTTCATAACCATAATATAATACATAAAGAAGCGTTGATCCTAAATCACCAATCTGGGTTTTGGGGCTTTAAATTCGGGTTTCTATCAAGTTCCCCTAGTGGTATAGGCCACAAAAGGTGTTTATCGTCAAATATCCGGGTTACGACTAAAGCTCCAGTTGTAACATGTGTAATTCGCTTACCACTATTTACTTCCTTAAGTAGTCCCCACCGCATCAGATCGAAAAAACGCCACCCTTCTAACGCTAATTCTACGCCTCGCTCCCTTCTCACGATTTCCCGGAGTTCGGCTTGTGACTTACCCGGTAAAATAGAAGGCATTTTGACATTATCTCTCGCCCTAACTTGATTTATAGCATCATAAACCCGCTGGTCCAATGTGCCCGTTTCTATCAACGCCTCAGCATATAATAACAGTACATCTGCGTACCTAAACAATACCCAATTGTTGGGCGCATCCCAAGTAGCTGACCAATCCGCGTCAGGGCTAGATCCTTCGATTACATTTTTTCGGCAGTGTAGCCCTGTTTGGGTGTGCGCGTAATTTACTACTTGGTCCGGATAATTGCACACTTGATCATTGCGATCGATGAATGTCGCTCCAGGCCTCATGATGGTCATGTCCATTCGCGGATCCTTTCGGTCGTATAGCGGGTTCGGGTCTGGAGTCCCTTCTGGATAAGTTTCATACAATTCTACCAGCTCCTTTGTGGGTAGAAGCCATGACCATCCAATATCTTTCAACGATTGATTTCCGTATAAGGTATTGAAACGATTCCCTAGTCCTTTACCGGTATT
>CAZWPF010000157.1:0-4656 GCA_964636205.1 uncultured Chitinophagaceae bacterium | reverse complement strand
AGCATCTCGATGGTGTTTGTAAACGGGTAGGTTGCCAACTCCTTCGCATCGACCTGCGTTACCGAACTCACGATCTTCTTTCTGGAAGACTCCCCATAGCCCACAACAATCACTTCACTCAGCGTCTGGAGATCCTCGGACAAAGTGACGTCAATGACCTGTCGACCGTTCACCGCAATCTCCTGGGAGATATACCCTACAAAAGAAAATACCAGCACAGCATCCGATTGCGGAACGCTTATACTATACGCTCCGTTGATATCCGTTACCTGTCCGGAGGTACTCCCTTTCAGAATGATGTTTACCCCCGGGAGCGCCTCCCCGCTTTCATCGCTTACCTTCCCTGTCACCGTATGCTGAGCGAGCAGCCCCGCCGGAACCAACCCGGTCAGCATACAGATCCAGAGCATCAACGCCTTGAATTTGAATAATGTTACCTGCATAAGCTTTTTCGTTTAATAAAGGTTTATAATAGTCTCAAACCAGTATGTATTATTACGAATCAAAATTAAAGGATACGTCACCCCCACACCTTCCCTATTTTGCCCTATTTCGGCACTTATTAATCCAAAACAGAATTGGCTTGGACAAATAAGGTGGTCGCATGATGAACTCATCAACGATCGTTGAAAAACTTTCTAGGTACTAAAGAAATGTTCGAATCGGCATTTTTTTGACACTACAAGTAGATTTTAATAAGCACTTCTTTTATTTCGGGTGAAAATAAAGTATGTTGACAATTATGAAACCGCTACTAATCGACCTAGACTACTCCATTATTGATTCGTTTATGATCAAAGAAATGAGCGTCCCTTACTTTACCAACACTCATCATTTCCATAAAGATTTCGAAATTGTCTACGTCAAAAAAAGTAATGGGAAACGGGTAATAGGTGATCACATCGGTAATTTTTGTGAAGGTGATATTGTCTTTGTTGGACCAGATCTTCCCCATGCATGGTTTAACGAAAGCACCTACTATGAGGAACGGGATGAATTTAAAGCAGAATCTGTGGTTATTTACCTTAAGAAGTCATGGCTTTACAACACAATTCTCCCTTTGCCTCAGACCAGTAAACTGAAAAAATTGTTGGAAAATGCCCATCGGGGAGTCTTTGTTTTTGGAAATACAGGGAGAGCAATTGGGAACATACTATCTAATCTGATTCACACCAAAGGGTTGAAACAGACTATTGATCTGTTACAAGTATTACACCTAATGTCAGAGTCCCAGGAGGTCGAACTACTGGCAAGTGTCAATTATCTCAATACGCATAGCGAGACCGAAACGGCACGCCTAAATCAAGTTTATGAATATATTATGAGAAATTTTTCCTCGGAAATCAATCTAGTTGACGCTGCAAATGTCGCAAATATGACAGCTAATGCGTTCAGTCGTTATTTCAAAAAACAAACGCAGAAGAACTTCTCTCAATTCGTGAACGAAATCCGCATAGGACATGCCTGCCAGCTATTGCATAAAAAAGACATGAGCATTTCTCAGGTATGCTATGAATCAGGTTACCAAAGCATTACGAACTTTAACAAATTCTTCAAACGAATTACCGGTAAAAGCCCAGTCGAATACCGGAAAGAAATCAATCGATGAAGCTTTCTACCCACACCGATATTCCTTTACAATGTCCTCGTTATCTGCAATGACGGCGGATAGATCGCCAGCGTTGATTTTTATATACGTTTGAAATGGCCTTGATCGACGCCTCTTAGATAGTTTGAGCGATAGTGGCTGCAATATCGGACACAAAAACAAGGTAGAAACTAGGGAATTGGGATCGGTCAGGGTAAAATTGAGACAGTATCTGCTTAGTAAAAAGGCTGCCTCATTACTGAGACAGCCTCTACTGCATTTTTCATTTTTATCCACCCCTCAATCCCTTCTACCCAGCAAAATCATTACGTAGTAAAGAAGGGTAGCTAGGGAACCAATGGCTGCTACGAGGTAGGTCCGAGCTGCCCATTTGAGGGCATCTGCAGCCATACCGTGCTCTTCCCGGGTGACCATCCCTTGACGGTCGATCCAAGCTAATGCCCTAGCACTTGCATCATATTCAACCGGTAAGGTTATAAAACTAAACAAGGTTGTTAATGCAAACAGGGCTACCCCAATTGCCAAAGGAATAGGTGTGGTATTTATCAGAAGAATACCACCCAAAATAATCCAAGTCATATACCTCGACGTCACTGTTAATACAGGTACCATCTTGGATCTGAATTGCAACCAGGAATAGGCGGTAGCATGTTGAACGGCGTGACCGCATTCGTGGGCAGCAACCGCAGCGGCTGCTACGCTACGCCCATGGTAAACGTCGGAACTCAGATTCACCGTTTTATCCATCGGATTGTAATGGTCGGTCAACATCCCGTCTACCGATTGCACCCTCACATCGAAAATACCGTTATCGCGGAGCATTTTTTCAGCTATTTCGTTTCCACTCAACCCAACTCTCAGGCCTACCTCGGAATACTCCTTGAATTTACTCTTTAATCTCCACTGTACGTACCAACTGACCCCCATGATGATCAGTAGCAACAAATAAGATCCTCCCATTATTTTTCAAAGGTTTGTTAGTAATTTACTTTTCGGCTAACGAAAATAAGAAAAATCAGCAAAATGCCCTTCTTATTTTCTCAATAATCGTCGAAGTCGAATATCCCTTCACCAACGGAATGGTCTTCACTTCGCCTCCATTAGAAGTAACAAAATCCGCGCCAACTATGTTCTCCACTGTATAATCGTCACCTTTTACCAAAATGTCAGGGCTAATTGTTTGAATAAGCTGCAAAGGTGTCGGTTCACTGAACAAAATGACAGCATCTACAAATTCCATGGCTGCCATCAATCGAGCCCGAGCTGTCTCATCCACAACCGGGCGGGCAGGCCCTTTCAATGCGCTCACCGAAGCATCGGTATTCAATCCAAGAACCAATTTATCACCTAATGCTCTCGCTTTTTCCAGGTAATCGATATGGCCAAGATGGACTATATCAAAACACCCGTTTGTAAAAACAATTCTTTTCCCTTCTCGTTTCCATTCGAGTACCCGCTGTTTAGCATCTTCGATGGAAAGTATCTTTTGGGCGGTTTCTTTCATATTAGCGCATGTTAATGAATTACGGATGAATCCACGAAGTTACCCAAACCATTCCAAACAAAAAGCCGGATACGTAAGCATATTTTGAATACGTACCCGGCAATTCGGAAATGATCGAGGTCAACCAGACCGCTATCGTTTCTTTTTCTTAGTTTTTTTGGACTTTTTACCTGTAGGTTCGGGAGTGGCTTCTACCTGGACAGGTTCCTCCTTTTGAGACAAATCCTTAATACGAATATTTCGGAAACGGAGTTCACTTCCGTGACCTAAGAAGCCGATATGGCCCGTCTTCCGATGTAATCCTGGGTGCTCTTTTTTATCCAGGGTTCCGTTTTTAGAAGCTTCTGCCAGGTCTCCGTCAAGAATAGTAGTACCGTTCAAAATAACTTTCACTTTCGAACCTTGTACGTGAACCTCCTGGTAATTCCATTCACCGACCGGTTTCAGGTACCCCCTTTTGGCAGGAATTATTCCATAAGCCGAACCATGGTATTGATAGGGTTCCAGGTTCCGATAAATGGGTGCTGTATCATCTAAGATCTGGAGTTCACAAGCACCCGCATAAGCCGCATCTCCTTCCAACGGCGCACGTATACCTAGGCCATTGTTTGCTCCTGGAGTAAGTTGGAACTCAAACCTAAAGATGAAATCGGAATACTCATCTTTCGTGTACAAATTCCTTGTTCCTCCACGACTGGTACCTTTTGGTTTAACTACCAAATCTCCACCTTCAATGAAGTAATCGTCCGTATTCCCGACCCACTCATGCATATTGGTTCCATCGAACAACACTTTATATCCTTCGTTTTTCTCCTCCTCCGACAATTGGAAAGGCTCTACACTGGGAAGTTCCTTAACATAGATATCGCGATAGTAAACACGAGTACCGTGAGCCTGTAACTCTAATTGACCGACCGGGAAAATAGGTTGGCTACGATCCCAGAAATTTTCCAGGATGACATTATCAACCACCCGATGTCCGTTCAAATCTACCGTAACTCGGTCTCCTACCATTTTGATATAAAATGTATTCCACTCCCCTAAGCGATTATCGGCCACGAGGTCGGGTGTGCTTTTATGCACCTTGTTATTATATAAACCGCCGGATCCAACCTGTGCCCCTACATTGACGCGAGATGTATCCCAGATTTGAACCTGCGGTGTCCCCCGCAAATAGATGCCTGCATCTCCATCTTTCCCATTCGGATCTAGCATCCAATCCACATACATTTCAATGTCTCCATATTCCTTCTCTGCAACTATATTCTGTCCTTTTCCGGTAAAGACCAGAACGCCGTTTTCAACTTTCCAGCCATTTCTCATTATCTCATCAGCAATTTTTTGCTTGTAAGCCAGTGAGTCTGGGCTGAGTTTGGCACGTTTAATCGGATTATCAACCAAACCTTTCCAACCGGTAAGATCTTTTCCATTAAAGAGCGAAATGTACCCGTTGTCGTCGGAAGGCATTTCAGACAAGTGTTTGCGAATGGCTTCTTTATGGTACTCAGAATCCTGACCTGAGATGACCTGCATTGTTTTGGTA
>CAZWPF010000156.1:0-4683 GCA_964636205.1 uncultured Chitinophagaceae bacterium | reverse complement strand
TCTCAAACCTCAAATCCAATTAAGGCACTGGCTCCGTCCGCCGGGGCCACCTCTCAGCCCGCCGATGATGACCAACGCCCACGTGAGTTTTCGATGATTCACTTCGGAAGCAGTTGATCGAGATTGGCCAACGGCTGCAAAGGTTTGACTTCTTTGTCCTCGGTGCGGCGAACGCGGCAAAGTTCATACATGGCTGCCGTGACCGTATCAGACCCGCGATTTTCATTGCTTGGATCAGCGGCTTTCGCTTCGTAGCTCGCCTTTAACTGAGCGAAGACAGACGCATTGCTTGTGGGCGTCCATCCGTCCGAACTTTTGAGATTCCCAACGAACTCCGATCCCGTCAAAAAAACATCCAACCCTGCGTCGTCTCCTAAAAGCATGAGCGCATCGGCTGCGAAACGAGCAAAATCAAACTTTGGCATTGAGCTTCCACTTAAAGCCGAGAGCTTGGACTTGAGTTTAGTTACCAATGCCTGCTTTTCAGGGGCCGTCAAGCTCGCTCCATCAAGCAAGGCAAGGCGCACCGCCCTCGCGCCCTGTGCATTCAATTCAGGATCGGATTCGTCCATAGCAAAATCGACCGCAAGCGGAATGCGCATCGCCGCGGGCACCTGACTTAACACCATCAGATAGGCATATTGCGTGATCTCATCATCACCTTCCGCCTTGCTTTCGGCGTATGCAGCCCTCACGAATGTGAGGATATTTTGGTAGTTCCCCGATTGAATAAGCGTCGCAACGCTTTCAGGGTTCGTCGTTACCTGAGTCTTGATCGGCCCGGACATAACGACTTCAACGGAAAATAATACGATAAGGATGACGCTTGCGATTCTCATAACTTAATCCCTTCACGGTAACACATAAGGAGCGCCTTGAACTTCGGTGCCAATCGAGAAGAACGGGCGACCAGATTCCGGGAGCCGGTGGATTCGCTCAATCTTCCATTTATTTTGCTCAAGATCAAAATAGCGGCGATAAATCTGCCAAGTCGGGACAAGCGAGTAATCTTTTGCGTCCGGGCCATCCGGGTTTGAACTCGCTCCATCTGAAATTTTGGAATCAAGTAACCCATCATCAGGCTTAAATCGAAATTGGAAGAAGACCCAAGGAATAACCCTTCCATTGATCTTTTTGAACCCATTTTGTCCCGCTTTGCTAACACGGAACTTTGTCAAATGATAAAACTCGGACGAATCGGAGGCAACTGACAGCTTTCCGCTGTTGGGATGAGCTTCTCCCTTTTGGCCGTAACTGTCTCCTCCTGTGCATGGAATCGGCGTAAAGCCGACCAATTCTGCAACGCCATCGGGGACAGGTTGCGGCTGCCCATCTAACTTCCCGTCTTTCACCTTGAAGCGATATTGGCAGGCGGAGAACCCGCGATAATGCTTGACAGCATCCAAGCCACACGCCTGCGAAACCGGCTTCTCTGGATCAATCTTTGAATGGGGATCGGTGTTTGTTGTGGAGTTAAACAAACGGTGATTCACATAGACTCGATCCTCCGTCTCAAACGGAATAAAGAATAAATTGCCCTGTGTATTTACAGCATCGGAACCAAGGGCAAAAACGGTTATTGCTATTTCAGGACATCCCCATTGATGCACAACATTCGATGCGACTCCATCGGCGGAAACGGATTCTCCAAGGATGCTTCCAACCGCAACATACTGCTCCGTCCGCACGCCAACCTCCTGCTCAAATTCCGCTTGGCTTGATCCGATCTGAACTTTGATCTTCCACTTGCCCGGCTTCCATTTCAGCCAGTCGGTAGCCGTGTCCTCGTCGTCATCGTTGATCGTCCATTCATTCTTTCCGGCTCCCGTCGGCCCGGTGACGGTTTCTCCGCCCGGCCCTTCCGCCGTCCATGTGAACGTCACGTTTGTCCAGCTATCCGTTCCGGCAAGTTTCCAACTCACCATGTCGCCGCACGATTCCCCGGCATAGACCGGCTTCGATGACGAATGATCCTTAGCATCGGTCCATTTCTTCTTAGGATCGTCCCGATCCGTAACCTTCATCTCAACAGACTGGAGTTCAGACGTGTGTTCCGATCCCAGTGTCTCTAATGCAGTAGCTGTTGTAACCAGTTTTAATACCGAAGCAGGAGTTAGTGATTTCTCTGCATTATGAGAAACTATGCTTTTACCTGTTGTAATATCAACTACAGAGATTCCTACTGATGCATGTCTCAATAATGGATTATTTACTACATTTTGCACATTCTGCTGAGAGTAAACCAGACAGCTTATGGAAAATATAAATGTTGTATATAATATTCTCAACATATTTTCAAATTTTGAATTGATTTTAGACAACTTTAAATATCAGCTATTTACATGATAATAAAACAATTATATTCAATTTTATTTATTTGAGTCGGTCTTCCCAAGCAGATCATCAATTCTGACAAAATCATAACCTCTCTTTTTAATTTCGATTATCAGATCATCCATACGATCATATAGTTTATCCATTCTCTTCGGATCTGTACCAATATGAATCAAAAGTATAAAACCACTAAGCCCATTTTCATCCTTTTCTTCATATTTCAAAATATTATTATAGATTGTTTCAGATGACATATAGTTATTCATATCAGGTGTGGTATAATCAGCATTAGATGTTGTACCGGGAGTAAAATTAACTACCACTACTCCCATTTTTCCAGCCCATTCACTTATTTCTTTGTTATACCATTCATAAGGAGGCATAAAATATCTAGGCGACTCAATCGACAACCCAATGCTCTGCATTGCTAAATAGTTATCTTTCAAATCACTCTCAAACTCTTCACGTGTTACTAATGTTGAATCACGCTTTGTCCAATCGGCATAAAGCAGATGTTTGTCTGAGTGAGGTGCCATATAGTGTCCAAACTTCTGAAGTTTTCGGGAGATTTCTGGATACAACCTATAAAATTCACCAGTAAGAAAGAAAGTGCCTTTAATGTCATGTCTCTTTAAAACAGTCATTATTGTTTCTGCACCATCAGCAAATTCATGTCCTGTAAAAACGAGTGAAAGCTTTTTTATATTTCTATTACCTCGGATTATTCCGCCCTCAACTAAGGTTACTGCATTACAAGGACTAACGTTTTCAACTAATCTTTTTTTTTTGCATGCGATGCCAGATAGCCAAAATAATAGGTCATACATGCTGTACCATCCATAGTGGGTTCGTTGGTCGAATAATCAGCAAAATCATCGTGATATACAACATGGTCTGACTGAAACTCGGCATATTGATCATCATTTGCAAGATAAATACCTTTCAGACTACCAAAAATAGAACTGTAAATTGGTCCGTCAACAATACCCCCAGTTATAGGATAACCTTTAAGTTTTGTGAATGCTGAATGAGTATCTACAGGATAATCCCCATTTTCAGGATATCCAACAATCATCGATGTACCCCATGGATTGCATCCTACCAGCCAGTCACGCATAGCAGTTTCAATTTCAAGATATGTATCATCACCTGTTAGTTCGTTATACAACCTGCACTGAGTAATGAAAGCAAGAGTCAGGTTATTTGAGCACCATATAAAAGGAATGCCATTCATAAAAGCATTTCCTTCCGCTCTGTCCATAACACGCTGTATACCACTCTTCATATTGCGGATAAATTCACTGCTGGCTTTCTTATCTGTGTCTTGAGCCGCAATCTGATAGTGACCCATATTAATAAAAGGATACCATTGATAGTGACGGGCAGAATCAGCGCCCATCCATGGTGTTACAGGTTCCTTGCGACCATAATTTATTGCATCGGTAAGATATTTATTTTCTCCCGTAGCTTTGAAAAGTTCTGATGCAGCAAGCTCCATATCATCAACCCAGTTGTCCTCTTCATAAAAATAGGGAGCACCACCGGGAGCAGTCTGACTTACCCCAGGATTAGCAGCACCATTGTTATACGCATCAAGGGATTTCTGTTTCAGCAGTTCTGAGAATTCCGGATAATATTCAGCCAGAATCTCTGCACCTAAAGAAAATGAGGAGGAGTACTTCCCTAATGTTGAAGCCATACCTGTACTCCTGTTTTTATAATTAAACAATCCCTGTGGCTCAGGACTAACAAAGTAGATAGCTCTCTCCTTTCCGGGACCCCAACCATAATCGGCCATCTGCTCACTTGGTATTGTAAAACCAATATGATCCCTGTCGTCAGCAAGCTGATTGAAGTAAGTATCAGAATCTGGATTCATCTTCACCAGCCAGTCTAATCCCCACTTTGCCTCATCCAGAATATCTGGAATTCCATTGGCCCCCTCATCACCATTTGCATCGTAATAGTCACCAAATGTGTCAGGATATTTGGAGTAGGCAAAAAGCATCTGGTAAACAGCATTAGCTGTTGTTGCTACATATTGCAGGTAATCTGATGCATCATGCCATCCACCTATGGTATTGTAATATAAACCATTCCTTTCACCTTTAGGGTCACCAACTGTAATACCATCATGAACATGACAGGAGTCTTTTAAAAATGGATTGTAACCACATCTTTGCTGACGCATATATTTCAGAGGAATCTCTGATGCATCAGCATATATATCATCACCAATTCGGAATGGAACAGATTGGATATTATTAATTCTGACAAAATACTTACCCGGTTTAGTAAATTCCGTAAAATCGAGTCTGGCCGAATAATCGAAACCCCAGGTTTTACCAG
>CAZWPF010000155.1:0-4687 GCA_964636205.1 uncultured Chitinophagaceae bacterium | reverse complement strand
GGGGGGATCAAACTTGCTGCCATTAAAAGGTAATCATCCTCATGTAACTGCGGAAGCAGTCTTATTTCTTGACGGTGAAAAATAGGTTTTGAGGCTTTATTTAAAGATGTCCTCTGCCTCTGGGAGAGCGGGATTGTTGTAGATGTACATCCCGTTATGATTTTGAATAGTCGGTACAGACCCCGGTGCTGCCCGGTGAAAAGGCAATGCTTGATAGGTCGAATAATGACAAACAAATGATTTACGTGTCTGTTCGGGATTTTGAATCGGACTTCCCCCATGCGCTAAAGCCCCATGCCACATCAGTACGTCACCTTTCTTAATCAAAAGGATTTCCTTTGGATATTGGAGTGCTTCACAGGTCTCATCCAGGTATTTTGCATAATCGAGTGGTGTTTTGGTCGACCAGGGTTTATACAAAATCCCAGAGCCGAAATCAAATTTCGGCATTTTATGAGACCCCAGATAATAGTACAAGGGTCCGGAATCCATCTGTATGTCCTCTAAAGCAATCCAGGCTGCTGCTAGGTGGCTTGGGTCTTTGGCCGTCACCCAAGGGAAATCTTGGTGGGTAGGTTGTTGGCTGCCATATAAAAAGGTAAGGCTTTGCATCGCCACCACCTGTTGATTAAATATAGCTTCAAGGAATGTAACAATGGCGGGATGAGCCATCAATTTTTTCCCTGCTACGGAAGAGCTATGGAAGTCGTTAAACTTAACATATTTACCTCGTAGCGCGCTTTTTGGAAATTCACTGATGTTTCGCTGTTGTTCGGGGAGGAATTCTGGAAGGTCTATACGAACGCTCAATTGGTGTTTCTCCGATTCGTCAATCAATCGATTGAAATCTTCCATGAATTTGTCGATCAACTCCGCTGGGATTACTTGTTCTAAAACGGCGTACCCGTTTTTCTTCCAATTTGTAAGCTTCTCTTTTAAATCGTATTTGATTTCAAATCGAGGCTTAAATCTCGTTAAAAATTGATCTATATCGGCATTGTCCCGATCAATCCAAGGGGAGGTAGAGGGGTTAAATTCTTTTAATGGGAAATTACGTTCCCTAAATTGATCGAATTTGAGCTGTAAACGTTTAAGGACCGACATACTCTTGGAATATACGTTAAGATTTAGGACTGGTAGCAAATATTCAAATCAACAGTATACAATGGTTGGGTTTACCTTTATGCACTTAAATGTAGGAATATCTTATTGTTTCATCAATAAATTAGACTAAAAAATCACGTCTATTTCGTTTACGGTAGATTCTTCCATGGGATCGTCTTATCTTGATGCCACGGAAGAAATCTAAAGATTTATGGGTTACTAGAAAAAAAGGCTCTCCTTTAAATTCCAACCTGGCGGGTTTTGGGCAAATAAATGGCTAGAATTCCCAATAAAGGTAAATAGGAACAAACTTTGAATAGAACGTCCAAACTGGTATAGTCAGCTATGAGTCCCAAAGCTGCAGCACCGATGCCGGCTACTCCAAATGCAAATCCGAAAAAGAGTCCGGCGATGGTCCCTTCTTTGCCGGGTTTTAATTCTTGGGCATAGACCAGAATTGCCGAAAATGCTGATGAAAGGATTAATCCGACGAACACGGCTAAGATATTGGTCCAAAGCAACCCGGCATACGGTAGGAGGATGGCAAAAGGGGCACTTCCTAGGATGGAAAACCATATGACATAACGACGCCCAATGCGATCCCCAATAGGTCCACCCGCATAGGTGCCTAGAGCTACGGCAGCCATGAAGACAAAAAGGTAGTACTGGGATTCCTTGATATTGACCCCGAATTTTTCAATCAGGTAGAAGGTGTAATAACTACCCAGACACACCATATATATGTACTTTGAAAAAACTAGGATCAATAAAACCCCTAATGCTTGGTTAATTTTTCGATCTGACAATCCCTCCAACGCTTTTTGGGAAGCTTTTTTTAAGGCGACTATCTGCTTTCGGCGTTCATTTCCCCATCTTCCTAAGATAAATAGTATGATACCTCCGAGTAAGGCTAAAGCCGAAAACCATGTAATAGCTCCGAGGCCGTAGCTGGCCACTACGAGTGCAGCTAACAGGGGCCCTATCGCACTCCCGGCATTACCACCAACTTGAAAAAGGGATTGAGCCATTCCTCTTTTCCCACCCGAGGCTAAAAAGGCCATTCTTGAGGCTTCTGGATGGAATATTGCAGATCCGAATCCCGTGATGGCTACACTAATGAGAACGAAGAAGAAGGTGCCGGCGGTGGAAAGTATAAGGAGTCCCGCCAAGGTAAATGCCATCCCAAATCTAAGTGCATAAGGGGTAGGCTTTTTATCCGTATAATTTCCCACGATGGGCTGAAATACCGACGCCGTCATCTGAAACACGAAGGTGATCAACCCAATTTGCAGATAGGTCAGATCGAGATTAACTTTCAATATAGGGTAAATTGCCGGTACAATGGCCTGCAGAGTATCGTTCAAAAGATGGCAAAAACTAATAGCAAATAAAACGGGATAGACCGTTTGGGATGCAACCTGTTTGTTAGCACCAAGTAAGTTGTCGCTTTCTTGGGAAGCAATAGTGTTTTGTTGAGCGGACATAAAGAGAGATCGTTAATTTGTATCAGGAAGTAACAATAGTGTCCAGAGACTTAATGGCGTTTACAACGTCGCCAGTTTCAATGAAGTACAGTAGTTCTTCGTGTTGTTGTTGTGTTTTTTCAAAGCTTTCGACCGTTTTAAACCGTTCCAAAAAGGATTCTTTCAGACGGATAGCAAAGGCTTCATAGAGGTCGGCCAGGATCGAGTTTCCGGAGGCTATGGCGAGGTGTTTATGAAACTCCACGTCTACATCGATACAGGCTTGTGCATTTCCCAATTTTGCGTATTCCGCTCTTTTTATTAAGATGGATTTAAGTTTGGCAATATTTTCTTTAGAGTGATTCAAGGCTGCTTTTTCTACTATTTTTCTTTCCAATAGCGAACGTACTTCCTCTAAATCCTCTTCTCCACTACGCTGTAGTCGTTGGTAGAGGGGTTCATTTTGGATGGTTTTTCCTTCGACGAAGGTCCCTGCACCTTGTTGCACCCGTATCCAGCCGGCATTGGCCAGGACCCGTATAGCTTCTCGTAGAGTTGAGCGGCTCACCTGGAACATTTCCATCAGTTCAGTTTCGGTGGGTAACTTATCGCCGGGAATGTATTTACCTCTTAGAATTTTTTCACGCAAACGATCGGCTACTTCATCGGAAAGACTTGTTCGTTTAATCCCATTCATCATATCATCTGATGTTTAAAATTCAAAGGTAATTATTTTCGAGGTATTAGTTCAAAGAATAGCTGGAGATTTCTATTCCTCACTAAATTATTACCTTTTTTACTAGCTATCCTTCTTTGCTACTACCAATGATTTTTATCTATCAAAGACTTCTATAAATCGTGGTATCAAGTGGAATTTATTCTTCCCCAAGGGTATGAGTTCGCTGTGTCCTATGCAAGCGGGGTAAGTAACGAGAGTTCGTCAGATAGCGATACCTATCGGGCTACCGGACGGCACGTCGGAACTGACTCCTGTAAGAAGACTGCACTTCGCCAATGTTATTTCGACACTGGCAGTCTATCCGAATCCGATCACCAATCGCTTTACGTTTAAAACCAGTTCACGTGATAGGATTCAAAAAATTGAGTTGTATAGCCCGAATGGTCAATTGGTGTTAACGAAAAATAATCTAATCACCGGAGAATATATTTCGACCGAAGGGTTAAGTTCAGGGACTTATATATTAAAAGTATCGATGGCCAATGGAGCGATCGAATATAGAAAAGTCGTAATTGTTTCGAGTAAGTAAAAAAGACAGAGGGTTGCTAAAAAAGGGCTGTACGTTACAGCCTCTTTTTTGCATGTACAGTAAATTACCGAAAATTACCGATGCTAGGAAATGGTCAATCGTTTAAATTCCCTTGTTAACTCAGTTAGCGATTGTTCTACCCCCATGCGTTCCAGTGAAGAAGCTCCTACAAAGCCGTGAGCTTCCGTCCGTGACAAAATAACTCTTACATCTTCCGGCGTATTGATAGGTCCTCCATGGGTTAGGAAAAACGTGTCCGGATTTGCATTTTTAACCGCATCGATAATTTGTTGGGTACGTTCTACCGCAATATCCATGGTTACTGTTGCGTTTACGACGCCCACAGAACCGCCGACCGTGGTACCCACATGGGCAATGATGGCATCTGCTCCGGCATCAGCCATTTGTCGCGCTTCTTCCGGGGTAGCCACATAAACGATGGAGAATAGATCCATCTTCGATGCCAGCGCTACCATTTCTACTTCCTTTTGAAAACTCATACCCGTTTCTTCGAGTACTTGCCTAAAATGGCCGTCGACGATGCAGTGTGTGGGGAAATTATTAACCCCTGAAAACCCCATGTCTTTTACTTTAAGTAAATGATGCCACATTCTTCTTCTGGGGTCGGATCCATGAACACCGCAAATGACGGGGATTTCTTCCACCACCGGGAGTACCTCAAACTCCCCAATTTCCATGGCGACTGCATTGGCATCACCATAGGCCATCAGTCCGGCTGTCGATCCGTGTCCCGACATACGGAAGCGACCGGAGTTGTAAATGATGATCAGGTCTGCACCTCCTTTTTCAATGAACTTCGCACTGATCCCGGTTCCTGCACCGGCAGCTATG
>CAZWPF010000154.1:0-4744 GCA_964636205.1 uncultured Chitinophagaceae bacterium | reverse complement strand
CGCGAAGCTAGTTTGCAAAGCACGTAAAGGCCAAGCCAAAACTCCAACTTTTATTTTGCGCTTCTACAGTCTATTTTTGACCTCAGGAAAGTGCTGAGGACAACAAACAATGGTAAAACAACTAAGTATTTATACAGACGGTGCCGCGAGGGGAAATCCGGGCAGGGGAGGGTATGGTGTAGTATTAATATGGGGCAATACCCGAAAGGAGCTATCGCAAGGCTATCGCAACACTACTAACAACCGGATGGAGCTGATGGCGGTGATTGCAGCTTTGCAGGAATTGAAGCGCCCCGGATTAGATATCGTTATTTACAGTGATTCTTCATATGTTGTTAATGCCATTGAGAAAGGTTGGCTGGTTAACTGGGTACGTACGGGATTCAAGGACAAGAAGAATGCCGATTTATGGCGGCAGTACATTAGCTTGGCCAGAGATCATAGAGTCCGCTTTGTATGGGTTAAGGGACACGCTAATAACCCCATGAACAATCGTTGTGACGAACTAGCTACTGCAGCCGCGGATAAGGGTCCCTGGCTGGTTGATGAGGGCTATGAATTTGGTCAGGGCGCTTTGTAGATAACTGGCGTATTTATTCAGTCCCGGTACTACCGTGTTTTTTATTGAACCAGACATTCTCTTCGTTCCATTCTGTCTGTTGTGTAAAAGGATATTGCCGTTCCGGACAAGGATTCAGGGAGCATAAATTGCATTGGAAGGGCATACATGCATCGACGTGGACAAACATTTCCAGTTTGTCGCCAAATCTACTCTGTACCAAATTTTCCAAGGAATGGATTTCTTTGTCGGCATCGATCACTTCATAATACCACGGAATAGTCAAGTGGGCGTCGATATGAATATTGGTGCCATGTTGAATCACCCTCAGATTGTGGAGGTCGATCCATTTGGGTGGACGGTTTTCTTGTAAAAATTGTATTACTTCCTGCACCAGTTTTCGATCAGACTCATCCATGATGCCGCCAATTGATTTTCTGAGCACCTTATAACCTGTAATCAGAATAAACACACCCAGGAGAAGTGCGACCACACTGTCGATCCATTGCCATCCGGTAAGCATCAACAGAATTAGTCCGACTATTACACAGAGTGTCGACCATGCATCGGTGAGTAAATGTTTGCCGGCCGCTTCGAGCGCTGGCGACCTTTTCTCTGTACCCAGTTTGACTGCATACCACCCGATGCAGAGGTTGATGAGGCCTGCGAAAATGGTAATGATAAGTCCCGTGCCTAATTGATCTAAATGACCGGGATAAAACAATCTGCGAACAGCTTCGTAAACGATTACCAATCCGGTAATTGCGATCAGAGTACCTTCGATCGCTGCGGAAACAAATTCAGCTTTGCCATGACCGTAAGGGTGGTTGGAATCTCTTGGTCGGGCCGCGAAGATAACAGTATACAGTCCGATAAAGCCTGCTACCACATTGACAATACTTTCCAGTGCATCGGTGAGTAAAGTTACCGAATGTGTTAGTCGCCAGGCGATGAGCTTGGCAACTAACAGGATCAGTGCTGTAAAAGCGATAAGGCGTTGTGTCTTTATAATATGAGACATAGTTATCTCAGGTTTTTTAAAAGCGCCCTATCTGCTTGCAAGCGGAGAACAACTTAGTTGGTGGTTACGCCTCTGATTTTGAGCGGACGGGCATCAGGGTGCATCATTAATGTATCGAGGGTGACAGCATTAAATGGTATTTGCAATTTATACTTAGTCGCTCTCGAAGCAAAAAGACCTAAAACATCATCGCCTTTAAAGTTGGAATAATTAGGTTTCACCTGATCACCTGTTAATCCGCCGGTTGCCCTTTGGTACTGCTGATAAGTATAAACATCTTCTGTGGCAGCCCATACGAATAAATCGGCACTGTCGATATAGCGATCGATATTATCCGGTGCCGGTTTCATGGAATTGATCAGGAAGGGGATAAACTTGCTTTGTTCAACTGAAAGAGAAAAACCTGCTGAAACAGATTCAGTAGTCCCAAACACCCAGTCGGCCGAATATCGTTTTTCTTCCAGGGTATTGATGTTTCTATCTACCCAGTGAAACCGCAGCACACCTTCGTATAAACGAGCATTGGCGGGGGATTTGATATTAATATTGAACACTCCGTTAGGTCTACCTGCATTAACAAAGTTGAGGGAGTATTCAGAACGACGGAATTCAATTACCTGGAAATCGCTGGGGTCTTCATTAGGATTGCTTGAAATGACAACCGTTTCTGCAGAATCTACTTTTCCTGTTTCTGTATTTTTAATTACCAGTCGATACTTGTTTGAAGGATTCAACTGATGTTTGAATTTGTAGGCAAAATGAGGGGAATTAAAGAAAGTACCGTCTTCTTTAGGATGCCCTTCGTCGATCAAGTTCACCCGAGATAATTCAATTTCACCGATAACCTGGTTGTTGAAATTGATTTCTTTAACGCGGACATCTAAAGATGAGAGAAAGCTGGAATCCGGCACTTTTGCCATGTCCAACGCGCTCCTGGATTCATCCATAAATGCCTTTTGAATACGGATATAATGAGCTGTATCGTCCATATTCAATAGCCCGTATGCTACGGTTACTTCTTTATAAGGAGCTGCGACATCAAAATCTTCTGAGCAGGAAATCATACCTGCTGTCATTAATAGGGCAACACTACCCAGTATTTTTTTCATCCGGTTAGATTCTTTCGGTAAAAACGGAACAAACCTACATTAAATTTATGGATTCCTGAATAATGAACCGGGGGATTTTGAGCGAGCGACAAGCTTTAACAGGTATTGCGGGTATAAGCGTGAAAAATCCAATTTTCACCTACCTAAATTACTGAAAATGTCAAAAAATATTGCCATAAGCTTCGTTTCATTATTTGTACAAAAAGGGTTATTAATTAGTTATGATTGATTTGGATTTAATTTTATGTTATTAAAAATTTTCTATGCTAAAAACAGGTATAGGTTTGTTCCATTTTTCATACAAATACCTACCTTTGCGTTCCCAAATGCGGATGTGGTGAAATTGGTAGACACGCCAGACTTAGGATCTGGTGCCGCGAGGCATGGGGGTTCGAGTCCCTCCATCCGCACACTTTAATCAGCCGGCTGTAAAGCGGCTGTTTTTTTAATAACCATATAAATAAAAAGTGAATGGCCACCGTAGTACGTGAAAGCATTGGTACATTGCACGATAAGATCACGGTAAACTTAACTAAGGAAGACTACATGCCTGCTTTTGAGAAGGCGTTAAAGCAATACTCCAAGAATGTACAAATGCCCGGTTTCCGTAAGGGTATGGTTCCCCAAGGGATGATCCGCAAAATGTATGGTCAGAGTGTCTTCACTGACGAAGTTATCCGTACTGCTTCTGGTAAGTTGCAGGACTACATGAACGAAGAGAAGCTTTCCATATTTGCCAGACCAATGGGGACTGATGATTCCTTGCCTGCTCTGGATATGAATGCACCCG
Source organism: uncultured Chitinophagaceae bacterium (assembly GCA_964636205.1). Taxonomy (GTDB): domain Bacteria; phylum Bacteroidota; class Bacteroidia; order Chitinophagales; family Chitinophagaceae; genus JBEBVQ01. The sequence continues at coordinate 1,265 of CAZWPF010000154.1, read as the reverse complement.
GAGATGTGGCTTTTTCATTTGAAGTTGGCCTGAAACCTGAATTCGAAATTCCTGTTCTGAACCAAAAAACAGCCATTACCTCTTATAAAATAGAGGTGACCGATAAAATGGTTGAAGATGAGTTACAAAGAATGACTCGCCGTTACGGTTCAGTTGAAGATCAGGAAGCCTTGTCTACAGATGAGGATATCATGTACGCTTATTATGAAGCTATAGGCGAAGACGGTGCTGTTCTGCCCGGATTCGAAAAGAAAGAAGATACAGTATTGTTTGAAAAGCTGCCTGCCGGTCTGAAAGAACTGGTTCGCGGAAAGAAAGCCGGAGATTCGGTGGAGTTTGTTCCTGCAGAGGTTGCAGAAGGTGATGAACTGAACGGTTTCTTGAAAGATCCGCTGAAAATCTCCGCCGATCAGGCTAATCAAAAGTTCCGAGTTACACTTACCAAAGTGGGTAAGTTGATTCCTCATGAAATAAATCAGGAGTTGTTTGACAAGGCATTTCCTAACAACTTTATCACTACAGAAGAACAGTTGAAAGAGTTGTTGAAAACAGAATTGCAAAAGGAATACGATCGGGTAACGCGTGATCGTTTTGATTCTGAAGTTTTCGAAATGCTGGTACACCAAACTCCGATTGAGTTGCCTGTGAGTTTCTTGAAACGTTGGTTGAGAGAAGGACAGGATAAGATTCGTACAGAAGCAGAAGTTGAAGCGGAATACCCTTCTTTCGAACATCAGTTGCGTTGGACTTTGATCTCCGATAAACTGATCCTCGAAAACCAAATCGGTGTGACTCGCGAAGAGGTTTTGGATGATGTTAGAACTAAGGTTCTGGCTTATTTCGGAATGGAAGGTGCCGATGAAGCTGATTGGTTGGAAAGCTATATCACGAAGGTAGAGAAAGACGAAAACGCAATCAACGAAACCTATCGTCGCTTGTTGTTCGAAAAACTGTTCAACTTCCTCCGTACAAAATTCGATGTCACTGAAGCAAGCATCTCCGAAGAAGAGTTCTTCAAATTACAAGATGCACATGCTGCACACCACCATCATTAGTAGATAAACTTCCAGCCTTATTCGGTTTGGATAAAAATAGAAAAGGGATGCGCTTTAAGCCATCCCTTTTTTCGTTTGAAGTAATAAATGTCTTACTTAAATAGTGAGGATTTAATTGCCCCTTCGCACTGTCTGCAAATATCTCTTGGGCATTTGTACAAAATAAAACAGGAGGAAAATAAATCCCTCCTGTTTGCTTTCCATTGTTGC
>CAZWPF010000153.1:2671-4747 GCA_964636205.1 uncultured Chitinophagaceae bacterium | reverse complement strand
ATATCAGCAGATAAAGAAGCTTCAGCAGCGCCTGTTCGGAGGTGAAAGCCCCTTTGGTCTTGGTGATTTTACGAACCTGCCGGTGCATCCCCTCAATGGGATTGGTGGTGTAAATTATCCTGCGGACATCACCGTCGTACTCGAAGAATGTGGAGAGGTTCGTCAGCGTGATATTAGGTCCGGATAAATGTCGTCTTCTGTATCAATAACGCGATCTGGGCCAAATGATTTTAAAATGAATCCCGATTCGTTCTTTACATAGTAGAATGTTGCAGGACTGATTTTCTTAAATGGCTGAAAATCAGTAAATAATTCATGGTCACTTAACAATTTATTTTGATTGCGTACGTCCGCTAACCGATCTGGATACTGCCCATTAATGACCTTGTACAGTTCAATATCCTTAACTACTGCGTTGAGCCGATCTTTTGTGAATTGAATCTTATCTTGTATAACGGCATCACTATTACTCGTGAAGTGAGTAAACAATAACCAGAATAGCGGCGTGAATAATACACCGGCGGCCCCAATTAGCCCCAGTTTTAAATCCTTTCGTATGAATCCCATAATGGCTAAAATGCCGCCGCTGATTAACCCAACATTGGGTATAATGCCCAAGAGACCTAACCAATAAATATCTTTCGACTTCTCAGCGGTCGACGTGCTCGCCTCACCCGGTGTATTGCGCCTAATGGTTTCAATAAGATGAGTAATGGTATCACTGTCCAGAGACGCTTTGTTGATCGGCACCCAGGAATGATCTCGAAAAATGATGTGTATATATTTAGCACGGTGTTCTATTCGTGTTATGGACTTCCAAGCCTGGGTTAGCTGCTTTTCCGTCCCCATGATGATGCCCTCATCCGCAAACAGAATAGTTTTTAATCCATTATTGTGAGGAGCGCTATTTAGGGATTTAAAACTTTTATACAAGTTGTATGTCATTTTCCCGAAACAGATAGGGTACAATATTAAAAAAGTGAGGATAAACGAAGTTGCAAACTTAGTCCAGGAATCCTCAATACCAGTTATAAAACTCGATACCCCTAAACTCAAGAACATGATAGATATGATGCTCAGCAGAAACTTTTTAAATATTAACTCAACTAGGGCCTTTCTTTGATCTTCCCGGGACAGTTCAAATGTAATCCTCATCATTTCTTTTTAAGATCAGTTAATGCGCGCAACTCACAGATGTACTCATCTGGATATAACGTCGATGCTGGCCCCGTAACGGGCATACTGAGCCCCCGCGAACACCCCTCGTTCAGTTCCAGGCCGCCCGAAGGCAGGTGCTACTCTGAAATTGAGAACCCTCGCTGGGGGCAGCTTACGCCGCAATATACACAGATAAAACGATAACTTTGGACTGAAAGCTTGTGATACGGATGCCTAGCTGGCGCCTTTTAAATTTGTTTGCAAACGATAATTCGTGCAAAGAGAATGCAAACACAGTTGCAAAGAAGGCGGGCAATAACTATCTGTAAATCTAACGACTATCTCTTTTCGACTTTTTATCTCCGTTTGTAAATTCGCTTATTGAGGCCTTTTTCTGCACTCACTTCAATCAGGTCATCTTCTAACATGGATTTGAAAAGCCGGCTTACATAGGACGCGTTCGAATTAGGTGTTTTCATGCCGGGGCTTTGCTCACCCTCAGGCTTGAACCTCTTCGAATCCGACCTAGAGCGTGTAAAAGCGGGCTTTAAAGGCAGTGCTTTTGAGGGAAGGTAAATGATGTATGCTATTAGCAGGCTCCCGCCTAGCTACAGACGTGATTCACTAACTATGGCCTCAGCCTTGGCCATTTCTCTGGACTCAACTTCATCTGCAGAAAAGAAATCTAATATATCACGAATAAATGATACCAGATTTTCAGGAGAATCGCCAGCATATACTTTTTCCAGTGCTGTTATGATCCATTTACCCTTTTTTACCTCTAACTTTATCCAACCCTCTAATTCTCCAACAGGAACTACATAAATTCCATGTTCCTTTAGTACTTGGTTCATCCTACCGTATGCAGCTGTTGCGTCACCACGTGGTATTGCTGAAATACCACTTGCTTTAAGTGCT
>CAZWPF010000153.1:0-2661 GCA_964636205.1 uncultured Chitinophagaceae bacterium | reverse complement strand
CCAACAGGAACGATAAATATTCCGATACTTTTACAATATTGAAATATCTCTTCAACGTCACTTTTGACAGTTTCAGTAAAAGCGTCTTTCCCACTTTTCTTGATAGTCGACCATTTGGATGCTGCCTTTTCTATTCGTCTTAAAGCACTTCTTGCGCCGGATAAAGTATGCTCTTGCCTAAGAAATTCAGTTACCTCTTGTCTCAATTTCGTCAGTACATCCTTATCCGAAATCGAATTGACTGATTCGGCTATTTTTTCTCTTAAACTTTCTATTTTCTGGGGGAAATTATTGCCCGAAGACTTCTCCAGTAACCTTTGAAAGGACGTTTCAGCATTCAAGATGTCAATATCCGCAATTGTGGCAATAGGGACACCTGCCTCTTTTAATACTTCAACTACCTGCCACAACGAATCTTTACTATGCCCATGTAAAAAAAGAATTTCCTGATTACTGTATTTGTTTGCGGCAACACCCTGATAGATCGCTCTATCTGCATCGGCCTCACATACGACTGCACCTTTATGGAAAATTGCTTCTAACACCCGTTGGCTTGATAGCATTGGATGACTGGTGAATTTTTGGTTTATATGGGACGGGATTAGATGGAAAGTTGTGTTATCCTCCTGTCTGTTTAACCTGAATACATCCACATCCGTTTTGCCAGCCAGGATACCATGTAGAAAGTTTGCACTATGGGTTGATATAATAATCTGTGAAGAAAACTTATCGATATTGCTGGCTATCCAATAACCTAGGTATCTTGCCTGCGCAGGATGTAAAAAAGCTTCTGGTTCGTCAAGAAGTATTATCCTGTCTCTTGATTTTAGTAACCCCAGAATAATTCCCACAAAACTCCTGAAACCGTCCCCTTGCTCATCAAGGGTGGGAATCCCATGAGTGATACCGCCTGCTTTCCTTGGGTCTTCAGGAATATCGGGAAATGTTTTGGCTACACGAAAATTGAAATGCCGAAATCCACTGGCGTCAAACATAATCTTCATGTCGAAAGCAATTTCAAAGGCAGCTTTCAACTCTTCTTCGGTATCAAAGTCGTTTACTATTGTCTGTAGAATCTTATCCGGCGTATCAGTGTTTGGGTCGATAGACGGTACATTTGAACCAAGCTGTAGACGATTCTCCGAGTTTAAATAAGCTACCAGGTATTTGGTTATATGACCTAAAAAATGCTGCTCCTTGTCAACGCTACCCGAATTATAATCTGCCGGGGCATCCTGATGGTATTGGAAGGATTCAGATGTCAGCAGATCGGAGACCAATCCTGACATCTGAATATACCCCAACGATGTCACACTGTCTATTTGGGATATTCCGCCTGTTAATTTCTCGAAACTTTCAGGCCAGTCAAGAACTAAATAATCAATTAACTTCCCTTGGTAAATCTGCCCTCTTTCAAATGTGTTTTTTATATCCCGCAATGTTTGAGATTTACCCGAATTGTTTGGGCCAACGAGTAAAGTAAATTTATTTAATTGGAATGATTGGCCTGAATAGGTTCTAATACTTTTTATTCTCATTGGTTCAGCTGAATGGCAATTAGGATTATCAATCAATTATTGTCCCGTGAAAGTACGAAAATAATTCAATCCTTTCCATTGGCTCAAACACACGTTAGAAAACACCAATGTCCATCAACACAGTACCCCAAGATAAAAAAAATTGGTATCCCGCTGTGTCGCTTTAGACAACCCTCTTATTACTTTGCCACGGCAAGTTCAAAAAGAAAGAGAACTATTGGTAGTCAAGTCGGAAGTGAAGTATCGGTGTTGCGCGACTTTTGCCGATTGATTTACCCCGGAAAGCATTTGCCGATAATGCACGAGCTACAGGCTGGGGCCAAATGGCGGGGATTACAGTATGACCCACTACCAAGTAAACAGACTCCATACCTCGCCCGTAAACACTTGCGCGAACAGGAGGGTAAAATCACCAGCTCATCACAAAACTTTGCATTTGCTTCAGATCGTTGTAGGAAATTACTTGGTGGGTTTTCCTTACGGCCTTGCGCTTGGTCTGTGTTTTGGATACGGCATCGAGCATCTGGATGATGGGCGCACTGGCGTTCTTGATGACAATTTCAAAGGCATCGCTCTCATTCAGGTAAAGCTCTTTGTGGAACTGGTCCGCAAACGACCGCGACATAAACTCGATGCCAGAAAAGTCCAGTTCGATTTGTTCGCAGTTACTGTATTGCCTTACCAGATCAGCAAGCCGGGAAGCTGCCTCGCGCGAGTCTAGCGTAGTAGGCAGAATGTTTGTAAGTTTTATGTCAGATGCAATCATAATCCATCCTCCTTTCTCCTAGCGGGGGTGCAAAGATAGGTAAATATATATAGAATTAACCATTATTCCAAATCAATCTCCGTAGTAATCAGCAGGGTTAAAACCTTGAGGTACTAGGCTGGGTATGCGCATGCATGCATATGCGCCTTTCCAAAATACATGTGTTGGCAGTTCCGTTACCGTATGCTGATTTGCTGTATGGATGTTAAATACGTTTCCCGAAAACAGAAAGTATTTACCATTTAATCCTCTTGTCAACATGTCTTTAGATGTGCTTATTCCAAAACCTCTATCTACATCCATGCTTTTGGTCGACTTGCCGGCTATAGCAGCTTCCATGGCTAGTTTGTGCGTATC
>CAZWPF010000152.1:0-4801 GCA_964636205.1 uncultured Chitinophagaceae bacterium | reverse complement strand
AAGTTGGAACTCACGGATAAAGAACATTGTTTGTCTGGTCTTCGTTATTAAATCATTGGCAGGTTATTTCAGCGAGACGAAATTGACCCAATTAGGTTATTTTCGCTGCTTTCATAACAGATTATGTTTGCAGTTTCAGATATCAGACTCAGTCAGCTCATTACTCATTACATAGGCAATAGAGCATTGGGGGATGACTTAGAACTTTCAAAAGAGTCAGTGGACCTGTCGGATGATGGATTGAGGAACGTTTTGTTGCATTTCCTGATGACACCGTTTAAGGACACAGCGAGCTATCATTTTTATCATTCTTCGGATCTCAGTATGAACGAGATCCGACAATTCGCTAAAGCTGCTTTTGAAGACCCCTCGAGTCTTCGGGAACAGTCGATCAAGATCGCCAGACATTTGCATGAGGTGACCAATTTACCGCATATCAAAAGTGGCGAATTGCATGTAGCTTATTTGGAAGGATGTCCTGTGAATGGCAGGTTGACAGATGCATTGGTGATCTGTAAGACGGAGACTAAGGAATCTTTTTTGAAACTGGAACAAACATCCCAAGGGTTTGTATTCGCTGCAGACGAGGGGATTAATCCTAACAAAATGGATAAGGGGTGTTTGATTTTGAATGTCAGGGAAGAAGAGGGGTATCAGGTCCATGTGATTGATAAAACCAATCGGGGAGAAGCCGCGCAATTCTGGCAAGATACCTTTTTGCAATTAAGAGCTGCGGGAGATGACTATCATCATACCAATGATTATCTGAAACTTTGTAAAGATTTTATAGTAGAAAAGATACCGGAAGAATTTGAGACAACCCGGGTAGAGCAAATCGATTTACTCAATAAATCGGTGAGCTATTTCAAAAAGAATGAACAATTTGATAAGGCATCATTTGAAGAATCTGTATTTCAGATTCCTGAATTGATTGACTCCTTTCGAAAATACGAGCAGCAATACCAAGAGGATTATGAGCTGGAGTTTCAGGATGGATTCGGGATTTCGGATGCAGCGGTGAAAAAACAGGCCAGAGTGTTCAAATCAGTGATTAAGCTTGATAGAAACTTCCATGTCTATGTCCATGGCAATCGAGAGTTGATTGAGAAAGGGTATGATGATCAAAAAGGTATGCATTATTATAAGATATATTTTGAGGAAGAAACTTAAATGAATTGTGGATATTGTTTTTTTGATGAGAATGTTGGAATTTAGTAGTTAAGTCGTAAGTTATTGATTTTACTGTGAATAGTTTTATTATCACTATATGAACAAAACCCTTTACCCAATTAATCGCTGTTTGAAGGTTATGTTATGGTGTATGGTATTAATAGTTACCAATATGCCATTGTCCTTTGGACAAACAAATATATCCGGCGTCATTAACCAATACGCTAAAGTTAATTGGTTATCAAATGCTCGAAATGAAGTGCAGGTAAAGGATAATGTATTTACTCCGGGAGATAGGGTGATGATTATCCAGATGAAAGGTGCATCTATCAACACGACTAACACTGCCAATTATGGAGACGTCAATTCGTTTAATAATGCAGGTTATTATGAAATGACGGAAGTAAAGGGTATCAGTAAAGATACCGTCACCTTTATTAATCCTTTATGTCATGAGTTTAATCCGGAAGACAGCGTTCAATTGATTAAGGTTCCTGTATATCCTGGCGATGCGGTGGTTACAGGAACATTGTCTTGTACACCTTGGGGGCCAAATGGGATCGGAGGTGTGTTGGTATTTGAAGTGAAGGGTACTTTGATATTGAATGCGGATATAGACGTAAGCAATAATGGATTTAGGGGTGCACAGCAATTCGCGAACGGATTTATATGTAACAATAATAATTATTATTCAGCTGCTCCCAACGAGGGAATGAAGGGTGAGGGCGTTGCTCATTATGTGCCTAATCAGTTTTACGGCCGTGGCAAATTAGCTAATGGCGGTGGCGGTGCTAGTGCGGGGAATAGTGGTGCCGGCGGCGGTAGCAACTATGGTGCCGGGGGTAAGGGTGGAAATCAGTACACCGGTTGTGGTACTACGACAGATTACGGGGCTTTGGGAGGTGTGGCCTTGCCGGCTGCCCCTGATCGGATTTTTATGGGTGGCGGCGGCGGTGGTCCCCAGCAAGACAATGGTCGACCTTTATATCCCGGTGGTAATGGTGGTGGTATCGTTATTATAAAAGCGGCTGCTATACAGGGGAATAGTCGGGCCATTCGGGCTAATGGGCAGGCAGTTTCTACTCCTGTTGCGGACGAGGGTACTTCCGGTGGTGGCGGAGGAGGTAGTGTCTATCTTCTTTGCAACAATTTTACAAGTCCTGTAGAGATAAGTGCCGCCGGCGGTGCGGGTGGTTCTACCAATAACATCAGTTTTGCTACACATTGCCACGGACCTGCCGGTGGTGGTGGGGGTGGGATCATTTGGGTTTCCGCTGCGTCGCTTCCTGCTGCTGTAACTACTAATGTTGCCGGTGGTGGTTCCGGTTTGGTTTTAAATCCTGCGAGTCCTTGCTATAATACTCCTCATGAATCTCAACCTGGTCAACCGGGCGCTGTAATGTTTAATTTGCCGGATGGGTTGCATCCTTCTTTGGGACTGGAGGACACAGTGATTTGCGATAAAGGGCGTTCTATTAAGTTGGATATTGGAAACGGTTATGCGGATATTTTATGGTACAACGGTGCTACGACATCATCTATAACTGTAACCGGACCGGGTGCATATTATGTTCGTGCTACGACCCCTTTGGGTTGTGTGGTAACTGACACTGCACATGTGGTAATGGATACGATGACTTTAGGTCGGGACACTGTAATTTGTCCGGGTGGGAGTTTGACCTTGAGTCCGAAACCTGCCGGAAACTATGTTAGCTATCGTTGGCAGGATGGTTCAACGGGTCCTGATTTTGAAGTGTTGGCTTCGGGAATATATCATGTTACTGTGGAGACTATTTATGGTTGTACCCTGTCGGATACAATTGAGGTTTTGCTGGAGACGATCACAGAACTCCGCGACACAATCTTGTGCGATCCAAATTTTAGTTTACAACTCAGTCTAGATCCGGGGTATCAATATTATCAGTGGTCGAACGGAGCTACCACGTCTTCGATTACTGTAAATACACCTGGTGAATATATTGTTGAAGGCCTCACGAAATCGGGTTGCTTGGTTAGAGATACTGCATTAGTTTCTGTAGATACAGTTAGCCTGGGTAACGACACCTTGTTCTGCGAGTCTGTGAATTATATTCTGGAGCCTCAACCGGTTGGTAATTTCACTGCGTTTTTATGGCAAGACGGTAATGTGTCTCCCAATTATCCGATTTCAGCACCAGGTACGTATCATGTTACCGTATTATCGGTGAATGGTTGTCTCTTGAGTGATACTGTCGTTATTGAATTAGATTCTGTACCGGAATTAAAATTGATAGTTTTGGATACTGCTTTATGCACCGGTAGTAAGATCCATTTTATGGCGGAGTATACAACTTCGGGGTTGGATAGTCTGACTTGGAAGTTTGGCGATGGGTTGCCCTTCGTATCCAAATCAGATACCGTAAGTTATATGTATGATCGTGCAGGTACTTACACGGTTCAAATTAAGGGACATTATCGGATTTGTCCTGAGGATAGTGTAGAGGCTGAGATCAATATTTTACCCTATCCGGTTTTGAATATAGGGGAGGATACAGCATATTGTCCGGGTACCGAAGCTGTGATATTGGCCGACTATCTGAATGCCGGTAATCCTTCAGCCAGTTGGTTATGGAGCAATGGGGAGACGGGTAGTTCCATAGCGGTTACGGAGCCTGGTAATTACTATGCTACGGTTGTGGTATCGGGCTGTGCTACTACTGATAGTGTTTTGGTACGCCAGTCTTGCTATATAGAAATACCCAACGTATTTACACCCAATGCCGATGGTTTCAACGATTATTTCTTCCCGAAATCTCTATTATCGCGTGCGATAAATTCATTCCGCATGCAGGTTTTCAATCGCTGGGGTCAGTTATTGTTTGAGACTAGTCGGACAGACGGTCGCGGTTGGGATGGGCGTTTTAATGGAGAATTACAACCTCAGGGAGTATATATTTATATGATAGAAGTAGGATTCACAAATGGTGTTTCAGAGAAGTACCAGGGGAATGTGACCTTATTGCAGTAGAGCAGGGGGGACTTTCAACCTGTTTGAATGTTCGGATTCAGTGAATAAGGATTTTATTCGGGGATCGATCCATTTTGATTGTTCGATGAGGCTGAAAATTCTTTGTGTGGGGATGTGTACAGCCTATGATAGGGTATTTGGTATAGGGAGGGCCCTTAACCCAATTATAAGCTCTACCAAAATAATCATATCTTCCAGGCAAGGAAGAGACAGCAGCCCTTCATCTTACCTAAACCGCAGCGTAATTTAAAAACATCACCAGTGTAGTGTGTGCATTGAAGAACGGTAATGGCATGTTATGAAAAATTTTTGACGCTTGGTTCAACTGCGGATTTCCCTTCGTTAATTTTCAATTTGGGAGTGCGACCCCGGTGTTTTAGCCAGTCCTTTCTATTCGTGGAGTGTTCTATACCAGTTGTCTTTAATTTTCCAGTTGTCGCCGGGTCTTTGATTAATTAAATAATTTATTTCTTCAATTTCCTCTGGGTCGTCTGTGTAAACAAAATGTGTGGAAGGGGCACTAAAAAAATTTCGAAATACCCAAAATGTCACCGTGACTTTTCCTGTGCTGTCATTTTTCCTTATGCCAATCAGAATATTTATTTTGATTTGGCGCCAAAAATG
>CAZWPF010000151.1:0-4897 GCA_964636205.1 uncultured Chitinophagaceae bacterium | reverse complement strand
TCATGTTATAATAAATATGCTACCCGGTAATCCGGAGACAGCACCTGCCGGCGGCTATAAACTGGGTAGTACTACTTTAAACGCTTCGATAAATGCCAACCGAACGGTAACGATCAGAGGAAATGGTAATACCATCACGGCTCCCCAATGTGCCGGTTGTAATGCAAGTTCTATACGTGGGGTATTTTTTATAGTGGGTACAGATAATGTAACCATAGACAGTTTGCATATTAAGGAGAATAGTTCAAACACGACTGTAAATACCCGCATGAACTGGGGATATGCATTGGTAAAATTGAGTAATGCTGATGGTTGTCATAACGTGACCATTCAAAAGTGTACAATCAATATGGATTTGACGCAGACCAATGCCAACGCTGCAGGAATCTATTTGGGGAATCATCTTGTAACTGCTGTGACTGCTCAAACTATTACCAATATTTCTGGTACGCATAGCTACAACCGGTTTATAAAGAATGAGATCGTGGCCAGAAGAGGCGTCATGCTGAATGGCTTCAATGCTCCTGCCGCATCTCGGCCTGCACTGTTTGATCAGGAGAATGAAATTGCTGAAAATAAATTCCATATGGGCATCAACGCTGCCAATGCAAGTTATATACTTGCCGGTGTGCATGCTCAGTATCAGCATAAATTGAGGGTGGTTAAAAACCATTTCGACAATATGGATGGCAATACCGTTATTGGTAATTCAGCGATTCACGGGGTTTATGTTGCTTTAACGGAACATGCCGATCTGAATGTAGAGGAAAATATATTTGAAATCACCCAGGAACATGGTACGGCAACCACCTACGGGATCTATTCTTTTATCAAAGGCAAGGGTACGGTTACCGTCCGGGATAATATATTCCGCAATTTCAAATTCACTAATACCACTACTCCCGGTAATAGCGGGGCAGCCGCTTTTATCTATCAGAGTAATGCGATTTACCAGTTTATAGTGAAGAATAATGTTTTTGAAAACAATACCGGTTTGGTAAAATCAAACGCATTTTATGCGATCCGCTACACGGGGACTTATGAATCAAGTATGACCGATACTAGTAAAGGAGAGATTACCGGAAATCGGCTGGTAAACTTTGAAAAATTACAGCGCACTACTACGGCATCTTCAGACAATATGCAACTTTACTTTTTGTCGCTCGAAGCCACTAATCACTATCTAAGAGGGAAATTCCTCATCTCTGACAACCAGATTTCAGATGTGTCGTTGTCGATGGGGAGATTCAGAGGCATTGGACTTGGAGGTACCTATACAGAAGGATATGGAAATGATTTCGAAGTAGTGAATAATCGTTTTACCCGAATTAGTGGCAACGGTAGCTATGTGGACGAGATTTTTGGGGGTGGCGGAACTTCGAACTCTATGACAGGTAGAAATATTCTTATTCGCGACAATATTATTTCTGATATCAAGAGAGAAGGCGGGCGTTTCAGAGGAATGGTTGTCGGATCTTCTCAGGAAGATTATGATGTCTGGGCGAGTCCTTTACCCGAGCCTTTCCCCAATACAATGGCATATATCCATAACAATATTATCAGTAACGTAGAGGTAATGAACAGTATCGATGAATCGGGTAACGGGGGCGGTACGACCGGAATCAGAATTCTTGGTGGAACTGCCTATATCTATAATAATTTTATTACCGACCTCTCACATAATATAAACGTAACAGGTCTGGATATTTCTACCTATTACGGCGTTGCTCCCATGACCACCGTCTTGCACCACCCGAAAAACTATGTTTACCATAATACGATTAAAGTGGGTGGTTCCACACCATTGGCGGGTGTCGGAGTCATAGGAATTCTGTATAGTTTGAGGAACGATACGACTGTTATCAAGAATAATATTATCAATCTGAACGCGACTGCGGGCTCGTTTAATCATGTCGCATGTATTAAAGGAACCTATGCTTATTCTACCTATGCTGCTAATTTTACAATAGGCGGACCAGGTACTTCACCTCACAACGGACTTTCTATAAATAACAATATCTATTATGCACCAGCTGCTCCTAACACATTTATTTATGTTGAAGATAGTGTTGCGAATGCCGGCAATAACTTTTTAAGAAACGGTTTTGGAATAGGCGGATTAATAGAAAGTGTTCCGCGCCATATATACAACGATCCGGGGTTCAATACTCAGTGCAGTGGATATAAGCCATTTATTGGTGGGGGTAGGGAAATGAACACCTTTTGGGAGAACAATCTCATTTCAGGAAGCTTTTCCGGCACCTATATGCCTACGGGCTCATCCTATGCTAAAACCAATGGTGCGTCAATTACTAATCCTTTGATCAACACCGATTTTGCGGGTGCGGCGAGAGGATCGACGCCAGATATAGGGGCTCTGCAGTTTACTGGTACACTCCCGGTTAATGTGCCTCCGTCAATCGTGGTGACCCGTCCTATGCCTGAAATTACATATTGTACCGATGGAGCTTTTGTAAACGCAGAAATTACTGCTCCCAGCGGACTGAATACGACCACCGGTACTGCGCCAAGATTATATTATAAGAAGTCGACCGAGAACAATGCATTTGGCAATTACCCGGCTCAGAACAATTCTGCATTTAATGGCTGGAAATATGTCGAAGCGATCGGTACGCCTCCGAATTTTGTATTCAACATCGATTACTCCAAACTCAGTTCGCCGATTGCCGTCGGGGACTCTATCACCTATTTTGTTATTGCGCAAGACAACGCGGCTGTTCCCAATGTAGCGGTAAACGTGGCGGGCTTCTCCTCCGGATGTAATTTGCCCAGTGTCAATCTGGATCCATCGGTAGGTTCTACTACAGCATTGCCGGTAAGTCGAGGTTACCGTGTTCTGGCAGTACCCATAATGGTGGCTTCGGCCGGTCAGACCCAGTACTGCCGGAATGGGGTAGCGCATCTCCAACTCGCGAGTTTGCCACCGGCGGCTACCGTACAATGGCAGGAAAACAGAGGTATCGCCGGAAGTTGGTTTGACATTCCGGGGGCAAACGGTATTAGCTACGTTTCGGGTACACTAATAGCCAACAACACATATCGTGCGGTAGTAAGGTGCAATAGCGGAATTGTGGCCACTTCCAATGAGGTGCCTATTGTCATCACTACTACCCAGGCTCCAACTACGGTGTTTCCAGGAACACGCTGTGGTGCAGGCCAGGTTACGCTAAAAGCATCTGCAGCGGGCAACTCCCTGGTATGGTATGAAAACCTAACCGGAGGAACTTCGATTCATCAGGGCGACAGCTTCGTGACGCCTGCACTTATGGCATCCAGAGATTACTACGTTGCTGCTTACAACACATTGTTGAGCGGGTTACATGCTGGAATTACTACTCCCGCCGGTAATGCATCCGCATCCACAGCAGGTAACGGCCTGAGGTTTGATGCTATTAACTCATTCATTTTGGATTCTGTTTCGGTTTTACCGACCTCGGGAAGTCTGGGAGATGTGTATATCAAATTGCTGGATTCGCTCGGTAATACACTTTACACAAAGACGTTCAATGCCGGTTCTTTTGTGCTGAATACAGCGAATAAGATTTATTTGGGCTTTCATATTCCTACCGGTAAAAAGTATCAATTGGTAATGGATGGCCCCGGTGGTACCATCCCAAGTTTCCGGATTCAAAATTCAAATACGGGCTTTCCCCGAGAAACGCAGGGTATTCTCTCAATTCGAGAGGGCATCGGCAGTAGTACTGGTTATTGGTATTATTTCTTCGACTGGGTAATTGCCATGGGTTGTGAAAGTATTACCCGTACCCCGGTTAGGGCAGTAATTAATCCAGCTCCTGCCGTGAGTATTTCGGCCACTAAGTCAACCATATGTAATGGCGAACAAACTACCCTTACTGCCGGATCTGGTAATACGGGATATGTCTATGAATGGACTCCCGGCGGGTTGAACGGATCCTCGATTAATGTTTCTCCTATGTCGACAACTGTTTATTATGTTTCTGCGGAGGATAAATCCGGAGGTGTGTTTAACGGTTGCGCGTATAGGGATTCGATTGAAATTACAGTGAATCCGTCCCCAGTATCTTTTTTTAATCACACCGGAAATACCGGTTTCTGTTATGGTTCCGACAGTGTGCAATTGGAGGCTGCGGGTCAGGCTAGTGCCTACCAATGGCTATTGAATAATGACGAAATCTCGGGGGCGGTCAATCCGATACGAATAGCTCGTGATTCAGGTAGTTATCGTTTGATCATGATTGACGGCGGATGTGCAGACACTTCAGGTGAACTGGTGTTAAATATTTATTCTTCTCCAAGTCCGGTAATTGTTGCAAATGGCAATGAGCTTTCAACCGACAAGCCTTATAGCAATTATCAGTGGTACTGGAATGGACAGGCGATACCTGGGGCTACCAATGCGACTTATAATGCTATTCAAAAAGGTGATTATAGTGTGGAAGTAGAGGATGGCAATGGATGTAAGGGAATGTCAGCTGTTTTTAACCTGACCTTAAGTGTGCTCGATCGTCAGCAATTATCACGAGTTTTCAGCATCTATCCTAATCCTGCAAGCTCTAAGGTATTTATAGATGCGCCATTTGCTGTGAGGGTAGGAATCACTTCTGTTGATGGAAAATCGGTCATAAATGCTGTCGATGCTCGTGAGATCAATCTGGATAAGTTGGCCGATGGGGTGTATTTGATTAAAGTAGAGGACCTTAATGGGGTACCGTTGTTAACAGAGAAATTGGTCAAAATGTCACGATAATATCGTGGCCGTTAAAATGAAGATGCAAGGATTGGGTCGATTTCTGCTCGCGCTGAAATCGACGTGCGAACAGATTGCTGGTCGCAATCTGTGTACGAATCCCGAATTTCATTCGGGATGTACGAATCTCGGACTGCGTCCTCGATG
>CAZWPF010000150.1:308-4954 GCA_964636205.1 uncultured Chitinophagaceae bacterium | reverse complement strand
TTAAGTCTCCAATCTAACATCCATTTAGGTTCTTTTTTTATTTTTGATATAAACATCCAATCCCTTATTGGCAATTGCGGTCAGGTTACGACCTACTTGACGGTCGGTTACGCACCATCTGGCATAGAGCTCTGGCGCACTTGTTTTGAACGTCACAAATAAGCCTGCGCTATTGGTATACAATCGCTTCACGGCCGAAGGAATATCATTGTACTTGGCAGTATCTACGCGGTGATACTTGGCTGGTGTCTCAAACAGTTTCCCATGTACAGGCAATTCGAAATAGCGGAGGCTATTTTCTTGCGCATACAAAGACTGTTGAATGCAAAAGAAAATTAAGAATGTTGTTAATAATTGTTTCATATAGATGTGTTTTCACTGTTAAAGATAATGTACCTAGCTTGGATTTGCAATTTAAATCCACAGGAAAAAGCGCTTAAAGCCCTCTATTTATACAACATAGTGACAATAGCTATAGGTTTTACATTTGGGAAAGTGTTACTTTTGTGACATGACGCTCACACCGACATCATTAAAGTGGCTGCTTCGATTTTACCCCCCATTTCTATTTCAATGTATTTGGGTGAAACGAGTGCACGACAATTTTGTGGGCATCGATGTAAAAATTTGCAAGAGTTTTTTGAATATCAATTCCAACCGTACCGTATTTGGCGGAACTATATTTGCAGCCCTCGATCCTGTCCACCCACTTTTGTTGGACCAAATTTTCAAATCCCGTGGGCTGCGCAATACGGTTGCCTGGCTAAAATCTGCGCAAATAGATTACCTCAAACCCGGACAGACGAGTTTGTATTTTTCGGTACACTTTAGCACCGAACAGATCGATGAGGCTTACAGCAGCATTCGTCGTGATGGCAAAGTCGTCCGGACATTTTTGACAGAAGTCTATGATAAAAACGGAGTCTTATGTGCGGTGTCGCACAATGAAGTGTATATCCGAGATCTATCTTTTGTCAAACCTACATTAACAAACGAATTAGTAGAACATCAAAATAACAAATCATGAAGAAAACCTTAGCTATCGCCATTCCGGCACTTATTCTAACTGTTTCTTGTCAGTCTGCCGCGACGAAAAAAGCCTTAGAAGGACAGCAATTGGCCGAAGAAGCCATCGCCATACATGATGAAATCATGCCACAAGTGTCAGTGTTCGACAAAACGGGCTTACACATTGACTCCTTGCTCAACAACATGTCGGCAATCAGTGGAAATGATTCCGGCATAGACACGGCGTCTCTGCGCAGTGATTTAGTGGAATTGAAATCCAATTTGGAAGACGCGACGGACTTCATGATGACTTGGATGTACGAGTATCAGCCGGACAGCACGGACGTCGACTACCAAAAATCCGAGGTTGAAAAAGTGAAAAAAATGAAAAAGCAATTTGAAGAAGTAGCAGCGGAAAGTAAATCAAAACTCGCTCCATTTAATTTATAATAGAATATGTTGAAAAACTTAATTTCGATTATCTGCGGAGGTTTATTCCTCTATTCCTGCCAATCCGCCCCGCAAAAATTACCCATCATCGGTGAACGCGAGGTGGTGGAGACCGTCGTCGATGGAAAGACCGTGGTGGATACCATCTACCCTAAAATCCCAAGCTTTCAATTCTTGAACCAAGATAGTGTGATGATCACCGATAAATTATTTGACAACAAAATATATGTTGCCAATTTTTTCTTCACACACTGTCCAAGTATATGTCCTACTATGCAGCGAAATGTACTGGAGCTCTATAAAGCCTATAAGGACGATAGCCGAATAGCTTTTCTCTCGCATAGTATTGACTTCAAATATGATTCGCCGGCGGTCTTAAAAAAATATGCTACAGACTTAGGGGTGGACAATGAACAATGGCAATTTGTAACTGGCGAAAAAGCCGATATTTACGGCATTTCACAAAACTATCTGGTATTTACCAATGAAGATGCTAACGCCCCTGGGGGTTATGATCACTCCAGCTTCTTAGTGTTGATAGATCATGATAAACATATTCGTGGCACTTACGACGGCACAAGTAAAGAACAAATACAACAGCTTTTTGATGATGTGGAGATCTTGCTTCAGGAATATAATTAATCGGAAGGCTACTACATTGACAGTGATAGCAACCTTGTTGGTATCACTGTCTTATTTATCTTCGTGCCAATCGAACATTAGCATTGAAACCGCACAATATGCGGTGAATGGACAGAAGCTCTACACAACCCATTGCGCCAATTGTCACGGAACTAAGGGTGAAGGCCTCGGAAAACTCTACCCTCCCCTTACCGATCATAATTACCTCACGGTCAATCGAGAAAAACTGCCCGTGATTATCAAGCATGGTCTCGAAGGTGAGATTGAAGTATTGGGCGAAATATACGATCAACCTATGCCGGCAAACCCTACGCTCGCCGATATGGAGATTGCGTACATCCTCACTTATGTGACCACCACCTTTGGAAAAGCGGATAGCACATATACACTGGAAGAAGTACAAAACGCATTGAAAAAGGTAAAATAGGTTTTTCTTAGCGAGAACAGATTGGTTCGTGTTACGACGAACCAATGTTAAAAATCAGATACTTCGTCAATTACCGCAAGCTGGGCTCATTAAATGTATCTCCAGCATTCACATCGCCCGTGTCATATCCTTTCTTGAACCAATAAGAGCGCTGTTCGGAAGTTCCGTGCGTGAACGTCTCCGGATTGGATCGACCTGTCGCTTGCTCCTGTATGTGATCATCACCTACGGCCGCTGCCGCATTCATGCCATCGACAATATCTTGGTACGTTAACTCGATATTTGTCATCTTGTTGACGTGATGTGCCCACACACCGGCGTAAAAATCGGCTTGCAATTCGGTCATTACCGAAATTTTATTGTACTCGCGCTCACTGAGCTTGGCTCGCAGGGCATTTGTTTGTTCGAGCACGCCTAATACCTGTTGGATGTGGTGACCCACCTCGTGCGCAATGACATAGGCAAGGGCAAACTCACCTTTAGCACCGAAACGTTGTGACAACTCCTTGTTGAAGCTTAAATCCAAATATATTTTTTGATCCGCAGGGCAATAGAAGGGTCCAAAATGGGCTTGACCGATGCCGCAACCTCCGGTTTCTGTACCTTGTGTATATACCACTAAGCCAGGCTTGGGATAACTTTGTCCGGCTTGCTGAAATAAGCGTGTCCAGACATCGTCTGTGCTTGCCAGCACTACATCTGCAAAATCCAACAGCCTGTCTTCTTCGGGGGTGGACTGGTATTCCCCCTGCGTAGTCGCCCCCGGTTGTATTTGTTGTAATAATTGTGTGGGATCTACCCCCATAAACATACCAATCAATAGGATGATGACGCCACCAATCCCTCCTACTGCCACTTTGCCTCCTGTAGACATACCACGTCTGTCTTCGATTTTGCCACCACGGCGACCACCTTGCCATTTCATATGTACTTGTATTTAGCGTTTATAAAATCCTATTCAATATTACATATTCTTCTCGATAAAATGTGTGCGACAGAAGCAAAAAATTGTCAGCAGAGGTTGTAGCCTTATTTTTTCGTACCTTTGCAGCATAAATTTCATATGATGAGTATAAAGGATCAATTATTAGCGCGAAGCAATCAGACTTGTGAATTGTGCGGTAGCACGACGGAATTATCCGTGTATGAAGTTCCACCCGTAGATATTCCTACAGTAGACAATTGTATATTAACCTGTGAGGTGTGCAAATCTCAGATTGAAAAGAGAGAGCAGTTACAACCTGATCATTGGAAAGTGTTGTCTAACACGATGTGGTCTGAATTTGCTGCTGTACAGGTGGTGGCATGGCGTATGCTTAGTCGCTTACGCAATGAAAGTTGGGCGGCCGACAACTTGGAAATTCTTTACCTTGACGATGATAATTTGGAATGGGCAAAAAAAACAGGTGACCACGAACAAGAGGGTGCTGTAGAGTTTCACCTTGACTCCAATGGCACCCGGCTGTACGATGGCGATACAGTGGTGCTCACCCGAACATTGGATGTCAAAGGCTCATCGATAAGTGCCAAATTAGGTACTGTTGTCAAAAATATTCGTTTAGTACCGGACAATGTCGAACAAATCGAAGGCAGAGTTGAAGGACAAATGATCGTGATATTGACGAAGTATCTTCGCAAAGGCTAACCATCCCATTGACTATCAAAAGCTTGGGTAAAATCGCAAATGGTTATTAATAAATATTAAAATATTATTTGTAATTCAAACAAAAACATATACCTTTGCGTCACTTCAAACAAGGAAGGATATCCGAAATAAAGGATAAGATTCCGTAGCTCAGCTGGTAGAGCAATACACTTTTAATGTATGGGTCCTGGGTTCGAATCCCAGCGGGATCACAAAAAAATGCCACTCAAACGAGTGGCTTTTTTTTGTCGCTAAAGCTGGGATTAGGACCCAAGGGTTCGATCCGAAGAAGGCTCAGGGTTGTGTTGGGGGAATGTGGGGCTGAGCCAATCCCAGCGGGATCACAAAAAAAGTCTCAACGCAAGTTGGGGCTTTTTTTGTTCCCTTTAGGGCCGAACCCAGGGCTCCGAACTCCGAAGGCCTTCCTGCTGGGCGTGGTCCATTTATACAAAAAAAATAAAGTATACACTTCGC
>CAZWPF010000150.1:0-298 GCA_964636205.1 uncultured Chitinophagaceae bacterium | reverse complement strand
GGTATTCCCATTGCTGTTTGGGCGGATGCTGAACCCTAGTGTAAATGCTGCTCCGCAAAAGCTGTCAGGAACGCACCAGAATACCCAAGCTTTCCATCAGTTGCGGCCGATCTGCCAAAGCAATAATAACGACCGCTTTCAATATACCGCAGTAATCTTCGAGCTCCTCCAATTTCTGGTTTCTCTGTCGGGTGGCTTCCTGCGCTTGGCCCTTCTCGATGGTGCTCTGTAGCCGGAGTTGCAACAGGCCCTCTAGCTCCTGCTTCTCGGCAGTCAACCGCTCAATCGTAAAGTTATA
>CAZWPF010000149.1:3135-4955 GCA_964636205.1 uncultured Chitinophagaceae bacterium | reverse complement strand
GCCTGACCGCTTTCGAGTTGCGTAAAATCACCATAAGCCTGTACTTCTATTTGGAGTTTGTTACCCTGACTGATAAAAGAGCAAAACGATCGGATAGCCTCTTCCAGCCCCTGTCTTACCAGTCCGTCGGGCATAAGGTTATGTGCCGTGCGTCTCACATCATCTGCTGTCTCCTGCAGCATCCCGATAGCATGAGAGAGTTCATCAAAGACGGGAGCCGATCCAGTCCTGGAACGTACGCCGTCCAGATACATGCGAATGGCCGAGAGCTGACAACTGATGCCATCATGTAAATCCTGGGCAAATCGGATTTTTTCGTTTTCCTCTCCCTGCATCATCGCCTGCAACAGCTCGATTTCCTTTTCCTTTTGCATTCTGCTCCACTGTTCAGCATAAAGCTTTTTTCGCTGGCGATAATTCTGATAAATCCCAAAAAGCATAAATCCCAACAGACTTGCCCCTGAAACACTGGCCACGATCCAGGCGTTCTTCTGACTCAATTTGCGTCGTTGTTCATTGATCAAAAGTTGCTTTTCTGCCACCTCCCTCTCCCTTTCAGAAGTCCGATATTTAACCTCCATTTGATTTACAGCATCCAGCTTATCCCGATTCCATAAACTATCGTTCAGCATATAGGCTGCTGTACGATGCTCGTATGCCAACTTATACTTATTGGTTGATTCGTACAATCGAGCCAAGTGTTGGTGTATCTGCAATCGATGTAATGGAATTCGCGTGTTAGCGGCAATCTCATAGGCTTTCAAAAGAAACTTTTCGGCTTTCTCCAAATCCTCCAAAGCAAAATAACTCAACCCGAGAGAGGACAGAGCTCCAATTTTGTAATAGGGTGTGATATTCCCCTTGATATTTAAAGCGTCACGGAATAATGTCACTGCCTGCTGATACTGTCCATGCTTTAAGAGGATATCGCCCTGGTTTTGAAGGGCCAAAAACCGAACCTCTTCCGGGATTTCAGTCAATACCGAGAGTGCCATTTGATTGTAAGTCGAAGCTCTCTGATCCTCCCCCATTTTCGCAAGGATAGTAGCTTTATTGACGTAAATAGCAGGAAGATTACGATTCATCTTCATCTTCTCCGCCAACAATTCCGCCTTATTCAAATAATACAGCGCCCTTGAATACTCGTTTAAATACATCAAAGCGCTCGCGGTGCTTGTGTAGGTACGACATAGAGGATTAGCAATTTCGGGATTTTCATCAATCTTGTCCTCTACCAAGGAGATCGCCTTGAAATAGCATTCCAAAGCTTCCCGATAATCCCCTCTAAACTGAAAGATATTGCCCAAATTGTTTAGCGAACGGCAGACATTGAGATGTACGTGAATAGAGCGAGCGCTATGCACCAGCGCCTTCCGTAGCCAGTTAAACGCCACATCGTATTCACCCCGGAAAATATAAAGTATGCCCAAAAAATAATAACCCTGAAAAACCGCCTCATCATATCCCAGACGCTCACTTTCCGACACTTTGTGCAAGATGTACTGAATCGCACTATCCTGATTATATCTCGAACGCGCCATACCCTGCTTAATCTGGATATAATACTGGAACGAGTTAAAAATATCCAGCTCCAAGGCACTAATTGGGGCATTTCGGTCGGGGGCAGCGGTCTGCGCCCCGGTATTAACCGGACAAATGCCGGTCAATATCAAAACCGAAAATCCGAGTGAGTAAACCCTACGCAAAAAATGATTTAATCCATTCATACGATTTCCAAAATACTCCGGCTCTATATAGTAAATATACATAACCGACATCAATCATGTAGGAACCAATCCAGCATTTTTCAAATTATCATT
>CAZWPF010000149.1:0-3125 GCA_964636205.1 uncultured Chitinophagaceae bacterium | reverse complement strand
CGCTTATAAGTGTTTACCCCTAGTTCATTTTGAAGGGATATCACTCTAATAATAAATAGTTTGATATGGCATTTTTGTATGGATAGCTCATACTATTATATATAATCCGGTTTTGACTCTGTATTACCGGATCTTATTGTTACACCTTAAACATCTTAATCGAATGAAGAATTTATTACGATTAGTTACAGTGTTCTTTCATCTGTTATGGATAATGCCGACAACCGAGGCACAGGTAACAGATACATTTGCTAAATGGATTTGGATCGGAGGAACGACCAGTACTCCGGCGGCTTCCTATGGCACACTCGGAGTGGCGGAGAATGCGACTACGCGACATCCAGGCACTCGTGTAGATGCGGTTTCATGGTCAGACAATTCCGGTTATCTCTGGCTATTTGGCGGATTTTACAATCTGTCTAACACCTTTCAGGATGTTTGGAAATACGATCCGGCGAATCATACTTGGACTTGGGTACATGGTTCCTCGGGGTATGGTGGTGCTGCAAAAGTGGTAAGCGCGCAAGGTGTTGCCCATCCGGATAATCAACCCGCCTCGCGTGCAGCAGCGGCTCAGTGGGTAGATAGTGCCGGTAATCTTTGGATTTTCGGGGGGTGCCGTACCAATAATACACTCAGAAGAAATGATCTCTGGAAATATGACCCAAAGGCTAATGCATGGACATGGCTCAATGGTGATCCCAATGCCTCGTCGGCCCTGCCCGGGGTTTATGGTACAAAAAACACCCCTTCTGCAACGAATCAGCCTGGTAGCCGCGGCTATCGCAAGTCAGCATCATGGGTAGACCATAAACGGGGGAAGCTATTCCTATTTAGCGGCTACGGCTTTGCTACCACACCCACTGAGGGCTGCCTGACCGATATGTGGGAATATGACATGGCTACGAACAGGTGGACCTGGATTGGGGGTGGCGACTCCATCACAACTAACCATATCGCGAATTATGGAACCTTAGGAGTCGAAGCGGCAACCAATTTCCCACAACCCCGTGGCTGGCCGGCCATTTGGCAAGACTCCAGCGGCATGTGTTGGATGTTTGGCGGAGAAACTATTATCGGTGCAGCTACTGTTCTATTAAATGATCTTTGGAGATTTAATCCCAATACTAAAATGTGGACCTGGATGGGTGGCTCTAATACCTTGGGAACACATAATGGGGTTTATGGCGACAGAGGTGTGCCTTCGGCAAATAATTGGCCGGGGGCAAGAGGTATGGCACCCGCTGTATGGGTAGATGTAAATAATAAATTATGGATGTTCGGTGGATATGGGTTAACCGAATCCGGAACCGCTTTAGTTCGGATGAATGATACCTGGAGATACGATCCGGTTACCAATCAATGGACCTGGATGTTTGGCAGTAAAACTGTTGCAAGCACAGGTGCCCCGGGCACCTATACCACAATCAATTCAGAAGGTATGCCGGGTGGAAGAACGCAAGCCGCAAGCTGGCTCGACAAAGATGGGAATTTTTGGGTGTATGGTGGTCAAGGACAAACTACCACTTCTGCCAATGCAGTAAGAGGTGACTATTGGAAAATTGAGGGTGTCGCTCAGCCAATTCCTGCACAACCTGGCCCTTTCACAGTCGCTAAGCCAACTGTCTGCAGCGGTGAATCGAACGTCATTTATACGATATCCGCAGTACCCTATGCTTCTTCCTATGAATGGCAATACACCGGCAGTAACACTTTATTCAACACCACCACAACGAGTCCGAGCAACAACCTCAGTTTTGCATCCAATGCCTCAGGCGGCATACTCCGTGTGCGCGCTGTCAATGGTAGCGGTGCAAGTGCGTGGCGCGATACCACGATTACCGTCAATCTCTCACCTACCGTTATAGTTACACCATCGGGAACTCAAAACATTTGCGCGGGAGGTAGTATCCAACTAAGCACTCAGTCAAGTCTGGGTCAAAGCTATCAATGGAAGAATGGTACCGGCAATGTCGGCACCAATAGCTCAAGCTTTACCGCTACTGCTGCAGGATCATATACCGTAACGGTAACGAATACAACTACCAATTGCTCCACTACTTCTAATCCGCCGGTTGTAGTCAATGTCACCAATCCCCCTACCATCTCGATTAGTCCGACCACGGTAACTATTTGCGCCGGCGAATCTGCGACCCTTACGGCAAGCGGGGCTACCAGCTACAACTGGTCACCCACAGGTGGTAATGCAGCCACTGCAACGGTGAGTCCGGTCACAACGACAACCTATACCGTGACAGGTACTACTGCAGGCTGCTCCGGTACGGCGACCAAAACGGTAACTGTAAATCCGGTGCCTTTAGTGACCGCGACCAATACTGGAAATCAACAAATCTGCGATGGAGATAGTTTGTTATTAACCGCAAGTAGCGGTGGCAATGTAAGTTATCAGTGGAAAAATGGAACCAACAATGTAGGTACCGGTGCCAATTATTACGCCAAAACTGCGGGAAGCTATACGGTTACCGTAACTAATACGAATACCAATTGCTCTGCCACCTCATCTCCGGCCACTGCATTGACCGTCAATCCCCGTCCTACAGCAACCATAACGGCAGGCGGTCCGACAGATATCTGTGCCGGCAATACCGTCAGTCTGAACGCCAATCAAGTTTCTGGTGTCAGTTACCAATGGTTGCAGAATGGTAATTCTGTGGGTACTAATTCCGGTACCTATAACGCGGGTGCCACCGGGGCATATAGTGTAAAACTGACCTACACCGGTACCGGTTGCAGCAATACCAGTCAGCCTATCGACGTAAAAGTCCATTCTCGCCCCTCAGCAACACTGATAGCAGATGACACGGCTTTTTGTGAAGGTGAAAAGACAAATCTCGAAGTATCGACCTCGGATACGGGCTTAAGTTATCGTTGGTTACATAATGGCACTCTCCTCCCTCAAGCTACTACCGAGCTTCTGGAAGTTACGGGCTCAGGCACTTACAAAGTTGAAGTCGGCCGAACTGCAGTAGCGGGTTGTGATTCAGTGACTAATGAGTTGATGATTACAGTTCATCCGCTTCCTGTGGTGAACACTAATTGGGACGGTGCGGTATTATCGGCAACTTCAGGATTCAGTTCCTATCAATGGTACAGTGGTGGGCAAG
>CAZWPF010000148.1:0-4967 GCA_964636205.1 uncultured Chitinophagaceae bacterium | reverse complement strand
TGACGTCCACCACGAACTTTCCCTCCACATCGGTGATCATACCCCGTTGCGTACCCTTCACCAGAATGCTTACCCCTGGCAGAGGCTGACCGTTTTCGTCAATTACCCGCCCTTTTACCTCTCGAAATAGGGGTTGGCTTGACAAATTTTGGGAAGTCGTGTTCTCTTGGCTTTCTACCTCTTTTTTCCTCGAAAGAACTATGTACTTACCGCTAACGGAATAGTTTATACGTAAAGGATTTAGGAGCTTGTCTAAAACCTGAGCGAGTGACTCCCCTTTAGCTTTTAGATTGACTTTCCCATCGGGGATAATTGCCAGGTCATAGCTGAATTTAACTTTGGCATTTCTTTCTATGGTAGCTAAGACCGACCGTAAATCCTGGTTGTCTATCTGCAACGTAACTGTCTTCGCCAAAGTTTCCTGTGAATATGATGTGCCAGCCCAACTAATCCCGAGGGTTAGTATAGCCAGAAACAAATGAAAGCAGGTAAACTTAATCATAGCTACTAAAAACCGAGCTGGTAGTCGACTTTTTTTCATACTTTTACATGATTTTGTTATTCGTTCTCAATGATTAGCAAAATGCACTTTCCTTTATCGGAGCTGACAGTGGATAAAGGAAGGAACTTCAAGCTGGCGGTGCTGGTAACACCGTCAGCTTTTTTAATTGTAAACGTTTCTACCACCGTTACACCGAATTGTATCGCGTCCGATGTAGGTGTGGGTTTAGGGTTGTAAAATTTATCCGGTCATAGTTCAACGATTTTAAATTATTGGTTCTCTATAAGGATGCGAGCATCGACGATTTGATATTTCAAACCCATTGTCTGACAAATAATATCCAATTTCTCCGTAAGGCTTTCGTCTTCCAGACTCACCTTCAGAATGCGATTTTCCACAAGTTCTTTTTCGTAAATAATCTCTATCCCATAGGCATTTTGTAAGATGTGAAAAACCTCGGACAAAGGAGTTTGATCGAAATCAAATTGCTTTTTATCGGTCTTGTCTAACAACATGGGTTCTGGAACGATCATCTTACTGAACTTTTCCAGTTCGTTGGAGAATTCCGCTTGTTGGTTGGCCATTAAAACCAGGCCGGTCATTTGAGAATTGTCCTTTAGCTTATCGTATTCTTTTCGTTCAAATACAGAAACTTTACCTGACTTTACAGCAACAATGACTTTGTCTGAATTTTCGTGTGCTTTAACCCGAAAACTCGTACCCAACACTTTGACAACCGTTTTATTAGCGAAGATAATGAAGGGTTGTTTCGGGTTTCTAGCAATATCAAAATACGCCTCTCCGTCCAGTTGGACCGATCTTTCTTTGGAATCAAATTGGTAGGGGTAACGAATTTTGCTATTTTCCTCCAACACGATCCGACTCCCATCGGGTAACTGCAGAGACTTGGTCTCATTCTCGTTGCTAACTATTTCAATGTATTCGATTGTGGGTGTATGCAATCGATTGATATCCAAGGATTCCGACTCCAAGTAGCGGTATTCGAACCCGTAATAGAGACCGAAACCTACGATGACGACCACGGCTGCAGCCATCGTTTTCATCCAAAAAAGAACCGGGCGAAGCCTTGTTTCGCGATTTTCTATATGTTTACTGACGACGTTCCAAATATTGGCAGCGATATTATCGTCTTTAAAATGCTCATCTTCCTGCTTTAACTGAAGGACTAAAGCTCTAGCCGCCAGGATTTTATCGATCTGGTGGGGGTGGTCGTCCATGTATTTTTGCCAAAATTCTACCTGATCGGAATTTTGGTCCAAGATCCACTTTTGAAATGATTCATCGAAAGCGAAATCCTCTATTTCAAAATTCGAATAATCTCTGAACATTAACCTGGTATTAAGCGTTTGTAATACCCAGTGTCAGAAAGCGGTAATTTTAATCCATTTTTTTAAAGAAAAATTGAAAAAAAATATGAAGGGTTGAATTAAGGTGCTGTAAATCAGTATATTAATATCTGTGAAATGATGAAAATGAGGAACAACAGGAAGTCGCGCAGATTTTTTAATCCTGTGTATATAAACTTACAAGCTGATTGATAATTGACACCCATAAGATCAGCTACTTCTTCGTTGCTCATTTCTTCAAAATATCGGAGGTGTATAGCTTCCTTTTGTCGTTTGGGTAACTTCGCTAATGCGGCATGCAGCTTTTTCGATTGTTGTACCCCAACCTCTTCCTCCAGCAACCTGTTTTCGAACGGATCTTCCTCTATTTGGTAAGAAACCACTTCCAGATCTTCTGTATGACTTTCTCTTTTACTCCTAACAATTTTATACCGTAGCGACTTAAGCAAGTAGTGTTTGATCACCCTTACCTCCCCGAGTCCCTCGCGGTGATCCCATAGTTCCATGAAAAGATCCTGTATACAGTCCTGAATTACGGGTTTTTCACCTGTAATTTTAAAGCCGTAGCTAATTAAATGGGCTATGTGGGTCCGGTAAATAGTCTCAAAGGCATCACGGTCTCCTTTTTGAAAAGCAAACCATAGTGCTCGGTCATCCTGCCCGCATTCTGTATCGGAATGCACCTTCTCTTTCATGTAATTACAACTGGATACAGGACGGCAAAATTAAACATATCCATTACAAATCATAATTATTTTACGGAGAATTATCATTGATCCTTCCGAATGTGCCATGCTAATTGGTTTTCCAATGATACATTTTAAATGGCATCATCGATTGTACAATTTAGTGATAGAGAGAATTGGAAACTCTTTTTAATATCACTAAATAATAATATATCAACTTCAGGAAACTTTCTATAAATTATTCCTGTTTTCATCCGGATAAATAGAGGAAATATATGTCCAAAAATTTTGATAAGAAAGAATAAGGCAAGTTATACCAACCTATAGAAGCCTTTCGAAACTTAGTGAATAAGTAGGGGCTCAATGATAGGTCACGTTAAAAGTTATTAGGTTATTGCAAATATGGGTACGAAAGCGCTTCTTACAATCGGTTTACTTATTTTAAGTAACACCTTTATGGTCATGGCCTGGTACGGGCATTTAAAATTTTCGGAATGGAGTTGGTCGCAAAAGTTGGGACTATTCTCAATTATTTTGATCAGTTGGGGTATTGCTTTTTTTGAGTACATTTTTCAAGTTCCTGCGAACCGTATCGGATTCAATCAGCATGGGGGGCCGTTTTCACTCATACAGCTGAAGGTGCTTCAGGAGGTAATCACCCTTGTTGTATTCGCCGTTTTTACACTTTTTGTATTCAAAACGGAAACCTTTCGACTCAATCATATCATTGCTTTCACCTTCCTGGTCTTAGCGGTCTATTTTATGTTCAAAAAATAGCGGGGTGGGGGGGTATTTAGCCGTTACCATCAATACACAAGCTGGTGCCGAAATGGATCATCCCCCTAAGGGGTACATAGCAGATCCACCCGACACCAGTTGTACCAAGAGGGAGGGTATACACTAAGAAAATGTCATTTTAAATCGATCAATCCATGATCATACCCCCGTCGACCAGCAACTTACTACCGGTGATGAACTGACTTTCGTCCGAAGCCAGGAACAATACGGCCTTTGCGATATCGTCATTGGTTGCGTACCTTTTCAAGGGTATGGATTCTTCGAAATCTTTTTTAACTGCTTCACCCTGACCCGGCGCATAACCTTCTTCCAAGGATCGCATCATTCGGTTATCAACCGGTGATGGGTGGACGGTGTTAACACGAATTTTTCTTGGGGCTGCTTCCAAGGCAACTGTACGGGAAAGTCCAATTACAGCGTGTTTACTTGTAACGTAGGCCGTCATCGAGGGGAACCCTTTCAAGCCCGCTACGGAGGAAGTATTGATGATGCTCCCCCCCTCATTCATTTGGGGTAACACATATTTCATCCCCAACCACACACCTTTAATATTGATGTTGATAACTTTGTCAAACTCTTCCTCGGGATATTCGGTGATGGGTTTTACAATGCCTTCTACTCCGGCATTATTGAAGAAAATATCAATTTTGCCAAAGGTTTCGACGGTATGGTTGACGTACCCTTGCACTTCTTCTGCGTTGGTTACGTTGGCCTTAAAAATGCTTACATTTTCACTATCGAGGGATGATTTCGTGTTATTTAGCGCTTCTTCATTGATATCGACCAAGACGACTTTCGCACCTTCCTGAAGAAATAATTTTGCGGTTGTAGAACCGATCGCACCGGATCCACCTGTGATTACAGCGACTTTGTTTTCAAGTTTTTTCATAATGGTCTTCTATTTGTTTAATTAGATCTGATTTTGATCATCGTATAACAAAGTTACGGCTTGAAAACCAGGCTTTTAGTAACTAAAGTTGCGTTAAAAACTGATCTTAATCATTTTTCGAGAGTTGTAACGAACGGAATTGCCAGTGAATCTTCGAGGGGAATTAGTCCGTACCTATTATTATATTTTCGTTTGATACGGAGCTATCATGTCGTTACAGAGCGCGAGGAGTTGTAAACTTTGAGTGGTCAACGTTTGGGTTCCCAATTTAGCATCGCGTTATAATTGAATTAAAGTCAGTCAGCTAAATAGGGGCGCATTTATTTAATTTTCACACAGCCGTAACTGATTGTGTTGGTTAGTCCACGTTGTACCCCGATCATATCAATATAATCGGAAGGGGAGCATCCTGCTCTTTCGTTGGCCGTTTGAAAGTTGATAAAAGGTTTTTTGAATGGGATGCGTATGGGATTGCTAGTAGTACCATCTTGATAGAGCTCAAAGATCTGATTTTCTGCTATCTCCTCGCCGGTGGATTTTATACCCTGTACATAGCAAACGACGAAAAGTCGACCCTCTGGAGTAGCGTGAAAACGAGCTGTTTGGGGGTGAATTTGATCGTCGTCGTCCTCATTGCATTGCAAAAAAGCTTTTTTCATCACAACGTTTCCGTCGTGCACAACTGCATAGCCAATTGAATATTGTTGCTTGATATGGGGAAGAAA
>CAZWPF010000147.1:0-4984 GCA_964636205.1 uncultured Chitinophagaceae bacterium | reverse complement strand
ACGTTTTTTTGGTAATTATCCTGCCATAATTCCAGATGAAGACAACCTGGAAAATTCCGGATGAGATTTCTTCGTTCTATAAATAAACTGCGAAAAGTCTCGATTTGGTCTGTCTGAAAACTCATTCTCACCAGCCTGACAATCATTCAAAAAAGATTTTAACGGTATTATACAATAACTGCTTTTTGTAGCTTAGTTGCAATCCGAGTAATTCGGCCGCATTCCCTCTGTTTGCTGCAATTTCTAAAAATCCTGACTTGTTGAACCGACAAAGGACATTGCCCATATTAACCTCTGAATAATGGTGATGGAGGGCATTGAGCTCTTCACCCCGCATATAGAACAACTTGAAATTCCTTCCCTGCCGTACTTGCTCGAATAGAGGCTGCTTCAAATTCAAAACCACATTTCCGAAACGATCGATGTAGACGACGTGACATTCTATGCTGTTGGGTTGGATGACCGGTTTCCAGTGAACCGGTTTCACCCGCATTTCTGTCGGTAGATAAACGGCGGAGGGATCATGTTCGGTTGCTACGATCGCCGCTTTGCCACAGGCTGCCACCCAATCTCTGAACCTATCCGGGACTTTCAGTTCGTAGCATTCCCAAATATTTTCAGACAAATCACTGAGCGCCATAGGTAGAATTCCATTGTCGGGTGCCAAAAAGAAATGACCGTCTTTTTTGCACAAAAGCAATCTGGGATTGGGTTCAGAGAAAATATCGAATAATACGATGTGCACTGTTCCTTCGGGAAATTCTTGCCAGGAAGCTTCTAATTTATACGCAGCATGCTGTACCTGAAAAGGTTCGGAAACATGTGAAATGTCTGTAATCAAGGCGTCTGGTACCTCTCGTAACAAGATCCCCTTGGTTACAGCAAGACTCACGTCTTCAAGACCGAAATCGGAAAGTAAAGTTAGATACCTCATCGTGGACGACAAAAATACTGCCTTGAAATGGATTCTTAAGGATAACCTTTCAGGCGAAATTGAAAAAGGGCTATCCTCAATATTTTATTTTCGAGGCGATTGCGGGACCGGAAGGATGTTTCTGCATGGTCAATGAATTAAAACCGTTCTGTTTCTTCCCGAAAATATTCTGTATTATTGAGCGTTATTAATAGGATAAATTGTCCGATGATCCGAAAATCTTATATTGGTTATTTCCTTTCCTTTCTATTTATTTTACCGGTGTTGTTGAGCGCTTGTAAAAAGGAGCAGATGCTTACGCATGGCGGGCAGATAAGCTTCTCGGTAGACACGCTGATGTTTGATACTGTTTTCACGGCTCAGGGTAGTTTTACTATGGGGATGAAAATCTACAACCGACAAGCGCAGAAAATCAAGATCAGTTCTATCCGACTAGCACAGGGAAATGAGTCTCAATTTCATCTGAATGTAGACGGGATACAGGGAAATATAGTAGAGGACCTAGAGTTGGCAGCGAATGATAGTATTTATGTATTCGCGACGGTCAATATTAATCCTACTGACGAGAATTCCCCGTTTGTGGTGGAAGATCGGTTGATTGCAAGTTTTAACGGACAAGAATATACAGTTCCTTTTATTGCGTTCGGACAAAATGCATACTATATCGTTAGCGCATTATTAGGCTCGGGAACTTTGAAGACAGATAAGCCCTACGTGATAATCAATAATGCGGCGATTGCAGAGAATGAGGTGTTGACGATACCGCCCGGATGTCGGATCTATATGCATGCTGATTCACGATTGTTTGTATTGGGCAGGTTAATCGCCAAGGGAACAAAGCAGGATAGTATTGTTTTTCAGGGAGATCGATTGGATCGTGCTTATTTTGGTCACGTGGGTTATCCCGGAGAATGGGGTGGAATTTATTTTTTCGAACAGAGTTATGGGAATGAATTGGAGTGGGTAGTCTTAAAGAATTGCGGTAATGGAGCCGGTGGGGCTGTTCCTGCTGCGATTCAGGTAACCGGAGATGCTTCGGTAGGAGAGAAGGTGCAGTTGACGCTGAGACATTCTATTATCGAAAACTCGATTGGATATGGAATTGTTTCCTTTCAAGGGAATTTTGTAATGGAAAACAGCCTGGTACATAGTACGGGAACCTCGGCTTTAGCTATTTTCCAAGGAGGTACTTATAAGATTAGAAACTGCGATTTTATTAACTATTACCCCGCACGTGTAGATCATACGGAATATCCTACGGTCAGTGTTCTCAGCCATTTAGACACCGGCAATAAATATGAGCAATTTATTGGAGCAAATTTGAAAGCTGAGTTTACCAATTGTCTTATTTATGGTTCTTTGGAGGACGAGTTGGTGGTTCGTAGAAAAGGAAACAATCAGTTTGATGTGCTTTTCGATCACTGCTTGATCAAATCGAGTCAAAAAGACAATATTATCGATCCTAATACCAGGGTTGTAAGTTGTAAATTTAATGAAGATCCCCATTTTGCAAACTATGCGGAAACTAATTACCGACCTGCGGATATTAATTCCCCATTGGTGGATGCAGGGACCGGAAGTTGGAATGAGGTGGACCTGGATGGCAAACCGCGTACAGTTAGACAAATCGATATCGGATGTTATGAAATGCCCTAAAATGGCGTGACTTTAAACTTTTAACAACTATAATTTTATTTTATTTTAGTAAAACGTAGTGGTTAACAACTGTGATAACGTTTTCATTCAGACAATCTTTTCTATCTTTGGCACATCTTTTGAATTTAAAAATTAACTAAAAAAACAGGCTATGAAATCAATCCGTAACATTGCATTTTCTGCATTAATGACTTTTGGCGTATTCAGCGCAGTAACTTACACTTCATGTAACAAAGACGAGTGTAAAGACGTGGTTTGCCAAAATGGTGGTACTTGTACTGATGGTACTTGCGATTGTCCTACAGGTTATGAAGGTAACAATTGCGAAACTTTAAAAGACAAGTGTAAAGATGTGGTTTGCCAAAATGGTGGTACTTGTATTGATGGTACTTGCGATTGTCCTACAGGTTATGAAGGTGACAATTGCGAAACTTTAAGCCGTGACAAATTTTTGGGAGTTTGGTCCGGTACTGACCTATGTACATCAGGCAATTACAATGTAACTCTGACGGTTTCAACTTCTTCAACTAGTGAAGTAAGCGCGTTGGTTTCTAATCCTGGTGGATTTGGTAACTCAATTACAATCACTGGAAATGTTTCAGGTAACAACACTATTACCTTCATTAATCAAACTGTTGGTGGTGGTCGTACTTTGAATGGTACAATGACTCTGTCTGGTGGCGTTCTGAAGTTTGACTATACTGTTGCAGAAGCTGGAGGTGACTTTGATAGCTGTAATGGTACTTACGGTAAACAATAATTTGTTACCAAATTTTGGACTTTGAGGCTGTCTGTATCGACAGCCTCTTTTTTTGTGCCTCTAAAAAAGTGTATCCGTTAGTATATATTGTTCTATCTCAATCCTGAGTAGAGCGGGCGATATTCTACTTGCAGCCAGTTATGTAAGGGTTCTAGTTCGGCAGTGCTGCCTGCATTAATCGTGATAGCAGGGAGTTTTAGATAGTTTAAGGAGGACTATGCAATAAGAGGGCTCCCATTTTCTTCTTTGCTAATCGTCTAAATATATTATACTGATAAAAAAAACTGCCCGAGTATCGGGCAGTTTTTTTTATATCAATAAAATTAAGTTTACTAATTAGCGCCAGGTCTGTCTGTTACTTTCGTGCCACTTTGGTTAGTCGCACCTGGACGGTCTGTTACTTTCGTGCCGGTTTGATTAGATGCACCTGGACGGTCTGTAACCTTTGTGCCATCACTTTTCTTAGGTGTAGAAGCTGCTGGTTTAGTAGTCTTTGTAGAAGAGCTGCCTGCTGCTCTTGCTGCCAGAATTGAGTCAGCCTTTTCCAAAGCCAGAGCCTGGATGCGAGCTTCATTTTGTTCTTCAAGCTCAGCTTGGATTTGAGCAACACGTTCGTTAACTACTGAATCCACGTATGCATCAGTATAACCGCCAGTACCATCAGAAGTACAAGATGCTAAAGCAAGCAATCCGCCTGCCATTAAAAAAAGAGTCTGCTTTTTCATTGCGCAATGATTTTGTGTACAAAAGTAATTTAATTACTGTAAAAATCATTCCAACTCAGGAATAAATGAAAGGATTGCTCACAATCTGTTTTCCTGAGAGATCGACAGATCGAAAAAAATAAAGCCCGGACTAACTTAGCCGGGCAAAATTCTATTTTCGGAACCGAACTCAACAGTGAGGCACCAAGTGCCTTATTAACTGAAATTATTTTTCAGTCAAGAAGTCTTTGATTTTATCTTTATGCACCATTCCTTCCTTAAAAGTATAGGCACCACTCTTAGGACTGCGAACAGCCTTAATCACTTTGGTGTAATTCTTTGCGTCCGCACCGCCTTTATTATCCTTCTTGATCGCGGTTTTAGCTGCTTTTGCCATAACGGTAAATTATGTAAAATTATTTAATTTCTTTGTGGAGCGTTACTTTCTTCAAAATCGGGTTGAATTTTTTCAACTCGATACGCTCAGGGGTATTCTTTTTGTTCTTGGTGGTAATATAACGGCTGGTGCCGGGCATGCCACTGTTTTTATGCTCGGTGCATTCCAATATTACCTGAACCCGGTTTCCTTTTTTAGCCATTGCTCAAAGCTTTTAATAACTGGATACTTATTTTATATTTCTTGACCCTTTGCACGCAGTTCTTTTACTACAGTGCTCAAACCTTTCTTATTAATCGTGCGGATCGCATCGGCTGATAACTTTAATGAGATCCAACGGTCTTCCTCAGCTAGGAAAAAACGCTTAGTCTGCAAATTGGGCAGAAAACGGCGCTTTGCTTTCTTGTTAGAGAAAGAAACCTTATGACCAACCATGGGCTTTTTACCGGTTACCTGACAAACACGTGCCATACTTTTGTTTTTTAGGACTGCAAAGGTCTAATTTTTTTATCTAACTGCAAAATATTTCAAAA
>CAZWPF010000146.1:0-5044 GCA_964636205.1 uncultured Chitinophagaceae bacterium | reverse complement strand
ATAAGTGCTTTTTAGTATGGTGAGCTCCCGGTAAATCAAGATGTCCTCAACGATCTGATGTTTGCTTCTCAGTTTTTGTAAAACATCCTCGCCGGTAGCATACTGACCCGTTTTGGTTTTTTTAGCAGAACTGTCCAACTTCATCAAATCAAACAATACCTCTCCCAATTGTTTGGGTGAAGCTAGATTAAATGGAACTCCTGCTTGTTTATAAACAGATTCTTCGGCCTGACGAATATCCTTTTCTAATTCTTTTGAATAGTCATTCAAGAATCCAACATCAATTCCCACCCCTTCGTATTCCATATCCGTAAGTACCGGCACCAAGGGGTTTTCGATAGACTCAAAGATGTTCCGTACTGATAGTTCGTCGAGTTGAGGTTCAAACACTGACTTAAGCTGAAGCGTTACATCAGCATCTTCTGCAGCGTATTCCTTTACCTGCGCTACCGGCACTTCACGCATGGTTATCTGATTCTTTCCCTTCTTCCCGATTAGGGATTCAATATCGATGGGTTGGTAATGTAGATATTTGATGCTGAGGGCATCCATATTTCTTTTCCCATCCGGCTCGATAACATAATGCGCCAACATGGTATCATAGATCTTACCCTTTAGCGAAAATCCATACCAACGTAGCATTAGCATATCGTACTTGATATTTTGTCCTACCCAGGTGATATCCGTTCGATCAAAAAGAGGCTGGAATATATTCAATATGGCAATGGTCTCTTCGCGCTTTTCGGGCAAGGGTACATAATATCCCGATTTGGCTGCCCAACT
This sequence comes from uncultured Chitinophagaceae bacterium, assembly GCA_964636205.1. Taxonomy (GTDB): domain Bacteria; phylum Bacteroidota; class Bacteroidia; order Chitinophagales; family Chitinophagaceae; genus JBEBVQ01. The sequence continues at coordinate 4,261 of CAZWPF010000146.1, read as the reverse complement.
AAAACTCATTCCCACCAAGTCGGCTCTATTGGCATCGGTTCCGGTGGTCTCTGTATCGAAAGACACTTCAGATTGGGCCATGAGGTTCGTAAGTAACTGCCGGAGTTCTTCCGCACCTGATACCAATATATATTGATGTTCTGTTGTATCGATGGTACTAACTACTTCCGGAGCTACTTCTACCGATGGTACAGGTTGCGCTTCGGCTGCTGCTGCCGGTTGCGGATTACGGATGTTGGTAGCAATTGGATTGCCAAATAAATCGGTACTTACGGGTTGGGTCGTAGCCGGTACAAATTCTTCGCCCAAAAGACGTTTGCCCAGAGCTCTAAATTCTAATTCCGAAAAAATCTCCTTCAATTTTTCCTGATCCCAAGTGCTAACTCTAAAAGCTTCTTCGCTAAAGGAAATCGGAACTTCGGTGATGATTGTTGCCAGTTTTTTGGAGAGAATAGCCTGCGCTTTGCCATTGCGAATTTTTTCTCCCAGTGCGCCTTTAATCGTGTCTGCATTGGCCAGAACATTTTCAAGCGTGTCGTACTGAGCCAATAATTTGGCTGCTGTTTTTTCGCCTACTCCCGGAATCCCCGGAATATTATCGACCGCATCACCCATCAGTCCGAGCATATCTACCACTTGATCCACTCTTTGGATATTCCATCTCGTACAAACTTCGGTGGGGCCTAAGATCTCCGGTTTGCCTCCCTGATAAGCCGGCTTATATATAAAGATATTGTCGCGAACAAGTTGGCCATAATCCTTATCTGGTGTGACCATATAAACGGTGTATCCTAAATCGGCAGCCTCCCAGGCGATAGAACCAATTATATCGTCGGCTTCGTAACCGTCCGACTCTAGGCAGGGCAAGTTAAATCCCGCTACAATCCTTTTAATATCGGGGATCGAATCCAGAATATCTTCCGGAGTGTCCTGACGATTAGCTTTGTATTCTGTAAATTCAATATGACGTTCTGTGGGCGCATGCGTATCGAACACCACCGCCAAATGCGAGGGTTTCTCCTTTTGCAACAGATCGGTGAGTGCATTGGTAAATCCAAATTGTGCATTGGTATTTCTGCCGGTGCTGGTGATGCGCGGGCTGCGAATCAGGGCATAATAGGCACGATAAATCAGCGCCATGGCGTCCAGCAGAAAAAGTTTCTTATCATTCATTCAGCTAAGGTAGTAAATCCATAGAAAGCGTTTCTTTCATCGCCGATCCGCGTGTAACAGATATTGAGCTAAAGCGGAAAGAAAGTTTATTCTCTATGAAAGTTGGCAATCTGTGTAACTTTGATGCTTACTTTTTGAAGGAGATGGCGCAGCTAAAGCATAGAAGATTAATACCCCGGTGGTTGTTGCCGCTCTTACTGGTATTGATCGCGGTTGTTTTAGTTGCTTGGTCATTATATAAGGATCGACATCAGCCTGCGATGCAAGAGAACCCGGATGATCCGGGATTAAAATTTAAGCAAGACTCCTGCATTGCGTTGATGCGGACCGGTGATCTATTGCTGCGCACGGGTAGGGATATGACCAGCAGAATCTTTAGGGAAATGAATCAGGTAGATAAAACCTATTCACATGCCGGATTGGTTGTAGTGGAAAATGGATATCCATTTGTCTATCATAGCATTGGGGGAGAGGACAACCCGGACGAACGACTGAGAAGAGATTCCGCTTCATTTTTTATTAGCTCTGTATTTAATACAGGATTTGGTATTGCCAGATATCAATTATCGGATAGTGCGATCAATCAACTGGTCAGCTCCGTATATCAAAAATTTGAAATGCGCCCTTTGTTCGATATGGATTTTGATTTATCAACAGATGATAAATTGTATTGTTCTGAATTTGTGTATAAAGTGATGTTGGAAGTGACAGGTGACACGGGCTATATTCCCAGGACGTCACTATTGGGACACAACTTTGTAGGTATTGATAATTTATTTATGAATCCCAATGCAATTTTGGTTTGCGAACTAAAGTATAAATAATACCTTTGCTAACTTATCGTAAAAATGCCTTATGAAAAACTTGTTTTCTGTTTTTGCTATCCTTTTCGGATTGGCAATTGGTTTTACTGCTTGTAATAAAAATACTCCGGAGGCTTCTGCCGAGAAATTTTTGAATGGTTTTCTGCACATGGATTTTGAGGCTGCGAAATCTGTATCTACAGAAGAAACCAAGAAATTTGTTGGTATGATGCAACAGCTTTCACCAGCTATGGTGAGTGATTCTGTGAAGAATGAAGCAAAGAAGATTAAAGTTAAAATTATTGATTCTGACGTAAAAGGAGATAAAGCGATTGTTACCTTCACTACCTCTGAGAGCAACGCACAGCAGAAGTTACATTTGGTGAAAGAGAACGGAAATTGGTTGGTTGAATCTACCAAAAACGACCAGTTCGATATGGAAAGCGAACCAATCACAGAACCGGATTTGCCGGCTACGCTCGATACTCCGGCGATGCCAGCGGATATTCCGGCAGAGAATTTTTAATCCCTCTGTCTTTACATTCCTGGAGCAAACAATGCTTTGCCCTGTTGAATCATGTGATGATTATCAGGAAATTTGGAACTGAATTATTTAAGATACCAGGCCGGCTAAAATAGCCGGTCTTTTTTATCTTTAAGGATTATATGATACTGAACTATATCTGGATCGCTTTTTTTGTCGTTGGCTTTATAGTGGCGGTAATTAAGGCTTTTACCGGAGATACAGGCATTCTTACAGAGATGCTGACCGGAATATTTGGGAGTGCTAAGACAGGGTTTGAGATTTCGATCGGACTCACCGGCATTATGGCACTTTGGTTGGGGATTATGAAAATAGGAGAGAAAGCCGGTATCATTCGCTTGTTTGCCAAAGGGGTAGCTCCATTTTTTCGGACCTTGTTCAGAGGGGTTCCCAAAGACCATCCGGCGAATGGGAGTATCATGATGAATTTTTCGGCAAATATGCTGGGTTTGGATAATGCGGCCACTCCGCTGGGGTTAAAAGCTATGAGTGAACTGCAGGAGTTGAATCCTGAAAAAGAAAAGGCCAGCGATGCCCAAATCATGTTTCTGGTGTTGAATACAGCCGGACTAACCCTGATTCCCTCATCCGTCATAGCTATTCGCCAAACCGTCGCTGTGCAGCAGGGGGTTGCAGAAAATTTTAATGCTGCAGATATTTTTCTGCCGACGTTGATTGCGACGTTCATTGGATTGATCGCCGGGATTATTTCTGTTGCGGCTTATCAGAAAATTAATTTGTTTCGACTGCCGGTTTTATTATTTGTAGGAGTTTTTGCGCTGCTGATCGGCACCATGTATTATTTCGCCAAGACAATGCCGGCCGAACAGTTGGGTCAGGTGATGGGAGCAGTGGGTAGTGGTATCATACTTTTAATCATTCTCCTGTTTATTGTCGCGGGTGCCGTTAGGCGGCAAAATGTTTATGAGCATTTTATTGAGGGGGCAAAGGAAGGGTTTCAGGTGGCCATCCGAATCGTTCCCTACCTCGTCGCCATCCTGATCGCTATTAGCGTTTTCCGTACAAGTGGATGTATGGATTATCTGGTAAACGGAATCGCCCATTTGGTGGCTTGGATGGGTATGAATACTGATTTTGTACCAGCTTTACCGGTAGCCATGATGAAGACTTTGAGCGGGAGCGGAGCCAGAGGGCTCATGGTGGATGTAATGAACGAATATGGGGTGGCTTCATTTCAAGGGAGATTAGCCGCGGTAATACAAGGATCTACCGAAACCACGTTTTACGTGCTGGCAGTGTATTTTGGTAGCGTGAATATTAAAAATACAAGGCATGCACTTACCTGCGGACTGATAGCCGATGCGGTTGGGGTAATAGGTGCTATTCTGGTGACTTATCTGTTTTTCCATTAAAGGGAAATTAGTCGCTTTGGCAATTTAACGGATTATCCGTGAATTATGTGGATAAAATGATTCATATTTTATCTGAAATTTAATTTAAATTTGAGAGTCTGAGCAACCGACTTTTGGATTTACATTAATGAAAATTCTAGATCAATCTGATAATATAAAATTGACAATGGCCGATTGGGTACATAGCATTTATCCAATCAGCACAGAGGTAAGAAATTATATCAATCGGGTTTCTGTAGAAGAGTCCTATAAAAAGGGCACTATCTTAATGGAGGTAGGGGAGCCTTGTAATAGTATTTATCTCATTAAGAAAGGGGCGGTAAGGGCTTATCTGAAGGAGGGTAATCAGGAACTAACAATATGGATTT
>CAZWPF010000145.1:0-5084 GCA_964636205.1 uncultured Chitinophagaceae bacterium | reverse complement strand
GGAAAAGTGCTGGAGCCCCTGCTGATCGCTAAGAATGATGTGTGTGTAGCAAATTCCGAGTACTTAACAGATTATTGCAAGCATTATAACCTGAATTCTTATTTCGTGGGACAGGGGTGCGATCTCGACTTATTCAATACCTATGTTACAACAAAGCCTACCGGATTTGCTGCATTAGAGGGCCCGATCATTGGATACGTAGGGGCCCTTCACGAGCTCCGATTGGATATACAGGTACTACAGCACATTGCCATGACCAAACCCGAATGGAACCTAGTGTTAGTGGGCCCGGAAAGTGATGCATTTAAAGCAAGCCAACTACATAACATGCCCAATGTGGTGTTTGTAGGAAAAAGAAATCCCGAAGAACTCGCTTCTTTTATTCAGATGTTCGACGTGTGCATCAATCCGCAAGTCGTCAATGCGGTTACCATCGGAAACTATCCACGGAAAATCGATGAGTATCTGGCTATGGGCAAGCCGGTAGTGGCGACCCACACTCGTGCCATGGAGTTTTTCGGTGATTATGTGTACCTATGCACCAGCAAGGAAGCATATGTAGTTCAAATTGAAAAGGCTATGCAGGAAAATTCGGCACAAAAGGAAAAAAGTCGCAGGGAATTCGCGTGCACACATACGTGGGAAAACAGTGTTAACGCAATAAGAGAAGCGATAGCAAGTCATATTTAAGAATGGAAGCATTGATAATCTTTGGCTTAATAATCCAGTGGTGCTTAATCACACAATTAGTCATGCCGCTCTTTTTGGTGGTTTCGAAGCATGTAAGGAAAACACGGAAACGGACTGCTGATTTATCACATCCCGCGGATTATGCAATCATTGTAACAGCTTATCGGCAAACGCAGCAGTTACCCACCGTGGTTGACTCTATTATAAAATTGAATTACAGTAATTATATTGTCTACATTGTGGCCGACCACTGCGATGATAAAGATTTGTTTTTTGATGCTGAACAAGTTGTTGTATTGAGACCGCCAAAGGTATTGGCAAGTAATGTCAAGTCACATTTTTACGCTGTTAAGCATTTCAAGAGGCCGCATGAACGCCTTACCATCATTGATAGTGACAATATAGTCGACCGTGAATACCTCAACGAACTAAATTTAGTGTTCGATAAAGGATATCAAGCTGTTCAAGGAGTGAGAAAAGCAAAGAATCTAAATACACCTTATGCCTGTTTGGATGAGGCCGGTGACATCTATTACCGAATGATCGATCGCAAACTACTGTTTGAAGCCGGGTCGTCTGCCGCGTTGTCTGGTTCGGGTATGGCATTTACGACAGCGCTGTACCGGCAGTGCCTCGAAGGAGTAGAAATAAATGGTGCCGGCTTCGATAAAGTGCTTCAATATGAACTGTTGATGAGAGATCATGTGATTGCGTTCTCGGAATCGGCTATCGTTTTTGATGAGAAAACGTCCATGACGGGGCAGTTAGTTAAGCAACGTTCGAGGTGGATTAACACCTGGTTTAAGTATGCTTTTCTTGGATGGAAGTTGTTTTGGGCATCGCTATCGAAGCCCAGCTTGAACCGATTTTGGTTCAGTATGATGTTGCTTCGGCCGCCCTTGTTTATTTTGATTGGGATTGCATCCATTTGTTGCGTAATTAATTTATTTTTGAATGCTTGGATGGCTGTTGTCTGGGGAGGAGCATTAGCTGTTTTTACATTGACTGTCGCCCATTCACTTTATTATTTCCAGGCCGATCACAGGATTTATCGCTCACTGATTTCGGTTCCTAAGTTTATAAGTTATCAACTGTTGGCTTTACTTAAAGCAAAAAAGGCAAATAAACTTTCGGTAGCCACCGAACATTATTTTAATAAGGATAACGACAAATAGCATGGGGAAAATGGGCAAGCGGATTGGAATTGAGGTACAACGGCTGTTTCGTCCCAAGAAGCACGGGATGGAGGTAGTGGCTTTGGAGCTGATTCGAGAATTGCAAACCCTCGATTCCAATCATGAATACACCGTATTTGTAAAAAAGGATGTAGACACCTGCATCGAGGACTCAGGGCGGGTAGCGGTGCGCCAATTGCCCAGCTGGCCTTATCCTTTCTGGGAGCAGATATTACTACCTGCGACTATACGAAATGCGGCATTCGATATTTTACATGCTACTTGCAATACAGCCGCATTGCTCCCGTCCACACCTTTGGTGCTGACATTACACGACATTATTTACTTGGAAAAACTGGATATGGCAGGTACCTGGTACCAGAATTTTGGTAATATGTACAGACGATGGATTGTACCTTCCGCAGTTCGGAAGGCCAAGGCCATTATCACCGTCTCCGAGTTTGAGAAAAAAGTCATGCTAAACCGGCTACAAGTCCAGGATGATAAGATCAAAGTGATCCACAACGCTGTAAGTTCAAAGTTTAATACTTACTATTCGGGGGATGAAGTTAAGGGGTTCAGGAAATCATTGGGGCTGCCTGATAAATTTACGCTGTTTCTGGGAAATACCGCACCAAAAAAAAACACCAAGAATACCATTGAAGCGTATGCAAAATACCTTGTCAATACAACGGCACAGTTACCGATGGTTATTTTGGATTATCCAAGGGAAATGGTGCTTGAGCAATTACAGCTATCGGGGCATACGGCGCTGGTCGACCAGTTTATCTTTCCGGGTTACATACCTCCAGATCAGATGCCATTAATGTATAATGCGGCAGCGTTGTTCATTTACCCTTCGCTCCGAGAGAGTTTTGGTCTTCCGATTTTGGAGGCTATGGCCTGTGGAATCCCCGTCATTACTTCCAATACGTCGTCAATGCCGGAAGTGGCCGGTGCCGCTGCGCTGCTGATTGATCCATTTAACGTAACGGATATGGCCAGCGCTATTGAAAAGGTACTGAGTGATGAAGAGCAAAGAACGGAGATGCGCATAAAAGGATTGAAGCGGGCAGAAGGTTTCACTTGGAGAAATGCAGCTGTCAAATTGCTTGATGTTTACGAATCGTTATAACGTCATCGCGGAAAAGAAGATGAAAATGAATAGACGAATAGCCCTTAAAACAGTCACCGCCGTGGCCGGAGTGATTACTTCTATCTCATTGATAAAGAACTTGAGTCCTATTCGAATAAAAGGCAAACTGGATTCGGCTAAATTTGATCAACTTAAACCCTTAATAGCAAGTATTGCCGAAACGATCATACCACGGACTGATTCTCCCGGCGCAAACGACGCCAGGGTAGCCGATTGTGTCGTCAAGTTAATTTGCGATTGCGAATCCGAGGTGGTAAAGCGGTCTTTCGTTAGCTGGTTGACGCGTGTAGAGCAAGATAGTGAAAAAAAATATGGACGACGATTCGCCAGCTGTGATGAACTGCAACGGGCAGCAATTCTTGTCCGTTACGAACATAACTACGAGCGCAACTCTTTGTTTCGAAAAATCAGGCTACGGGTTCTGGGGATGGATGGTATGGAGACAATGAAAAAATATACGATAATTAGCTTTTGCACCTCCATGGAAGGGGCTACGCAAGCCTTAGTATATGACTATGTACCGGGCTCATACCAGGCTTGCATAACGATGGAGTCAGGGCAAAAGTCTTGGGCGACTAATTGACATATATTAAACTAAAACAAAATGTGCTTGGTCGACATAAAAAACAATGTTTACGACGCCATTGTTGTCGGCTCCGGTATCAGTGGGGGGTGGGCCGCCATGGAATTATGTAAGAAAGGGCTCAAGACGTTGTTGTTGGAGCGTGGTCGGAATGTACAACATGGGAAAGATTATAACACCGCGATGCTTAATCCCTGGGATTTTCCTCATCGACTGCTGAATACCGCGCAATACGCCAAACGAAACCCAGTGCAAACGTGGCTAGGAGATGAAGCAGACCGGCATTTCTTTGCCTCAGATGAACAACATCCTTATATCCAAGAAAAGCCCTTTAGATGGCTTAGGGGATATCAAGTGGGAGGGCGGTCGCTTACATGGGGACGGCAGTGCTATCGGTGGAGTGACCTGGATTTCGAGGCTAACATCAAAGATGGGATTGCGGTAGATTGGCCGATTCGATACAAAGATATTGCGCCTTGGTATAGCTACGTTGAACGATTCATAGGCGTCAGTGGGCGGAGAGAGCATCTTTCTCAGCTGCCGGATGGTGAGTTTTTGCCGCCGATGGAGTTAAATTGCGTGGAGGAGCATCTTGCGGATTCGGTCCAGGAAAATTTTGATCGAACACTAACCATCGCCCGAGTGGCTAATCTGACACGCGGGTGGGAGGGAAGAGGCCCTTGTTTGTATCGAAACCTGTGTACGAGAGGTTGTCCTTACGGTGGCTACTTCAGCAGTAACAGCGCAACTATTCCGGCAGCGATGGCTACGGGAAATTTGACTTTACGTCCATTTTCTGTTGTTACGGAGGTCATATACGATGACGAAGCAAAACGGGCGACGGGAGTTCGCGTTATCGATGCATTAGAAAAAAAAAGCCATGAGTTCTTTGCGCGGATTATCTTTTTGAACGCTTCGACAATTGCAACTGCGGCAATTCTTCTCAATTCGAAGTCGAGCAGATTTCCAAACGGATTGGGCAACGATAGCGGTGAATTGGGCCGAAACTTGATGGACCACCACTCTTCCGCTGGTGCATATGGTTATTATAATGGATTTAAGGATATTTACTACAAAGGAAGACGGCCTTGTGGTTTCTTGATACCCCGGTATCAGAATTTAAAAAACAGCAATAAAGAGGGCTTTTTAAGGGGATATAATCTGCAGGGAGTAGGGGTGCGTCAGGGTTGGGAAGAGCAATTATTTGACCTCAAAGGGGTTGGTGCAAATTTCAAACGGCAATTGACACATCCCGGACCCTGGATGATTTGGATGGGGGGATGGGGTGAATGCCTTCCTTATCGCGAAAATAAAGTTACCCTTTCGCCAGACGAAACGGATGAATGGGGCCAGCCGATCGTAAAGATCCGCTTTTCTTTTGGGGAAAATGAGCGTTTAATGCGGAAGCATATTAAAGAAAGCGCTACCGAAATGTTGGATAAGACAGGTTTCGAACAAATTGTCTCTTTTGACTACAAAA
>CAZWPF010000144.1:0-5206 GCA_964636205.1 uncultured Chitinophagaceae bacterium | reverse complement strand
AGATCTCACTAATACGCTTCGAAGCCCCCATTACGTTGGTCGGATTCACCGCCTTATCAGTAGAAATCAAAACAAATTTCTGTACGCCAAATTCAACCGATAATTCAGCCAGCACTTTGGTGCCCAAAACATTGTTCAATACCGCTAAGGAAGGATTTTCCTCCATCAGAGGCACATGCTTATATGCACCGGCATGGAATACGATATCCGGTGAATAACGTTCGAATAAACGACGCATTCTTACTTCATCACATACGCTTCCTAAAAACCCTTTTACAGGTGCGTAGCGGAAATCATCATTCATAGCGAGCAACAGCTCATGTAATGGGGTTTCCGCATTATCACAAAGTATGATCAGTTCGGGTTTACATTGGGCCAACTGGCGAACCAGCTCACTGCCTATAGAACCGGCAGCGCCTGTTACCAGCACTACCTTTCCGGCAATATTACCACCGGCTCCGCCATCTGTCTGGATACGCACAGGGTCGCGGCCCAACAGATCTTCTGCATCTACATCGCCCGCATAATTACCTGAAATGGTCAGCCAACTTCTTACTGAAGGAATACGACGCACGACCATGTTCAGCTTCAGCGTCAAATTAATTAGTTCAGAGATGCGATCACTCTCCGCATCGGCATCTGAAACCAAAATCACAGATACACCGGCAGCTTTCAGCTTTTGCACATTGACTTCATCGGCATGATAGACAGGCATAGCGGTACCCACCTTCAATCTGCCCGGTACGATATCATCCAAAAATGCAACGATCTCCCATGGACTATCAGCCGAACCGTTAATCATTCTTTCAATATGCAGGGATTCCTCAGATAATCCGTAAACCACGGCCTTAATTCTGTTGGATGTGCTCTCTGTTTGGCGATTACATAAAAATTGAAAAGCACGGCGTACCAATAAGCGGTAGCCAATCAACAAACTATTTACCAGTAAGAAATTAAACCCTAGAACAAATCCCGTAAAAATGACACCGGGATGCATCCGCTGCCACAATAAATTCAGTAGTAAATAAGAAACGGTTACAATGGAATTGACAGTTAAGAACCTTCCGATCACTTCTATATTAGTGTATCGGATTAAACCGCTATAAGTCCGGAACGCATAAAAGAAGATTGCATTGATGCCCGCCACCGCTCCTGCGAGCAGCAACCATAGATCCTGCGGATATTGTGCGAGTGAGGATGCATCGGGCCGCAATAAAATAGATAATCCCAGTGATAATATTACACAGGTTAGGTCTGCAATAAATACAAACCATCGGGGTAAAACCTTTATAGAGAATACAGAGTCTTTTGCTTTCATAATACGTAATATGCAATAGTACGTCCCGCAGCATGGCCACTCCCCAACAGTTTATTTACCCCTTATGTAGGGATATATAAATTTCCAGTTATAATCATTCTGGCACCCACTTATTTATGATCAGTATATTATGAACTGTCAATCAAGTCAAAAACACCAAAGGATCATATCTTTCAGGACACAAATTCCCAAAAAATCAATAGTATTATTTTTCAAATATAGGAAAATAATACTAGTCCGCATGCTGCAAAAATCGTGACATTTTAGCGATCTCGCAGAACACAAATATATTCCTATAAATCCTATTGGTACCCAGCTATACGCGATAACTTATCCAAATGTTCGATATTTTATCGGCTAATATATATATATGTTGTTGCAAACAACTTTCCTACTTGTTAATTGTTAATAACCTGCAAATGATAACTTTATCAAATTTGACGTATAGATAATGTAGACCAAGCAGTTACAACAGACCGGATGCGATTCCAGTCTGAACCGGCCAAAGAACTGCCCGAAGGAAGACAAATTCCCTTTCCGAATAATTCCTCTGCGGTACCATCTCCATAAAACGGAGCATCCGAATACAAGGGCTGCAAATGCATGGGCTTCCAAACCGGGCGCGACTCTATATTTTCCTGTTCAAAAAGTTCATATAAATTCCGCCAGCTACGTCCATATATCGCTGGCTCAATCAAGCAGACGCTCAGCCAACGATTTGAAAAATCCCCCCTCAGTTCCGGCAACCAAAGAACATCGTCCTGCCCGGAGAATATCTGCTGATACCTTTCAAAATTAGCCCTCCGCTGCTGAACGCGCTCCGCCAATACGGTCATTTGTCCGCGACCAATTCCCGCACATATATTACTAAGCCGATAGTTAAAGCCCAAATGAGAATGCTCATAGTGTATCTCCGGATCTCTGGCTTGCGTAGCCAAAAACTTCGCCTTACTCGCCAAAGCGGGGTCATGGGTCACCAAAGCTCCCCCACCCGAAGTAGTGATAATTTTATTTCCATTGAACGACAAAACCGCCAAATCTCCCATTGTGCCGCATTTTCGGCCATCAATCGAAGAGCCCAGGGCTTCCGCAGCGTCCTCGATTACCGGGATCTCATATCTCCGCGCAATCTCCATTATCGCCGACATTTGAGCAGGCATCCCGTACAGATGAACCACCACAATAGCTTTGGGTTTCTTACCCCTGGATATCCGATCCTTGATAGCCTGCTCCATCCAATAAGGAGACATATTCCAGGTCTCCCGCTCACTATCGACAAATACCGGAATCGCCCCCTGATAAAGAATGGGATTGGCCGAAGCCGCAAAAGTCAGACTCTGGCAAATTACCTCATCGCCCGGACCGACACCCAATAATATCAATGCCAAATGTAAAGCCGCCGTACCGGAAGACAATACCGTCACCTGCACATCCTCCGATAAATACTCAGTCAGATCCTTTTCAAATCCTTCCACATTCGGACCCAGACTCGCAATCCAATTAGATTCAAAAGCCGACTGCACAAACTTTGATTCCGCTCCGCACATATGTGGGGGGGAAAGCCATATTTTAGATAACTCCGTTGACAATTGTTTATTTTTTACACTTTGACTACCCGGTTCTGAGAAGTCTAGTCTCGTTCTCTAATAAGTTTATTTACCCATTCTGGTCACCGGCACACCAACATATGTTCCGGCCTCCATTATATCTTTTACCACCACGCCACCCATACCGATAGTAACATCATCCCCCAACTGAATCCCTTGTCGGATTACAGCACCGGCACCAAGATACACTCGATCCCCTATCCTACAGGTACCACAGACATGCCCCCCCGGAGCAGTTGTAAAAAAATCTCCGGCTTCAATATCATGGCTCAGCGTACTGTTTATGTCTATACGACTATGTAAGCCCAGTTTTACATTACAATTAATCACCACTCCTGCGCCTATTATCGTACCTGCTCCCAATATTGCATATTTAGATACCACAGCCGAGGGATCGACTAATGTAAAATATTGGGTCGCAGTAGGCAATTGAGCCACTACTTTCTCCCTGACCGTCGGATTACCAATCGCAATGACCACTTGATATTTTTCGGGGTCAAACGCATCCAACCCCATCACCGGCACACCCATCACTTCTGCATTGCGTACCACACCATCTGTTTCCAAAAAGCAAATCTCTGAAAGCGGATCCATTCCCCGACTGCTCAAAATCTGTTCTAAACTCTCAAAAGCTTCGCGGCCGGCTCCACCTGCGCCCACTATACAATACTTCATAATGTAGAATATTCCTTAGCGTTCTTCCTGTAGTTATTTGCGAGGTCGCGCCCTATTCCCAAATCATCAATATCCTCAATAAATTCCAACTTAGTAGTCTCAACCGCCACAAAAGCATTCTTCACAGTCAACCAGACTATTTTACAGTCTAAGTTAAAACTCAAATGTTCCACATACCATACATCATAAGCGAAGCGCTGACTAAATTTCACGGCATTCCTTCCATTTACTTGTGCCCATCCGGTGATACCCGGACGAACCTCATGGCGGCGCATCTGCTCCTCGGTATAGTAGGGTAAATATTCCGGCAATAAAGGTCTTGGCCCGATCAAACTCATGTCCCCGATCCATACATTAAACAGTTGCGGCAATTCATCTAGGGATAGCTTTCTCATAAATCTTCCCAAAGGATGCAACCGATCCTTATCAGAAATTACCGCGCCATGCCTATCCCTTAAATCATGCATGGTCTTAAATTTCCATATTAAAAATATCCGACCCTTGTAGCCTGCTCTTTTTTGAAAGAAAAAGGGATTTCCACGGTAATACACCAATAGCATTATCGTCAAAACCATCAGCAAGGGAGCCAATAGCAAAATGCCCCAACTAGCTAACACAAAATCCATCGCCCTTTTAATATAATTCCGATACATCCTAAACCAATATCACGTTCAACACATAAGTAAATAGAAAATACACCATCAATATCATTGCGGTCCGCGCATACTGGTGCTCCATCATGGTCTGTCGCAATAGCGGATAACAAATAATTATCGGCATTAAAAACCAAGACAGATATGCAAACCTATTGGAATAATTTGCTCGAATGATTAGTATCCAAAAACTGTTTGCAACCAGATAAATATTAAATAATCTAAGATAGAATATATCTGTATATTTTTTTACATAAAGGAAAAAACATCCGGCCAAAATGGCAAGAGAGCTGTACCCTACAAAATCCCATCTGAATACACCACCCACAGTATTTTCCACCTCCATATACATTTGCACCCGCTGATCATTGGCCCCAAGCGCGGCTAATATCCCTTCCCAAAATCCCCCGGCTACCGCCGATAAAGCAATACAGGTGACCCAAATTATTAAGTAGATCCGATTCGAATCGAAATACCCCGTTATTATATATGCTATAATAGGTAAGAGCATCGAGCCGTGCATACTTAGGGAAATAAGCAGGATTATATAGGAAAAGATTTTTCGCTCCCGATACGCTAACGCCATTATAAACAAAGAAGAAGCCATTCCCGAACGAATCCCATTCACCCCGTATCCAAAAAAGGAAAAGGAAGCTGCATAAAACAACAATGCTAAAAACGCATAATGGGGAAACCAACGCTTAAAAGCAATACACAACGGAACCACATATATTAATGTACACAGAAAAAAGAAGCTACTCGAGGGCATGATCTGAGCACACAACCACATCAGACTATTAAATCCAATATCACTGGTTCCCTCCATGGCAGCACCTGCAATATAGCGGGAGTAGATAAAGTCGTAAATTGGCATATCTACAAACACTCCGCTGATAGGACGCAAGCCGATAAAGAAGATCAAAAATGCGGCCAGCAACCAAAACCCGATATTA
>CAZWPF010000143.1:0-5239 GCA_964636205.1 uncultured Chitinophagaceae bacterium | reverse complement strand
AGTGCCTTGGAAAGTACCTAAAGGAGAGTCTCCATTTTCTTTTGGTGAAAATTGTTCAATATTCATTTGGGCGTCAAATTCTTCTCTTTACTTTCTCCCTGAAAAATCCAGCGGTTTAGATTGAAGTGTTCTGGGAATTCGATTGAGAAATTACTCGTTGAATCTCATTGATTACTGGGCGATCAACAATTTCCCACGGTGCAGGGTTCTATCCGCTTGGGAAATGGTATAATGGTACAAGGCCGATGGCAATGGCGGCAATTCTATTTGTACGATCATACCCTCCACTTTACCAGAAAAGCAGTGTTTGCCATGGATGTCGTATAATTCAAAATACACGGGTGTTGAGGAAGATTCGCCTGCTTTGGAACCCTGAAATTGTATGGTAATTTTTCGACTCGCGGGATTAGGGTAAACCGTAGGTTCTGATATCGACAACGATTGGTGTGGATTGTTCGTTCCGGCGCGTTTTGCCGAGTGAGGTTGGCAAACCGAGAATTGAAGGTTGTTGGGACCGAATATGTAGGCGCCGAATCCGGAAGAATCGACAAACGTGCCAACGGGGAAGTCAAAGATCGATGAATCGAGAACAAAGGTAATGCTGTCGTATAAAAATGCATGAATTCCCGTTTCTTTTGATGAGATGTCGAAAAGCAGGTTGGCCCGTTGTTTTTCCAAAATGATTTCTTGGATGGAATCGTGATTACACAGAGCCAAATTCTCAACGATTAACAATGCCATTTCAGGCTTACCAATTGTTTTGAACAGAGCCGTTTTCGCCAATTCCAATTGAAATTGCCCACGATAAGTGTCGGTAACTTTGATGCTATCCGTATAAGCCATCAACACATCGGCGTAGCCCTCTACTGTCGGGACAAAGGTTTGATTATTCATCTCAGCAGTGATGATACCATCGGAAAAAAGATTTTCCACCGTCGACTTATAGGAGAAGATAGTATTGTACTTCAAGCCGTCTACTACAGCCTGCATGGAGTCGGAGTCCGCGTAAGCTTCCGCCATCAGCAATTCAAAATACATAGCGGCAGCAGTCACATCGTCGCCGAGTGAGTCATTGAATGCGGTTGTTTTTGCCATCGCCATTTCAACTGCCTCGTCGAAAGGTGTGTTGTGAAAATAAATGGGGGTTGTGATTAGAGGATACTCCGAGATCTCCGGGTTTGATTTTTGTTCGCCCCGCGTATCCTCAGGGTCGATCCGGCACGGGCCCACCGGCGCAACAACTCCGAAATGAAAAGGAACACTGCACCATTGCCACGGGTTGGCACCTTCGATTTTAACGTCAAATTCATTTTGATCCGGATGGTTGGGATCGGCAGCCTGTCCATCGGCGGGGGTCCACGTATTGTTTGTCGCGTTGATGTAAGGACAAGGAGGATCATAGGGACGATCAAGTGTTCCCATGATATTCGATAGGGTTCCGTCGTAAATTTGATTAAACCCGTCTTTCAAAAGAATGTCATAGGCATCGACCACCTCTATGTTTACATAATTGTCTTCGAAAAGATTTGATCCTCCGCCTTGAGGAAATGAAAGATTGATAACGGCATTGTCACTTGCAACAATGCCAACGCTATTGTTTATAAACTTGCTGCACTTGGCAGTTACACGAGACATTTGTTTATGCACCCCTACCGCATAACTATTGTGAATGGTTGATTTGTATATGTACAATTCCGAAGTAGATTTATCTTCAATGGCGCATTGATATCCATACAGATGGGATCCGGCCGAAATCGTGGAATGCATGAACTTGTTTTTACGCGTACACTCGAGCGAAGATATCTGTGAAGAGAAAAAATGTGAACCTGAAATCTCATAGCCTTTTCCCCTGATTTTTACGTATGTAGAATGAAATTTGGAGTCCTTGATATATAACATTCCGCCGTTGCTAAAGTGCATTTGGGCATCTATGGGCACATCCCGGAATGTTGAGTTAGAAATATTGCATTTAGACATTGGTACAACACCCCTAGGGTTTCCCGGACCGACCCGTTGGAAATGTACATTATCAAATGTTGACGGATTGATTAATTGCAGGCGTGAATCATCTTCAAATTCAATGCGACCGTCGGTTATTTTAACATGTCTGAAAAGATTGGATTCCTCGGTGTATCCCGGAACTTCTCCTTGATATTCCCAAAAGTTCACCGATTCCTCCAAATAAAGAATCAAATCATTCTGCCCCTCACCTTTGAGTACAACATCGGCGTTGGTACCAACGAAGAAACGCTCGCCCCAATAGCCGTCATCGAGCATGCGAATGTGACCGCTTTCCGATCCCTCGTATGTAAAGGTAAACGTGGCATCATTGCCCACGTGCGTCAAACCTCCGAGAGGAGAACGGCGTCGTGGCCATTGAGTTCTATGATGGCTCCGTCTTCATAAATAAGCTTTCCACCCCTTTTGACGATGACTTCCCCGCCGTCCTGCACGCGCAGAATACCGCCGTTGAGTCGGAGTTCAGCACCGTCTTCGATGATGAGTTTAGAGCCGGGTCGGATTTCAATATAACCATCATTCATTGTTATCCATGCATTTTCGCGAACGATGACTTTTGCGGTTTTTAGGTGGTCTTCTCCAATGGTAATTGAACCCATACTTTCTACTGTTACTCTGCCATACGTACCGTTGCAACTTTCTTTTAAGTCCACGTTAAATTTGTCTGATGTGCTTAGCGGGTTGTTGGAGTTATTGACATCTTCAAGATTATGTGCTCGATTTATCCACAACGCTCCACTTGCAGCGGGGATTCCGCTGACAGTGAGTGGATGAGTTATGCAATCGGTGGTTTTGATTATTTCATCGTCCACTTCGGCGTATCCGAAATTAAAAGTGTAGCCATGAACGGTGGGGTTCTGGTTAACGGCGTTGAACTGGGTCGAAATTACTTGTTCAAATGGAAATACATTGCTGGGGGTTAAATCCAAATGATTTTCATTATTTGGTGCTGTATATCCCGATGGATATTTTGTTGGATCAAGAACGTAAGCCTTATCAAAAGGCGTATCATCATTATCTACAATGCTCTCTGTATCTATCGCCCAATTTGGCGTTCCCATCATACTTGGTATGTTCAGCGCGCTGACGGTCGGGATAAAACAAAACTGCGTATGGTAAAGTTTTGCACAGGGCATATATACTCCATTTGCGAGTGCATTTATATAACCCAATGCATCCGCTCCCATTCCGGAAAAACTTGCAAAACCGTATCTACCGCCCTGTACACCATCGTAGAAATTTACCGTCTTGGCTTTGGTTTTGTGGCTATCCCATTCCAATGGAATAAAAAGTAAAGTCATGCGAATTTTTCGCTCATATATCCAGTTGGTTGACGAAACATAGCCCGGCATCGCCTTAATATCAGCTTTAACCGAAGCAAATAAACCTAGGCTATTTAATGCGCCAGCTCCGGCCAACCAACCTACTATATCCGGAATATTGGTGATGCAACCGGTGGCATTAAAAGTATTTGCATTTAATTTAAAAATCTTCTCAAGACTTCCATACCCCTGACCTACACCATTACCACTACCTTTTGAGACTGCGATGTTTTGAATGGTTTGGGCAGGCATTCCCTGGGCATCGAGATGATTTTGGAAAGCTGTGTATGTGGGACTAGGGCCGGTAATCAATGAGTTGGAACCTTCTCCTCCATATATCAACATTTGTTTGGCCGCAGGGCTAAAAAGTACCTGATAAGCTTCTTCTACGGTGGGTACGTCCTCGCTCACATTGAAACCGGCAAACTCATAATTTCGGATGTCTATAAGTGCAGCGATTAATCCTCGGGGCACATTGGCGCCCAAGTGGGGCGAATCGACACTTATGTAATAGCTTACATCGTGGTTTTCGTTGGCGTGCTCCATATAGGTTAGCGCCAGTCTGCCCACTACGCCGCCCATGCTGTACCCCACCAAAACATTGGGTGATGCACTTCCATTGGCCGCTTTTTGGGCATTGAGTTCTTTTATGACCTCGCGTACGGTTTGGGCATTTTCTTTCAGGTCGCCGGCACCGCGGTCAAAGTCTATATAGACTACGTCGTAACCGTTTTCATCGAGTTCGTCTAACATGGGAAAACCGGATGGCCAATCTATATGCTGATATCGATAAAATTCTTGAAAAAAGTCAGTTTTATAATGCTCATTTCCAAACTCATCCGGGTTAAAGCCTTCTACATAAATAAAGGGCTTGCGCAGCTCGGTATTACCACAGCCGTATTCGATCGAAACAGTAGCACCGTGATTGGCAATAGTAGGATGATCTATATGAAACTCTTGATCGGGAATGCCATAATAATTTTTAGGCTGTGCACCGGTCTTATCTACAATTTCGTAAAGTGATTTGGCATAATAGGTCGAATTATCGGAATAGACCACCTTCAGGGTAAGGTATTTCTTGCCCGGACTTGTCCATGATACCTTTTTATTAACACTGTAGGTCATAGACTGATAGCCCATACCGTTATCAAAATCAATCGAAATACTACTTACTGTCTTTCCGGTATTTCTTCGAAAGAATTCGGATTCAATTCTGAAAATTTGCGAAAGTGAATCCTTCACATTCGTCTTCTTTGGGCAAAATGAGAAAATCTCATGAGCCGTATAGGGCGAAGTAGGTCGATTTGGAACATCGTATAGTTGTCCGTTTTGGTAGGTAATTAGAGAAGCAAGCAATACTGAATCTTCAAGGAACTTGTGGTAATCGGCGTGTAAGATCATAAGGGGTACCACGCCGGTATTAAGCAGACTGTCCGCGTATGGTTTCCAATCCGCAGTTTGTCCGAGTGTACTGGAGGGGATTACTTTCGAGGTAATCATGGTGCCGTATTGCCTAAACCTATAGCATTATTGGAATAAGGTGTCTGAGGTTGATGAGCCGTCAAAAATTTCTACGTGCATCATCTTAAAACCGCGGTCTAATAAGAGACCTGAAGATACCTCAGTAAAATCCAAGTGTGCGATTGCATAATCCATCTGATCGCTGAGCGACACATTGGATTCTTGGCCAGATATGGCGGTCGCCATCGTGATCACCAACAAACACGTCATGGTGAGGCGGGCAATACAGTATGGGTTCTTCATGATGTTTTTAATTTTAAGTCCTTAAAAAAGTTCTTTTACCATATATTCGGCACTTTAAACCGGAAAGCCCCGTCTGTCACGTGGATGACTGAGTCGTTTTCTTCGTTCGCTACGGTAAATTCAAAAGTCCCTTC
>CAZWPF010000142.1:0-5257 GCA_964636205.1 uncultured Chitinophagaceae bacterium | reverse complement strand
AATCGCTTAAGCCGATTGCATAAAGTTTACAGCCCGGTGCATCTGATAGCAATTGAGATGCCTTTACCAGAATCGACGCCAGTTTCTCCTTTTCTCCGGCTTTAGCTGTCAAACTGCCATGTAGAAAGTATTTGTTCATAGGGTATTTTTAAATAAATGTGAATTGGGCCTCCGGTCGTATCCCGAGCCCTATATCGTTCGAAAAAAAAGTTTACAATTGAATTACTCTATGAGCCCCAAAGTAAGTGCTTTTCTCACTAACGCAGCAGTATTCTTTACATCCAGTTTGAGTAAGATGTTAAGTCGGTAATGTTCGACGGTGCGCAAGCTGATGAAAAGTTTATCTGCAATTTCCTGACTGGTCTCGCCGTTAACGATAAGTCGAAGGATCTCTTTTTCTCTTAGAGTGAGTTTGGGTTTCAGGAATGATTCTTTTCTCATGCTATTCATGAATTCTTTCAGCTTATCCTGAATTGCCGGATCTAAGAACTCCTCACCAGTGTGCACAATTTCAATACCCTTTATCACCGTTTTGGGATCAGAAGTCTTCAATATATAGCCTTTTACCCCATGTTTCAACATGTTATGAATGTACAGCGAACTATTAAGATTTGTCAACGTTAATATGCGTAGGTTGGGGTATTTTTTCAAAATAAGCGGTGCCAATTCGTCACCAGTTTTATCTGGCAGTTGAATGTCCAATAGTAGCACATCCGGCAGCGAATTTTCCAATCCGGCCAGAAGTTCTTCCCCATTTGAATAGATACCCGTAAGTACAATATGAGAGTAGTTGGAGAGCATATTTTGAACGCCTCCGATAATCATAGGGTGATCATCTGCTATTGCAATGCGTATAATCATCTCTACTAAGCAAGGTAAAGAAGATTCATCAATTAATGAAATGGTTGATCATGCTGATGGTGAATCTGCAATGTTTATTTCGATATAAACAGTAGTACCTTTGTTTGGTGCTGATTCAATGGATACATAGCCATTTAACGCCTGAATTCTGGACTGTAGGTTTTTTAAACCAAAACCACCTTGCACCGAATTGGTGTCAAAGCCTTTTCCGTTATCTTCTACTGTTATGCTAATTTTTTCTTCGTGACGCCGTATCTGAATTTCCAATTGACTGGCATTTGCGTGTTTCACAACATTCTGGATAAGTTCTTGTAGCATCCGATAGATAGCCAGTGCGAGATTGTTGTCCAGAGAATCCAGAGAGCCGTAATGTTGTAATTCAATGTTAAATGTTCCGGTCTTCAGTTGTTCAGAGTAAAGTTGCAATGCTTCCGGTAAACTATAGTGATTGAGGATGTCCGGCATTAGGTTGTGTGCGGTCTTTCGAATCTCATTAGCGGTCTCTCTAACCATTTGCGCAATTAGATCTAATTCTTCCAGCTCATCGAGGTTCTGATGTCGCTCTCGTATCGCTGCGAGATTCATGTTGATAGCGGTTAGCATACCTCCGATACCATCGTGTAATTCCTTTCCAATTCTACTTCTCTCTTTTTCTTCTCCTGCCACTCCGGCTGTTAATCGATCAATTTCTTGTTGCTGTTTTAGGATCTCCTGTTTTTGCTGTAAGATTTCTATCTGTCGTTGGTGGAGATATTTTTTTCTGCGGGAATTGCGGTAAAGACTGACCGACAAAGCACTCAGAAGGATTGCTCCTGCTAAGCTACTACCTATCCAAATGTTCTTCTTTCTGAGATCATTGTTCTGTTTTGAAATCTGAATTTGCTTTCGCATTAACTCAGCATCTTTCAATGCTGTTTGGTATTTAATATCCAAGTGGCCGATATTTTTTCGGATCTCTTGGTTGGCAATACTGTCGGCGACTTCCTTGTATTTTTTATGATAGTAAAGCGCTTTTTTACAGTCTCCCATTGCTTCGAATACCTGACTCAAAAGTCGGTGAATATCAAGCTGATCATTCTTAAGTTTACTTTTCAAGCTTGTATCCAATGCGCTGAGCAAATTTGATTTGGCATTTTGATAGTTTCCGAGTTGGTACCAGGTTTCTCCAAGTGCAATGGTAACGGCATTGCGGTAGTAGCTATTGGTGTGCTCACTGTAGTTCAGTGCTTGAGTGAAGTGCGTGAGTGCTTGTTCAGGTTGTTTTTGTTGAAGGCTTGCCATCCCCATATTGTAGTAGGTGTTGTGAATTACCTCACCAATTCTGTGCAGAGTCGCTAGTTCCATCGTCTGCATGAATAAAGAGTCGCCTTTGGCCCATTCTTTTCTTTCAGATGCTATGATTGCTTTATTGAGCAAAGCCCCCGCTTCCAGTTTAGGATCTTCAATCGATTTTCCGGTCTTTACTGCAAGGTCTAAATAGTGAATTGCTTTGTCGGACTGCCCGATTCTGAAAAGCAGAGCTCCCAGATTATTGTAGATATAACTGAGTCTCGCGGGGGAGGAATTGAATTTTTCTTCCAGATAGGCAGCTTGATAAAGACGCTCGGCGGCTTCCTCGTAATTTCCCTGAATTTGATGAAGCGTAGAAATAACATCAAGGACGGCAGCCATTTGTTTTCGTCCTTCTACAGATTTACTACTTGTGAAAAGCGCTTCCCCGAAGTCGTTTAGGCTCGAGTCGTATGCGCCTTGGTCTAAGTGTATTTTTCCTATTTCGATCAGAGCGCGGACGACTCCTGCATCGTAGTCGGACCGGCGAGCATGATCTACTGCTATATTAAGTAACTGAAAAGCGCTATCTGGTTTATCGGATTTGATCTCTAATGCGAGTTGAATTATTTCTTTTATTTCACTGGAGTCTTTTGATATTCCCCGGGTTTCCAAGGTCAAAAGATTGTCTCCGGCACCCAATTGTGCGATCACCCCATGAGTTTTAAGGAGTGTAGCTATAAGGGCAACTGAAAAAATAACGACTTTTAAATAGCCTGATCCAGACTTTACCATTTTTATAATAGTATAAGCAATTTGTTATGTATTAATAATATAATTATCCGTGTAACTACTGAAAGAAATCATATTTCATGAAATTATTTTTGACCATGAAAGAAATCAAATTGTTTGGTTTCAGATACTCACCTAAAATTATATATTATGAGCAGAATTCGACTAAAAATTGCTTTTATTCCTCCATGTGCCTTGATGCTCCTGTTATTGATTTTGCTTCTTCCCGCAGTAACTCACGCACAGTATAGTCTGAAAGGATGGGGATTAAGTTATTATGGAGAATTGGGTAATGGCAGTTCCGGCCTTTTCAATGGTCATCCTATAACTGTGATTGATGATGGCACCGGGCATGGAGGAGAATTTGTGTATATAAGTGCGAGTGATCGTTCGCTGGCAATAAAGGCAGACGGAAGTCTTTGGGGATGTGGAAACAATATGAATGGTAGGATAGGTGATGGAACAACCATCGATCGAAATGTATTTGTAGTAGTAGACAGTGGTTCGGGAATTGGGGGTAAATGGGTTTACGTGCATGCCGGCTTTAACCACAATTTGGGTATTAAGGAAGATGGTAGCCTGTGGGCCTGGGGCGAGGGTGGTTCTGGTGCCTTGGGTAATGGAGGGACATCAAACAGCTTGTTTCCGATAAATATCGATCAGGGTTCGGCGGCTTTGGGTGGGCCTTGGATTAAAGCTGTGGCATATTCTCATAGTGCAGGTATTCGTGCTGACGGATCGTTATGGACTTGGGGAAACGCTAATAATTATGGACAATTGGGTAATGGCACTACAAATGGCGGACAGTTGGTGCCTACTAAAGTTGATGATGGTACCGGAAAGCATGGAAAGTGGGTAGATATTGCCATTGGATCTTACTATAACATTGCATTGCGTGAAGACGGCAGTCTGTGGAGCTGGGGTGCAAATGATTTTGGAAAATTAGGATTGGGTACCGCAGGCTCAGGAACACATCAAATTGCACCTACTCTTGTCGATGATGGAACTTCGCAGGGCGGCAAGTGGATATTTATTGATGCCAGTCCGAACACGAGTATCGGTATTAAAGAGGACGGTAGCTTGTGGGCTTGGGGTCAGAATGGGTATGGACAGGTAGGAGACGGAACCACCACGGACCGACATGTACCTACCTTGATAGACGATGGTAAAGGACCCGGAGGCAAGTGGGTTTACGCATCAACTAGTGGCGGTCACACTATTGGGGTTAAAGAGGATGGGAGTGTTTGGGTCTGGGGTGGAAATTTTTTAAGTCAGCTCGACGGTTCTACGACAACTGATCGAACAGCTCCTTTTCATTTGGCGACTATCCCAAATACCATCAATGCAATAGTGGAAGCTGGTGATGCACACACATTTGTAATTAACGATCCCCCTCAACCTTGTTTAACACCTTTTGGATTAGCAGTACAGCAAATCACCTCGTCGAGTGTAGTTGCGTTTTGGCAAACTGTATCTGGAATGACCGAGTATGATATTGCGATCGATGAGTCAGTCACTACGGAACCGGATCCATTTACTACAATATTGCAAACCACCGATACCTTTTTCCAATTCACGCTTTTGGATCCGGATAAGACTTATTTTGTTCATATTCGTACCCATTGTGGTGGCGGAAAATATTCTCCGTGGGATTCCGTGTCCTTGAAGACATTACCCTTGTGTGAGACTCCATTTTGGGTTGCTGCCGATAATATAACAGAGTCTACGGCGGATATAGAATGGGATCCGGTTGTCATCGGCACGTCCTACGTGATAACGGTCGATGAGCACGATGCTTTGGAGCCTGGGTCATCTTCAGATTTAGACACGGTGACGGTAACCGTTTATAACGCAACCAATTTAAAGCCCGCAACCAAGTATATTGCCCATGTTCAGACTATTTGTGCGGCGAATAATATTGCGGTATGGGACACTGTTTCCTTTGTTACGGAGGCGGAATTGTCTGTTGGCGAAAACTGGAATTTCTCGAAGAGAATGTTCACAATTTATCCAAATCCTGTTAAGAATATTTTGTATATTCATTCAGAGATAGAAGGAGTTAACGTAACCATTTCTAGCATTGAGGGCAAACGATTGATAGATTTGCAGGATGTGCGTCAAGTTGATGTATCTATACTTTCAGAAGGGGTTTATTTTATATCTGTGAGTGATAAACAATTAAACCCAATAGGTACGGGTAAGTTTATCAAAAGGCATTAGTCGGAATGATTAGTGGCCGAACGAGATAAAAACTCAAGTATTCTATGAACGCTATCCAATATTTTGTATTTGTTTTTCTTCTGATTGTTGTTCCCAATGGAGTTTCCGCTCAACA
>CAZWPF010000141.1:0-5342 GCA_964636205.1 uncultured Chitinophagaceae bacterium | reverse complement strand
TGCGGAGGCTAAAAAGGCTGACTGGTATATCGGTGATTCACTGATTTGTGCATCCTGCCCGACGCTTCATATCGAACCTCGAATGTGGAAGCAAGAATATCGTTGTATCGTTAGCAATGGTAATTGTATCGATTCCTGTGTTTACATTGTTCAGACAAGAGACATTCCTTCTGATCTCGTGGTGCCCAGTGCATTTAGTCCGAATAGCGATGGGAAGAATGATGTCTTTAGAGTGGTTACATCCAATCCTAATATAGTGGTGGAAGAACTGATCATTTATAATAGATGGGGTAATCAGGTATATAAAGGTCATGGAAATACGGGTTGGGATGGAAATTACAAGGGCCAGCCCGCGCCGAACGGTACTTATTTCTGGCATCTCAAATACAGCCTGCTCAACAGCGATGAAATTTGGATTTCGAAAGGAGACCTTACGTTGGTCCGTTAAGAAGAGACCGGAATTATTTTTATCTGATGATTTTGAGTTGAGCCGAATTTTATACCTTGTGTAAAATTGTAATACTATATGACACGTTTATTGGCTGTGTTGATTTTTGCCGTTACCCTGTTTGCTTGTAAGAAAAGCAATGACCACAGGTTTGTGTCAACATATACCGTCCACGGGATTTCCGATGTTACCATGGAGTCCGGCGATTTTACGGTTTACCAACTGGAAATCAGATATGAGTCCGGCGAACAAAGACCGGTGGAATTATTTGTCAATGGTATGCCGGAGGGAATGACAGCCAGATTTAGCACTGCAAGAGGAATCCCTGATTTTACTTCCGTTTTGACGATCAACACTGCAGATGAATTAGCCGAGGGTGATTATCCTTTGACAATAACTACGGATGATGGTGTGGCAAGGCAGGACTATGAATTCAACGTCAGGGTAAAGAATTGTTTAAGGGATTTAGTTGGTGCCAAAACGGGGATAAACAAGTGTGGTCGAGATAACCTACGCTATGAGGCTGAAATATTTTGGTATCCTTCAACAGAGGATTATGTTATGATATCAAACTTTGCCGGTAAGTTCAGCTCCTTGGTTTATGCGGAAGTTGACTGTGAAACCAGTAATTTTCAAATTCCCCAACAAACAGTGACAACTTTCGCGGGTGAAATATGTGAATTATGGGGTACCGGTACTTTTAAAGGTAGTAAGGTGGAGGTTTCATTTAGCTACAGAAGCCATTTAGATCCCAGTTATACGATACCGTGCAATACCGTTTTAGAATAAACTGGTACGGTCTTTATTGTTATATAATTAGAAACCCCGGATGAATACAATTTAGTAACTTCGGTTGCAGAGAAATAACTAATAATCAATAAACATAGTAGTCTATGAAAAACGTATTCTTTTTACTTTTCGCCCTGTCAGCAACCTTATACTGTCAGGCACAGGTAAAGCGGACAGTTACTAAATCGAATATGGTAGTTACTGCTCCATACGAACAATCACTGGAAAAGCAGTTGGAATCGGATGTGTGGGTAGCGGATACTTTAATGCGTCAAGATGAGCGCGGCATGAAACTTAACAGAAACTATAATACCGGACAAACCTATACCGGGGGTACGAGACGCCCACCATTACAGGGATATAAACAATCCGGGAAGTAATGCGTAGTTATCCTCCCGGATTGTGTTAATAAGTTAGATATTTATACGGCAAAGCTTTCCCCGCAGCTACAAGTGCGACTTGCATTTGGGTTGATGAAGTGAAATCCTTTGCCGTTTAATCCTTCTGAAAAATCCAATGTTGTATCGCAGAGATACAGGAAGCTTTTTAAATCGGTGACAAGCTTCACTCCTTTATCCTCAAATGCCTGATCTCCCGGCTGTACTTCATTATCAAAGTCCAGTTTGTAAGAAAGTCCGGAACAACCTCCGCCAACCACGCCTACGCGAACGAAGTAATCGGGGCCCAAATGCTCTTCGGCCATGAGTTGTGCCACCCGTTCTTTCGCTTTTTCACTGATGTATATCATATCCTCTGCTCTTATGGTGAGTTGAAATTAATTTTATTCCTTAGATGCTAAAAAATTATTTTCCCTTAGTTTCTTCAAGGTAGCTGTCACAAAATTACCGGTATAATCGATTTCTTCTTCAGTAGTGTATCTACCCAGACTAAACCGTATGGTATTTTTTGACGTTTGGAGATCCAATCCCATTGCCTGCAACACATGTGATGGCTCTGGTGAAGCGGAAGTACAAGCCGATCCACTGGAAACCGCCAAGCTTTTGTTCAAGGCAATAAGCAGGTTGTTACCGGTGACCCCTCCAAAACTTAAATTGCACACATTAGGCAATCGATGTTGCCGATTTCCGTTGATTTGTACTCCGTCTATCTTCATCAACTGCGATTCCAGTCGGTCGCGCAATTGTTTTATTCTTTCAGTTTCTGCTTCCAACTCCTGCTGCAACAATTCACAGGCCATACCCAATCCTACAATACCGGGCACATTCAGAGTGCCGCTCCGCATTCCCCTCTCATGACCTCCTCCATCTTGTTGGGCGACCAATCGCACACGAGGATCGCGGCGGCGGACAAATAGAGCGCCTACACCTTTTGGTCCGTATATCTTATGCGCGCTCATAGCCATTAAATCGATACCGTCTTCTTGAACATTAACCTTCAATTTGCCTATAGCCTGAGTCGCATCTGTAAAAAATATCACCCCATGCTTGCGAGCAATAGCGCTGATGGCGGAAATCGGCTGAATTACACCCGTTTCATTATTGCCATACATAACAGCAATTAAAACAGTTCGATCTGTTATCGCCGCTTCTAATTCTGATAACTCAATCAAACCATCTTGTGATACCGGGAGTACGGTGATTTGCGTCCCGTTCTTTTCCAGGTGTTTACAAGTATCTAGTACAGCTTTATGTTCGGTGGCGCAAGTAATGATATGATTTCCTTTGACCGCGTAAGCCTCCAATACACCTTTCAACGCCAGGTTGATACTTTCGGTAGCACCTGATGTGAAAATGATCTCCTGCGGGGCAGCACCGATGAGCCGGGCTACTTTTTCGCGTGCATAGTCGGCGGCTTCTGCTGCTGCCCAGCCAAAGGAATGGTGGTTGCTGGCAGCGTTGCCAAATTTTTGGGTAAAATAGGGCAACATAGCTTCCAGCACGCGTGCATCCACCGGAGTAGTGGCATTATAATCCAGATATATTGGCATTTTCAGCGCCATGACAAACTACACGGTATTCACCCGCGGCCTTTCTACAAAGTTAAGTCAAACTGTATTACTTTAGCCGGCAGAGCTATTTCGGGTCTATATGATCCTATTAATAAAATTGATGCAAAATGGTGAAGATTGAGCATATAGGTATAGCCGTTCAAAGTCTGGAGGAGTCTGTTCCTCTGTTTGAACAATTATTGAATACGCCTTGTTATAAGACAGAACTCGTAGCAACTGAAGGAGTTAACACCGCTTTTTTTCAAACCGGTGAATCTAAGATTGAGTTGTTAGAAGCCACTCGCGAGGACAGTCCGATAGCACGCTTTTTGGCAAAAAAGGGACCGGGTATGCACCATATCGCTTTTGAGGTGGAGGATATCGAGGCGGAAATGAAACGATTGACGGCCCTGGGTTTTGAATTATTACAGGAAACGCCCAAGGATGGGGCAGATAACAAGCGGATTTGCTTTCTGCATCCTAAAACCACCAATGGGGTGTTGATTGAATTATGTCAGGATAAGGGATAGAGCTAAGAAGGCTTAGTTTTCAAAATATCTGACGATACATTCTTTTAATACCTGTTCCTGATCCGCCAGTCCGGTAATTTCTATCAGTTCGGTGGGCCGGTAATGTGGCCATCCTTCTTCGTCGCGACCCTCGTATTCGAAGTAGCCCAGCTGACTAAGCAGGGTGCATACGGCAATATGCATTAAGTCTTGCTTTTGCTCTTTGGTAAACTTTCTTCGGTTAGGCATTCGTCCCAGTTCATTGACACCGATCAAAAACAGAATGCCCTCCATATCCGGAACCTTGTCAAAGCGCTTTTCTAGCATGGCTTCGACCCTCTGCCATTTTTGTTCAAATGTATCCATAATGTAAAGGTACGAATATGCAGTGGGCGATGAAAAATCGCCAAGATGAATAAAAAGGTAATAGGACAAGCAAAGCCCGCTTTATGAAAAGTTAAAACCCGTAATTTGTAGGGATTATTTACCTTCAACTTTCTATTTTTGAGTTTGTAGAGAGAATAAATTAATCTAGGCCTGATTTTTTCAAAAATCAAAATTTCAAATAGTATAGTATGGATCAAACGGCGTCTTCTTTGGATATCAGAGAGTTAAACGAGCGGATTCATCAGCAAAGTGCGTTTATTGAATTATTGACCATGGAACTGAATAAGGCAGTGGTTGGTCAAAAGCACATGGTGGAACGATTGCTGATAGGGCTACTTGCGAATGGGCATGTGCTCTTGGAAGGTGTGCCGGGATTGGCTAAAACCCTTGCTATCAAGTCGCTGGCCTCAGCCATCAATGCCCGGTTTGCCAGAATCCAATTTACGCCCGATCTGCTTCCGGCAGACGTGTTGGGAACAATGGTCTATAATCCTCAATCGCATGAATTTGCAGTAAGAAAGGGTCCGATCTTTGCCAATTTTATTCTCGCGGACGAAATTAACCGTGCTCCGGCAAAGGTACAGAGTGCCTTGCTGGAAGCGATGCAGGAGAGACAAGTCACTATTGGAGATCAATCTTTTGCGCTTGAGGAGCCTTTCCTAGTTTTGGCGACACAAAACCCGATCGAACAAGAGGGTACCTATGAATTGCCCGAAGCCCAGGTCGATCGCTTTATGCTTAAAGTGGTGATTTCTTATCCCAAAAAGGAAGAAGAAAGACATATCATAAGATATAATCTGAATCCCGGAGGCATGCAGCCTATCCGTCCGGTAGTTCAGCCTGAAGAAATTTTGAATGCCCGTAAATTGGTTAGGGAAGTATATATGGATGAGAAAATCGAACAGTATATCCTGGATATTGTGTTCGCTACCCGTTTCCCTGATGATTATAAATTGGGCAAACTCAATCCATTAATCAGTTACGGCGCTTCACCGCGTGCACGTATCAGTCTGGCACTGGCAGCAAAAGCGTATGCTTTTATCAAACGCAGAGGTTATGTGATTCCCGAAGATATTCGGGCGGTTTGTCACGATGTGATGCGACATCGTATCGGCCTCACCTATGAGGCAGAGGCCGAGAATATGACCAGCGAGATGATCCTCAACGAAATATTGAACGTAGTAGAAGTACCCTAGGGTTTTCGTGCTTTCGCACGAAAACGTGCGAGCAAATTGCGAGCAATTTGCGTTCGAGTCTCGGA
>CAZWPF010000140.1:0-5365 GCA_964636205.1 uncultured Chitinophagaceae bacterium | reverse complement strand
AACCTTATTCGGAAAAAGGATTTCGGAGATTTAAAGATGGATATATTTTACTTTAATTAATTATAGTATCTTGTTTTCCGTTTTAATAAATCCATTTCTATGAAATCTTTTGGGTACAAATCTCTTCTAATGGTAATCGCTCTCACCTCCATTACGCTTGGATGTAAAAAGAACGAAGACCCTGCCCCACAACCGACCAATACAGAAACAGTGCAAATTGGCGGACTGTTTTCGCTCACTGGAAACTGGTCCAGCCTCGGCATTACCTCAAAAGCGGCTATGGAGTTAGCCATTGAGGATGTAAACCTCCGCTTCAGAAAAGACGGTACACCCATTCGCTTTGAAGGCACTATCTTCGATACCAAACTGGAATCTACTGAGGCACTCAAATACATAGCCGAAGCAAAGCAAAAAAACATCCGCTTCATTATCGGCCCCCAATCCAGCGCAGAAGCCGGAGCTGTTAAATCTTATGCCGATGACAATGATATACTAGTGGTGAGTCAGGGTAGCACAGCAGGCAATCTTGCCATTGCGGGCGACAACCTCTTCCGTTTTTGTCCCGCCGACAATGTAGAAGGTGCAGCCATGGCTAAAACGATTTATAACGATGGTATCCGTGCAATCGTAACTATTGCCCGAGATGATGCGGGCAATTTAGGCTTACAAAACGCTACTGGCAATTCTTTTACAGCTCAGGGTGGCAAAGTATCTGCCTTAGCTGCCTATAGCGCTACAACCAGCGACTTCAATTCCGTTAAACAAGAAATTCGTAGTGCTATACATCAATTAGACGCTACCTATTCCCGAAGCAATATCGCCGTTTATTTGGCTTCTTTTGATGAAATAGTGGATTTGTTCGGTACTGCTGCCTCTGATTCTATTTTATCGTCGGTCAGATGGTATGGCAGTGACGGCGTGGCACTCAGCGCTGCCTTAATAAATAATAGCACAGCCGCGGAATTTGCGATCAAAACCCAATACTTCGCCCCTACCTTCGGTCTGGCAGATGCTTCCAAAAGCAAATGGGAACCTTTAGCAACTAAAATAGCGACCCAAACCGGTATTGAACCGGACGCTTTTGCATTAGCTGTTTACGATGCGATTTGGGTAATTGCACAGACTTATCAATCAGCGGATTCTGACAATTTCGATCAATTAAAATCGGCGTTCAAAATCGCAGCTGATCAATACAATGGTGTGACCGGTACTACTAAGTTGAATGAAGCCGGCGATAGAGCTACAGGCACTTTCGACTATTGGGGAATAACTAAAAATCAGGATGGTAGTTACAAATGGACGCTTATAGGAGAATCCTTATAACCACTTCTTCAATTGGTAAATCTAAATGTAAAAGGGGATAGCAATCGACTATCCCCTTTTTCGTTGCATGGTGACAGAAACATCCCATCAACACTTTGTATACTCTTGAAAGTTTTAATCATTTTTTCAAAAACACCGCACTAAACACTTTCCCCTGGGCGGCTTCGCCCCTGAGCAAATATTGTCCCGGAGGCAAGTCCTTGATAGAATAATAAATTGTCCCCGATGCATGGTAATATTCCCAAGGCTTAGACAACCTCCGACCCATCATATCCTGCACCTCCAGACGAACTTTGCCCTGCACTCCCTTCCAATGAATCAACAAATAATCACGACCGGGATTCGGATATAATACTACGCCTTCATCCGCCTGCCTGCCCCCGTTATCCGCTACCTTCAAACCATTCTTCGTGATCCCTAAATAGGTCTTCATCGGTGGATTGTATACTGTCGTAACACTCCCCGACTTATCCGGCCAAACTACCTTTATTGAGTCAATACTACCGTTGCTGCCCAAGCCGAACAACAACTTAAAAGGTTGCTGACCCGCACCATTTCCCCGACCGGCATAGACTTCGCGCATCCGCTGCACCCCACCGCTCCATACATATACTCTCGCTCCTATACTACTCCCATTCACTCCCTCCGGTGCATATAACTGCACTCCCGTCCAGTTGTTGTCCTGACCAATATTATTGCGTATTACCTGCATATCTCTCGGCGCTCCGTTGCGGCAATACAAGATATCATCATCGCCATCCAGTTCGTAATCAAATGCCTCCACCCGATGCAGATTCTTATAAATAGTATCCGTGAGTCCCAACTCCAGCGTCACATCCCGTAACGCTTGATCCTGCCCCTGATGAAATATATATATCCGGTCTTTGGGCGGATCGTAATGTCCCTGCGTCATTACCAGATCCATCAAACCGTCATTGTCTATATCCAGCCAAGAGGCATCATAATCACCCAAATGAGAAGATTGTAACCATCTGCGTTCCGTCAGACTCCGGTCAGGAATCAATTTATATCCTCCCGCCGCTCCACTATTAACCATTATCGTTGATCTCCCCTCATCAGCACCCATTCCTCCATGGACCAGATTGAAGAAGAAATCCATATCACCGTCATTATCATAATCCTCAGGCACGCTACCCCACATACACATGGGCTGTCCCCCATCCCCATCCATATACTGCGCATTATAACCCACCTCCACAGCTACATTCTTAAAACTACCGTCACCATTATTTTTCAGCAGCTGCCCCTCCGTACGACAATATGGTGCTGTAGCTATATCCGGCCATCCGTCATTATTCCAATCCACCACACAACTCCCATACATCGGCTCCTTTGTATTGATACCCGCCTTATCAGATACATTAGTAAATGTACCGTCACCATTACCTTTCATCAGATAACCATGATCCCAGATATTCTGGTCATAATCCTTAAACCATGGGGCAATAAACAAATCAATATTGCCATCACGATCGTAATCCAAAAAGCTAAATCCCATCACATTCACCAGACCCAGTTCGTGCAGGCCATTGTCTACAACCAGTTTAAAACCTCCCCGACCGTCGCCCAGCAACACTTCGCACCGGTCACCCTGATCTTTATAGTCTTTCATGCGGTGGTAGTAATTACCCCGTACCATATCCACATTCCCATCGTTATTGATATCGGCCAGCGCCACCACCAGCGTACCCCGACTGGGTTCCTCAGAACCCGGTTTTGTATTCACACCGGAAGTCTCTGTTATATCGACGAACATCCGGCTATTGCTAGTAGGAGAAGTATCCTGCACATTCAGATATACGCGTATGGTATTCTCAGCAGTAACGCCCCAGCCACCATCCACAGCGATGATATCAGGATACCCATCATTGTTCACATCTGATACATACAGACAAAAAGCTGTGGTCGCACCAAGTCCCAAGTCAGCCGTCTGGTGGGATAGCCAATCGCTAGTCTGACCAAACAACGCGCATGACATCCCCATGCAGGCACAAAAACCTGTCAAT
The DNA here is from genome assembly GCA_964636205.1 of uncultured Chitinophagaceae bacterium. GTDB lineage: Bacteria > Bacteroidota > Bacteroidia > Chitinophagales > Chitinophagaceae > JBEBVQ01. Next base: position 2,015 of record CAZWPF010000140.1, on the reverse strand, counting down.
CCCTTTACGATATGTTTCATAAGCTTTATACTATGCAGAGGCGCATGACTCCCCCTTTCTGCCTGAAAGGCAGTTAAAAAAACAGAATATTAATTGTTATCGGATCAAATGAAAACTACCCTTTTCCATATACGGCTTCCCCTCCACATGGTACTCCAACATGTACACATATGTACCCACCATGCAGGGTAAACCACTGAACATTCCATCCCAACCCTGATACTTATCCGAAGTAAAATAGATCCGCTGACCCCAACGATCGAATACACTCAATCCGAAAAAATCCACCCTCCCCAGATTGCCCAGCACACGGAATATATCGTTCACCCCATCACCATTAGGAGAAAAAGCATTGGGCACCCAGATATCACAGAACACCTGGCGCACCTGTACCGTATCAGAAACAACCCCACATTCATTCTCCGCAAATAGTATGTACGTTCCACCCTCAGTAACCGAAATCGTTTTTGTCGAAGCTCCGGTCGACCAAAATAAGGAATCCGTGTTATAGGCCACAGCGGTCAGTAATAATGGAGTTTCCTCGCAGACAAGAGTGTCGACACCCAAGTACACGATCGGTTCGGGCAGGTAAGTGATTAGAATACTATCTCGGCCAACACATTTGTCAGGAGAAACTACCGTGACATAATACAAGCCCGCCGCTGATACTTCAAGAGTCTTGTCGGTAGAACCGGTACTCCATAAATAGGTATGTCCCGGATTGCCTGCATCCAATACGATTTCCTGCTCCGTGCATATATACCTATTGGAGCCCAGATCTACTGCCGGATCCGGCATGGCCAAAATATAAGTTGTATCACTACCCTTACAACCTTCCACATCGGCTTCTAACCAGTAATCTCCGGTTTGATCCACAAAAATATGAGAAGTAGTTGCACCCGTGTTCCACAAATAGCTAGCCACAGCGATCTCACTACCAATTCGCACCGGTACCGATGCACAGATAGTTTTATCAGCCCCCAGATTGACCGCTGGTTGGGGAATAATTGTCACTTCGACTGTATCACTGGCTATGCAGCCATTGTAACTCACTTCCAGCCAGTAAACACCGGACCTGGTTATTTCAATTTCTGAGAGGCCCCAGCCATTGCTCCACACATATCTTGCGCCTATAGGCTGGACCGACCCCAATTTATAGGGAAGATCGTAGTCACAAATCGATGTATCAGAGCCAAGATTTACATTGAGAGTCCCATTTAAGTTTACATGGATTGTGTCGGCAGCTTCACAACCGTTATTCGACATTCGGAGCCAATAGGTCCCCGACTGCTTAACATTCAACGAATCCGCCACTGATCCGGTGCTCCACAAATAAGAAGTGGCAATAGAAGAAGAACTTGTCGATTTCAAAGTCACACTATCTACACAAAGATCTATATCTGCACCTAAGTCTGGATTAGGGTAATCATAAACCGTCACATGCACGGTATCAGTACCACTACCACAGGCAGTCAAGCTAACAGTTAATGTATATACTCCGGATGCGGAGGTGGAAGCGTTGGGGATAATGGGATTTTGCTGATTGCTATTAAATCCGCCCGGTCCGGTCCATTGATATCTTGCCCCTTGAATGCTATTCGCAAACAGTCGAATCGTATCATCTGCGCATACTCGGTGGGTGGAGGCGGTTGCATCCGCGTTCACCAAACTAAAATTGCTAAAGTACCCATAGCTTGTTCCACCCCGCTCAGAACCTTCCAGTACCCCCAGGTGAAACAACGAAGAATTCGCAATATTGATAACTGTACCCTGTGGGTAGGAGGCCAGAGGTAAATTGATCTGCGCAGTGTACCAATTCCCGCTCGTATTGGGAACAGCGTTAAATTGGCCCGCAGTAATTACCCCTGCTACTCCGTTCACCAGAAAACTGCCTTGACCCCCATTTCGCACCAACAGGTTAAAATACAAATCGGCATCAGTAGCTCTGGTATAAGAAACCGAGGAGCTACCAGTACATTCTATTTGGGGTAATTGACATGCTCCTACTTCGCAAC
>CAZWPF010000139.1:0-5411 GCA_964636205.1 uncultured Chitinophagaceae bacterium | reverse complement strand
TCGGATTAGAGAAATTACCACTAGCATCACTCAGTTGAGCGGTGAAGGTATTGCCGGTGTTAAAGCTGCCAATTCCTGTGGAAAAGTTAATCGCCACCTTGGTGCCTGCGCAAAGGGAGCTGGGAGGGTTGAGCGAAAGGATCGTCAGCGGTGGTGTATAACCATCAATGCGGATAATTCCGTAATGCCCTTGTCCGTTATAGCCTGTGAAAATACCGCCGATGACCAATTTGCCGTCATTTTGAGGTGTTATTTGCCAAATCTGTCCGTTGCTGTTAGCTCCATTTATAAAGCCGGTTCCTACTTTTAAAGAGGTATCAGCAGAGCCATCCGAATTGATACGTACCAGCGATTTCGCGACGGTACCGTTGTAACCTACGAAGTTTCCTCCGGCAATAATTTTACCATCGAGTTGCAAGGCGAGCGAGAATATCCGGTCAGTTCCGAAAGCAGTTCCGATATTGAAAGTAGCATCATGCGTGCCGTTAGCATTAATCCGCACGATTTTATTTGCGGTGATTCCATTGAAGGTAGAGAAGTAACCCCCTGCTACAATCTTACCATCATTTTGCAAGACCATTGCGTAAAGTGTTTGGTCGAACCCGGTGCCCGGATTGAAGCTTAGGTCCAAGCTGCCATCTGCATTGATACGGGCTATTCTGTTTCGGGCTGTACCATTTACACTGGTGAAATTTCCACCGATAAGGATTTTTCCATCCGGCTGAATTAAGATCGAGGAAATGTTATTATTGACGCTGGCAGTGAAAGTGTTATCGAGCGTTCCGTTGCTATTTAATCTAACGAGGTATTCAGCTGCCGTCCCATTATAGTTTGAAAAATAGCCTGCCACAAGCACCTTCCCATCTGTCTGCAACGCTAACGCGCTTATTTGTCCGGAACCTTTCCCGCTACCGAATCCACTTCCGGTAGCAAAACTCGCGTCCCGACTGCCATCTGTATTAAGACGGATGATGGCATTGTTGGTGGTGCCATTATAGCTTGTGAAAGAACCACCCGCAATGAATTTACCGTCTGTTTGTCGTACGATAGCACTCACCTGACCGTCAAATCCGGCTCCTGCGGAGAATCCGGCATCGATAGAGCCATTGGCATTTAACCTTGTAATGTTGGCCAGGGTAGTTCCATTATACCTGTTAAAATCTCCGCCGGCCAAGATTTTCCCATCGGGCTGCAAGACCACGGCCGATACTGTTGCTATACTACCGGATTTTTCAAACCCAGTACCGGTGACAAAGCTCGGATCCGGAGTGCCGGGTTGCGCCTGCAGGGTTGTGGCAAATAGAAGCGCACATAAGCCGGCTACAACCGATTTTTTCATTGAGTACTTGTTTTTCATATCCTTATAATTATCAGTGGTTAATAAAGATGTTATCGGATCAGAGTAAGATCTCCTTTTTTATAGTATTTATATTTTCTACTGCCATAGTCAAATTGCACTTCGTAGAAGTAACTCCCAGGTTCTGAAGGTTCATTCTTATACATACCGTTCCAGCCTTCGGAAGGAACACCACTGACAAAAACTCGTTCTCCCCAACGATTGTATATGAACATTTGGTAGTTGTCGATCGGACAATCAGGCTCTATTATTACTCGAAACAAATCGTTTCTTCCGTCGCCATTCGGGGTAAAGGCCGTTGGTATATTGACAGCGCAAGAGCATTGCTCGATATATATTTGCACTGTATCCCTCGCCATACACAGAAAATCACTTACGGTCACCCAATAGGTACCACTATCTCTAATTTCAATTTCAGGTTCACTGCTTCCGGTACTCCAACGTACATGTGCATTTTGCGGTACATTAGCTTTAAGCACCAGATCTTCATTGCTGTTTTGACAGATAGTAAGATCTGGTCCGAGGTCTTGAGTAAAGTCTTTAATCTGTATGACTATCTCATCAGAGGCACGGCAATGTTCATTATAAAGAGTGATACCGAAACTCCCTGAGGCGGTAACAGTTATTGTAGTATCAGTACGGCCATCATCCCAAATCCATGAGATGCCGGGAATTACTGGCGCGTGAATTTCTGTGGGGGAGCCATCGCAAATTGCCGTATCCTGACCCAATGAAAACGGAGGGATCGAATAATGCCTTACAATGAAGGTATCTACCACCCAGCCACAATCTTCGTAGGATCTGACCCAGTAGGTACCGGGTTCTGTAATAGTAAGGGTGCGAACAGAATCGCCGGTACTCCAAACATGGTTAGGGAAGCGTTCGTCTCCATTATAAGTTAGACGGATTTCCTGATCGCAAATGACCGTATCATGCACTGAAGTGATATCTGTCATGTCGTATACGCAAACATCATCGATATAATAATAGGCAGAATGCGTAGAGCCACTGCCAATTTGGTATTGCTGGTTTTGAGCGAATAAAAAGTTACCAATGATTATGTATTCCTCTCCACCGGTAGCAGTAAAAGTGCCGGAAATAGAGGTCCATGCACCGGAATTGTCCGTAAGAAAATTTCCCGACGGATTGCCGACATGTACAGGAACATTGCTGATAACACCGCCGTTACCTCCTAAAAAGGGAAATGGACTAAAATGCGCACCGAAATGGTCGATTGCATAATTGACATAGTGCTTGCTGCGAGCTACCCAAAACCTAACGAAGTATTCGTGTCCGGCAATAAGCGGAGTAACTAAACGGGCCTGAATATATTCCCGGTATTCCCGATAGGGATAAGGTGGTGCTTGATAAAGAAAGATATGCCCGCCTACGTATGCTTCTCCGGTTCTTGCCTCCTGATGACCCGGAAAATTAACCGGGACACCCACCTGAGCCCCGTTATTGGCAGGGTTAGCGCAGGAATGAAAATAATCAGTGGACCCTCCATTTGCTGCATACCAATGTTTTACCGGCGTGGTATCTCCGATTGCTCTAAGTACGGACAAAGTTGAGGGACAATTGTTCATTTCTTCAAATGAAGGATTAGGCACCAGGTTTTGTCCCGTTGCCGATAGAATCATCATCAAAATGCAACAGCCTGTGAAAAAATATTTTAATAGTAAAATGTCTGATATTCTTATCATTTTATTAAGCATACTTATTTCGACAAAGGCAGTTTGTTTCAAAAATAGCGTTGATTAAAGACTGGTTTTAGTGTATAAATACCCTTTTTTAAGTCTTATGTTGGCCGGCAACAATCACAACAAGATAATATGTGGATTATGGTAAATGAAATACCACATTGGAATTGTTTTAAGGGATAGTTTGTTGATATAAACAAGAATGATGCTTTGTTGCATTAAGATGCTGCTGATTCAGTTGCTGAAAACAGTTCATTTAAAAGGTTATTTTTGAATAGTTTGTTTGTAAACCATATAATAACTGATGTTCCAGGTGTTTAGGTCGTGGTTGTGGAAATTGGCTACTATGCTCTGCTGTTTAGTAACTATTGCTTCGGCGGATGCGCAGGAGCGTGAGTATCGCTTGTCTTCAGACGGTTTTATGGATACCACAAGAATATCACGACTCCTGGATTTAGGGGAGCAACTGAGGAAGACAGATCCCGAGCAGGCTTTAAAATATTTTGATACTGCTTTGGTATTGAGTCAGAATGCCGGTTACGATTACGGCATCGCTATTGCGACGATTGGAACCGGTCGGGCGATGATCGACTGCAAACAATACCGGGATAGTCGGAATAAACTGATGGAGGCTATTCCCTATATCCAAAATGTAGAAGTTCAATATCCATTGGTTAAGGTAACTTGGTATAGTACGCTTGGTGGGGTGTATTCTCTAATGGGTTATAATGACTCGGCGGTTTACAATCTCTTTTTGGGTCTGAAAGAGTATACCGTTCGCGGAATCAATAACCCTTCTGTGTTGGGAGGTATCTATGCCAATATAGCGGCGGCCATGTTCGGGTCTCGTCAATTGGAACCTTTTACATACTATATAGATAAGGCTTTAAGGATTGCGGAATACACCCGGGATACCAATCTTCTTGTAGTAATTTATGGCAATCTGGCGAGCGCGTGGAGGGTGCGTAAGCAACCCGACAGTAGCATTTTGTATCATTCGAAGGCAATGGAATTACTTCTGTCGCAAAATCGATTGAGGGAAGCACAGACAACGATCTGCGATATCGCAGCAGTATGGATGCAGGCGGGTGATTTTCAAAAGGCAGAAATGCTCTTAGATTCTGCAACTAATTTGTATCCTTCCGGGGCGGCCAACAATTCAGTACTGCAACAAAGATGGGGTCGGCTTTATTTTCTTAAGAACGATTATCATCGTGCACTGGTTCATTATCAGGCGGCACTCGCTCTAAATGCTAAGGAGGGAGGTCGTCCGCTCAATCTGAATGTTTACCAAAACTTGGCGGATATATACGCAGCATTGGGAAAATATCGTGAAGCTCATGATCATCGCAGGGCATATACTGAGCTAAATGCAAAAATGTTTAACGAGGAATTAATTCGGACTACGAATGAGCTGCAGATAAAGTATCGATTACTTGAGAAAGATAAAGCATTAATGGAGCAACAGCTGCAACTGGCAACGCAACATGCTCAGTTAAAGCAAAAAAACATTTGGATCGGGGCCATTGGGTTTAGTAGTCTGATGCTTATCATTTTTATGGTTTTTGCGTACAGAACGCGACAAAAAATTCAACAGGAGAAAATTCAGCATAATGAAAGGAGTCGTATTGCTCGAGATCTGCATGATGGATTAGGCGCCTTACTCTCGGCAATCAAAATGAATTATACTTTACTGGGTAAACACCATGCACTGGCAAAGACAGATACTTATCAAGACGGGATGCAGTTAATCAATGAGATGCGTGACGAACTTCGGACTACCGCCTATAATTTGATGCCGGATAGTATCGTGAGACAAAATCTGGGTGACGCTGTACATACGCTTTGCAATCGTATGCAAAAGGGACACGACAGCGTTCAGATCGATGTACAAACTTATGGTGACCTAACTATTTTGGACAATGAACTGTATTTTTCAGTTTACAGAATGACCGAGGAATTGATCAATAATTGTTTGAAGCACTCGGGAGCCACGGAAATACTTGTCCAACTGATGCTTTATGAAGACAGGTTGCACATTGCGGTGGAGGACAATGGAAGGGGATTTGACCCGGAGGCTTTACCGGAGGATATTGGAATGGGGTTGAATAATTTGACGGAACGCACCAAGCAGATTGGAGGAGTCCTGCGCATTGTCTCCCAGCGGGGAATGGGTGCTTGTATTGAATTGGAGGTACCCTATAAAAAGAGGAAAAGATATAAATGATATCGTGATGGAAATCAAAATTGCAATCGTAGATGATCATCCGATGTTGCTCAAGGGCATGCAGGGGATTTTAGGATGTGCCCCTAATATCAAAATTACAGGGGCATATCTAAGTGGGAGTGAATTA
>CAZWPF010000138.1:0-5501 GCA_964636205.1 uncultured Chitinophagaceae bacterium | reverse complement strand
TGAAACAAGACCTCACCATTCAAGGTTTTAGACAGTTTGGTAGCCTCCAATATCTGATCTCCGGCCTCTCTAATTTGATTGTTGAACAAGATTGCAGGATATTTCCGGTTTGACGGCTGCATATCTTCGATCTTAATCTTATCTAAGGCCTTTTTCCTACTGGTAGCCTGACGACTCTTAGAGGCATTCGCAGAGAATCGAGCGATAAACTCTTTAAGTTCAGCAATTTTCTCCTCAGCCTTTCTGTTTTGCTCCGTCCTTTGTTTTAGCAACAACTGACTGGATTCGTACCAGAAGCTGTAGTTACCGGTGTAAATATTGATTTTACCGAAGTCGATATCAGCGATATGCGTACAAACCGCATCCAAAAAGTGCCGATCGTGCGACACCACCAACACAATCTTATCGTAATCAGCTAAAAAGTTCTCCAACCATGCAATCGTATGCAGATCCAAATCGTTGGTAGGCTCATCCAGCAGCAATATGTCCGGATTACCAAAGAGAGCCTGCGCCAAAAGCACTCGCACTTTCTGATTACCGTCCAGTTCCTTCATTAACTTGTAATGGATGGACTCATCAATTCCCAGATTGCTCAACAAAGTTGCAGCATCACTCTCTGCATTCCAACCATCCATTTCAGCAAAAATCGCTTCGAGCTCCCCGGCTTTAAGTCCATCTTCTTCAGAAAAATCTTCTTTTGCATAAATAGCATCTTTAGCCTGCATGATTTCAAACAACTTACCATTCCCGCGAATGACAGTTTCCAATACCGGAGTCTCGTCAAACTCATGGTGGTTCTGCTTCAAAACACTCATGCGCTGATCCTTAGAAATCTCTACTCTGCCGGTTGTAGGATCAATTTCACCCGATAGAATTTTTAAAAAGGTGGACTTACCCGCGCCATTCGCGCCGATAATACCATAACAATTCCCCTCCGTAAAACGGATGTTCACATCTTCAAACAACACGCGCTTCCCGTAACGAAGCGATAAATTAGATACAGTTATCATAGTTGAAACAGGTTTATTCCAGAATAGAATAAACTAAAGTGATTTTAATATAAAAATTTTTGGAAAATCAAGGTGCAAAGTTAGGCATATCCAATGATATAAAGTAAGTCTGCCATTCTTTTGTTTTTATGACCATATAATCAACGCCGAAGTCCGGAATTTGACACAATTCGCTGCTATACGCAATAAATGCGCTACTTTAGCTACTCTGAACACTAATATCATCCAATGTATCCGTTTATTCGTTCTCTTATTGTACTAATTTGTCTATGTCTACCCATTCTTAGCTGGTCGCAGCAAATCGGTTGCGTAGAGCCGGGCTTAAGAGTACAGGTACGGGAAATCACGCAGCAGTTCGCAGACCAAGGATTTACCGTTACCCGTGACGCCATGATTCATATGGAAAATAAAGAGCCTTTTCCTATTGTGGTGGATCTTAAAAAGGGGGTATTTTATCAAATTGTGTTCGTAGGAAATACTAAAGCTATCAAACTTAGCCTGGAGACTTATGATGTCCAAAATAAGTTATTGGACCAGCGACATTCGCAGACAGGTAAATTTGAACCCAATTATATCTCTTTTTCCTTTACACCAGAGGTTTCAGGTAGATATATGTTCCTGCTGACCCAGAAAACCAAGCTAAAGAAATTTTGCGGCAGCTTCACGATTATGGAATTAGCAGTTAAATAAATAGCAGTTAAAGCAAGTGGCTTTTCAGAAATGATCAGAGATATTAGTCCCGACTGGCAACTGGAGCAAGAGTTCGGCCGTCCCTATTTTTCAGATATCATCAGCAAATTGAAACGGGAACGGCAGGAATGCAGGGATTATTACCCTGATGATGCATCCTTGTTCAAAGCGTTTGCACTTACACCATTTTCTAGACTCAGGGTGGTTATACTCGGTCAAGATCCCTACCATAATCCGGCTCAGGCAAATGGCTTAGCCTTCTCGGTCCCGCGCGGCACGGCTATTCCTCCGTCGCTTCGAAATATTTATAAAGAACTGGCGCAGGACCTCAATTGTCCTATACCTGATCATGGAGACCTTTCTGAATGGGCGGCTCAGGGTGTGTTGTTGCTCAATACCTGTCTGACCGTACAGGCCAACAAGCCTATGTCGCACCGTGATTTGGGATGGCAGGTTTTTACTGATGCAGTAATTCGCAAAATATCAGATCAGAAAGATAAGGTGGTCTTTATGCTTTGGGGTAATTTTGCTGCCGGTAAGAAGGTTTTGATAGATAGTCAAAAACATCTGGTGCTGACAGCGCCCCACCCCTCACCTTTGTCGGCAAACCGCGGATTTTTTGGTTGCGGCCATTTTAGTAAAGCCAACATTTGGTTAGCTCAACAGGGTCTGGAGCCCATAAATTGGTGTTTGTAAATTTATTATGAAATCTAAACGGCAAAAAATTCATCCATTAGCTCGAATAGCTGGACATGTTTACTTCATCTATGCCATGCTACTATTCACCTGCACCATGCTGGTGGTAGTCATTCCGGTTTGGTTAACCACCCTATTTAGCGATCCGCTCCAATCCCGATTGTTGCATCCCATTTTCAGGGTGTGGATGGGTTTCTATTTACCCTTGATCGGTTGCGTAGTTGTTCGAAAGGGAAAGCACCATTTTAAAAAGGGGGACAACTACGTAGTGGTATGCAATCATAATTCTCTTGCTGATATTCCTGTAACATCTCCCTGGATTCCCGGTCCGAATAAAACACTGGCTAAAAAGGAGATGGCTAGTGTTCCTTTATTTGGTGTGATTTACAAAGCTGGTTCTATCTTGGTCGACCGGAAAAATAACCAAAGTAAAAGGGATAGTCTGATTCAGATGCAACAGGTTTTGGAAAAGGGATTGCACCTTTGTTTGTTTCCCGAAGGCACCCGGAATAAGACCGATCAGCCGTTGCAACAATTTTACGACGGGGCATTTACCACGGCAATCAAAGCAGGCAAGCCGATCATCCCGGCGTTGATTTTCAACACCGGTAGAATTCTTCCACACTATATTAATTTTTGGGGACGTCCCTGTACCATCAGGTTAGAATTTCTGGAACCGATCGAGACAAAAGGGCTAACTTTAGACGATGTGGCCGAGCTCAAACAGCGGGTTCATAAGCTTATGACCGAATACTATATCAAGCACAAGTAAAAACTGATCATGAAGTTCAGCATTGTTGGAACGGGGAATATGGCTTGGTTTCTGGCGCACCGACTTACCATGTCGGGACATCGATGCGTCGGGATTTACGGGAGGGATCAGCAGCGAGCAGGAGAACTGGCAGCCTCGGTAAACGGTACCTCTGTGCAGGAAATTGAGGACATTGCTGACCTGGAACAGGAGGTCACCTTGTTGGCTGTGACCGATCTGGCAATCGCTGAGTTGGCGGGTCGTCTTTCCAAGGGACGAGCTGTATTGGTGCATACATCAGGGGCGACAGATCTATCAGTTCTGGAGCCTGCACAAAATCATGGGGTAATATGGCCGGTTTATTCCATAGTAAAGCATCAGCTGCCCAACCACCGGCAGGTTCCCTGTGCGATCGATGCCAATAATCCGCAGGCAATGAATATCGTGAGACAATTGGCTCACGGTTTCTCTGAACAAGTGTTTGAGGCAGATGATCTGCAAAGAAGATGGCTCCATCTAGGCGCAGTGATTGGCAATAATTTTGTAAATCATTTGCTCGCAATTTGTGAGTCGATATGTACTGAGCGCTCCCTACCCTTTTCGGTATTGATGCCCATTATCAGTCAGACTTTTGAACGAATCCATCAACAGTCTCCTGCCAAGCTCCAAACCGGTCCGGCAATTCGAAGGGACCTCGTCACCATAGACCGCCATCTGGATTTGCTAGCCTCACACCCACAACTTGCTGAGATTTATCGTTCAATGACCGATTCTATTCAAAATTCTGATCTTCACGATAGTACGGGTAATCCTGTTAAGGATTAACTTTGCAATCGCTATGCAATACTGGAAAAAGCTTTCGCACCCGGAGATGGACGCAAGAATCACTGCGGCCTTAAAAGAGAATATCGATTATTCCCAAAAGATATCTTTAGGCATTCCGGCTTCTAAACTCGATGGACATGTTTTTTACGATCAGGCTTCGTTTTTAAAGGAGGCACCGTTGCTGCGAACCTATGTTCAGAATCCTAACCATATCGGTTGTCATACCATGGGTGATTCCGAGGCTTTTTTTAAAGGTACTCAGGAATTAGAAAGGGAAACAATTGCATTGCTTGCTGTTGACATGCTCGGAGCTGAACCGGATTCCTGCGATGGGTATATAGCAGCGGGTGGTACCGAAGCCAATATTCAGGCTGCCTGGATTTATCGTAATTATTTCATGCAGGAACACGAAGCCTCCATCGATGAAATTGCATTAATCAGTTCTGAAGACACGCACTATTCTGTGGCGAAGGCTTCAAATCTGCTGAATATCGCTTGGTTTTCGGTGCCTGTAGATTTCAATACCCGTGAAATTCTTGTCGATGGTCTGAATGAGGTAATTCTTGAGGCGAAGAAAGCGGGTAAAAAGTATTTCATAGTTTTTGCCAATATGGCCACAACCATGTTTGGTAGTGTTGATGACCCCTCTGTTTACGTGGAGGCAATGGAAAAACATGATTTGCCATTTAAAATGCATGTGGACGGTGCTTTTGGAGGATTTATCTATCCCGTGAGCGAACCCGATAATCAGTTGTGCTTCCGCAATCCCCATGTGTCTTCAGTTACGTTGGATGCACATAAAATGCTTCAGGCGCCCTATGGCACGGGGGTATTTATAGTACGCAAAGGTATGATGCCTTTTGTTTACACCCGGGAGGCTCAGTATGTTAGTGGTATGGATATCACACTTAGCGGGAGTCGCTCAGGGGCGAATGCCATTGCAGTTTGGATGATTTTGTTTACCTACGGACCGTTTGGCTGGTTGGAGAAGATCAACAAATTGTTATACCGTACCAATTGGTGCTGCCGCAAATTGGAGGCCAAGGGCATTCCTTTTTATCGCCATCCCAAGATGAATATCATTACAATTCGGGCTACGCATATCAGCGAAGAATTAGCTGAGAAATATGGATTAGTACCGGATACCCATGATGGCAATCCGAACTGGTTTAAGATCGTGGTGATGGATCATGTGGAATTGGATCATCTGGAGACTTTCCTGAGTGAGCTGTAACTTTGAAAGGAAATAAAAAATCATTTTTTAGAATAAATAAAAAGCCCCACATCGTTTGATCGCGGGGCTTTTCAAGTTTTCAGCGGAGACGGCGAGATTCGAACTCGCGATACAGTTTCCCGTATACACACTTTCCAGGCGTGCTCCTTCAACCACTCGGACACGTCTCCCTGAAGGGCTGCAAAGTTAATTCTTTTCCGGATAGTTCCGAAAAATCTTTGCGGCATTGGCAGTAGTAATTTCGGCGACCTCTTCCACAGCGCATTGCCTGATCATTGCGATCTCCGCAGCAATA